>CAYWTP010000198.1:0-6726 GCA_964461215.1 uncultured Ectothiorhodospiraceae bacterium | reverse complement strand
GCCCGCGGAGATACCGGCGCAGTTCCGCGCCGGCGGTCCTGGATCGGCGAAACCTAGAGGGGCGGGGGTACCGGTGCGGGCGGCCGCAGGCGAAAGGTGGCCGCCGCGGCCGCCTTGAGCAATCCCGTGCGCAGGACGAAGGGGGCCATATGCTGCGGTGTAGGTTCAAGAAGTGTCCTTTTCATAAGGCGTGTAGCGGGCTGCCTTACATCTGCCTGTGGGTGCAGTACGTCGCCATTGCGGCCCTTCTCGTTTGGATAGGCCATCTGTTTCTGGTCCGATGACGCCTTAGGCGAGAAGTGCGCCCTCGATTGCCGGTGCGAGGACATGGCGGTTGTCTGGGTTTAGTACTCCTATTCCGCTCGTGACGGCGAGGATACCCGCGGATTGCCGTGCCCGGATCCGCGGCATCGAGGTCGTCGCCATCCACGAGGAGCTGAGCTTCGGAGTCGATGCCGTGGTCATCGAGCAGGATACCGCCCGTGTCCTGGCCTTCCCGCAGGCGATCGTCGAGCCCGCGTCCTCACCGCAGGAGCTGGTTCGGGAAATGGTGGAAGAGGTCCGCCCCGCGCCCGGTACCGTTCTGGTTGAAGACACCTATCCCCTGCGCCTCCATGCCATCGTGCATGATCTGGATCGGAACCCGAGCTGGCGCGAGGAATGGGTCGTACGGGCCCTGGACGGGATACGGGCCGAGATGCTGGCCCGCCACTTGTCGACACTGGTGCTGCCCATGCTTGCCGTGCGACACGGTACCATGGAGCCGGCCAGATTCATGTCGCTGCTGAGCAATTGGTTGCAAGGACCCGTGGCCGTGCAGGGGATCTACCTCGCTCTTGCCCCCGGTGTGACGTGCGCGGTGCTAGCAGCGCTCGCCGGACAAGACGCCGGTCCGTCGCCGCCGTCTGCGACCTAGCATGCCCAGACCGAGCAGCGATGAGCCGAGCAGCGGCAAGGCCCCGGGAAGCGGTACCGCGGAGATTTCCAGTGACAGGGTAGGTGGACCGGTGGGGACGAACGTCGGCGAACTGGGGTCCAGCCAGGGCGCCGTCCCCCCGAACAGCTCTTCGGTGTGTCCGTCTACATGGGAGAGCGAAGTCAGTCGCCCGCCGAGCACTACCTCGCCTCCCGCGTGTCCGTTCAGATAGGCAAGACCCGCAGCCGTGAGCGTGATCGCAAGCGGATCCGTAAGATCGGTCGCCGCGCGTGTCGTGGTGCCGAGCACCTCGCCAAAGTCGTCGTATTTGGCCGTGAGCGCCGCGAACAGTGCGGCCGTACCGCCGATCACGCCCGGGTCGATGTCGAAGAACGGGAAAGATGGCGCGGGCACCGTAGGCGCCGTCTTGAGCCCGGCGAGTTCGGCGGCTGTCAGAGGCGTGGCCGAGAGCACGAACGTTTCGGTGGCGTCCGCGCTGTCGTATCCTCCCGACGGAAAGGGAAGCTCGAGCACCGCAGAAGTAACCGTGCCGGAGATTGCGGAAAGATCGAACACGAAGTAGTTCTTCTTCTCCATGAACTTCAGCGGCACGGTGGGCTTAATGCCCCCGCCGTCGTAGTGTGCCTCCCAGCCGACGGAATAGTTGTAGGTTGCCGCTGTCGTGTCGGGTGGGATCAAGCTGTCGAACTTTGAAGAACCGCCTTCGGCCGTGATGAAACCCGCATCAGCAGCGGCCAGGTCCAGCGCGGCCGCCATCGTGCCCGTCCCGTGCAGCAGTCCCAGCCAGAACAGCGTGAATCGAAGATATTGCCTCATTGTCCGAGCCCTCCTGCGGAGCCAATTCGGCAGTCCGACACCCGGCGGCCGGCCCGGCTCCAGCGGGGAAGATTCAGTCACATTCGCAGGATGCTCCTCGGCGCCGCGCGAACAGACTGGAATTTTTTTCAAGCAAGCTCTATGCCGAGATTCGTTTTCGGCCTAGATTCAGGTCGTTATGGTCCCCGGCGTTAATGCGGGCTTAACAAGTGTAATAATTTCCGACATGGATAGGCGGGATTTATGGCTTCCCTGCATGAGAGAAGAGCCATATCTAGTTGAAAATGAATATTATTCTCGATATTTTGCGTTTGTAAGAAATCCCGACACGCGGCCCCCTCATCGCGCCGACCCGGGGTTGGCGCGACGCGTGGAAAGATGCGTGGAAATGAGTGTCGGGGAGGTGAGCCGGCTTTGGATTCCATCACCGCCGAAGGCGTTCGGGCCGCAGCCGAGCCCCGGCAGGGGCTTGGGGCCGTCGAGCTGACCGGCCCCGCCCCGAGGCGTTAATTTGCGGTTACGGCGTCGGCGGCGCGCGGCACGCCCTCGGCCGCAGGATGCGGTGGTGAAAGCAGCTGTCCCGTGCGAACCGGCGGCACCGGGTCAGCCAGTCGCCGCTCAGGGCCGCAGGTACGCGTAGCCCTGCTCCTGCAGCTCCATAATGCGGATGACGCCGGCGGGCACCACTCTCACACCGTCCAGGAGCACCGGCTCCTTGCCGGTCTTTCTGGCGATTGCCTTCATGGTATTGTGGCAGGCGCTGAACGTGATGTCCTGCATCGCCAGGCTCTTCACCCGGGTGGCCTCGGTGCTCGCCTTGGTCAGCAGGCTCAGGCCAGGTCCAAAGGCCACTACCTCGATGACGACGTTGTCCATCCCCAGCTCCTTCTGCACGTTCACGGCGTTGTTCAGGGCAAGCGACTGGACCGCCGGATCGGCCGTGCTGACCTGGATCACCAGCTTGTGGGGCTCGTCAGCCGAAGCCTGTGTGGCTATGCCCAGCATGGCGGCGGCCAGCAGGAGGACGGTGGACTTCATCAGTGTGTTGAGAGCATTGTTCACGTGTAATCTCCTAAGGATGGACGGGATTGGGAAAGTCAGAACAGCATGGTCAACTGCACCGCCAGCCGATCACCGAGGCTGCCGGTGACGATGCGTGAGTTGCCGGTGATCCGGTCGGCGACCGCCGTGCCGGGAAAGTTGCCGCCGGCCGAATAGGGCGTGGGGGCTTCGGCCTGGCGGAAGGTGTAGTTGACCGTGAGGCGCGTCTTGGGGTTGAAGTGATAGCTTGCCCCGAGCGTGGTTCCCTCGATCTTGCGCTCGCTGCCCGGATTGACCTTGGCCGAGGTCTCGTAGAGAAGATCGTTGCGGTCGTAGCGGATGTCGAGCTCCCACTTGGGGTTGAGGTAAAGGCCGTAGTCCAGGTACCAGCCGCGGGCCTTGTTGCCTTTGTCAGCCGCATATTGCAGCCTACCGCCTTTGACATTCCCCGCGGGCGCGACGAATACCATGCCGTTGGCGAGCATGAACTCGCCGGAGATGCGGTGCTTGTATGCGGATCCGAAGAGATTGCCTAGGGCCTTGAAGCCTATTCCCTGGCGGATGCGCTGATACTCCGTTGCCGTTGGGTCGGTCCTGAATTCCCGCTTGCCCTGCTGATGCCAGGCGTAGAGCTTCACGCCGTTCTTCATGGGCCCTTTACCGCCGGGCAGAGCGTACTCGGCCGAGCCGTAGAAGTACCATTCCGGATTGAAATTGTGGTCGTTGCTGGCGATACCTTCGCCGCGGCCCAGCTTGACGGCGTAGGACAGATCCCACTTGCTGCGTTTGAAGCTGTCGAACACCTGCAGGCCCCAGTCACGGCCGGCACTGAAGCCATAAGCCACGGTGGTGGGGGTGCCAAGGTTGCCGTTGGCGGCGGGACCGGCCTTGGGCGAGCCGGCTGGCTCCACCCCGCCGGTGGCGAAGCGCTCCAGATTGTCCCGTGCGGTGAAGTCCGTGAAGTCGATGTAATCGAAGGTGTGAATAGCCTGCAGCAGCTCCTCGGAGCCTGGATTCTTGAACAGGCCGGCGCGTACGCGCGCTCCCTTGATCTGGTTGAAGGTTACGCTGACATCGGTGAGACCCACCACGCGTGCCCGGTCGCCGAACGGGTCGAAGGTGATGTTGTTGTTCGCGAACTCGGCCAGGAAGAAGTAGTTGATGTCGTCGGTGATCCGCCCCCGCACCCCGGCGCGGGCTCGGCGCAGGTGCATCTGGGAGCGCTTTTCCAGCTCGGGCGCCACCAGATTATTAGCTACGTACTTTCCGTTGTTCGCGGAATTGGCACCATTTGGTGGATTAACGAGCCCCTGCATGGCATCACCGTAATTCTGAGTCCAGGATGGCTGGATGAAGCCCCATAGCTTGTAAGCAGGGGCCTTGGGATTTTCGGTGCCTTGCAGCATCAGCCAGTTGGCGGCATGGGCCGGAGCCGCCAGTGCAGCGTTTGCCAGGCAGGCGGCTACTACGGCGGCGTTGCGTTTAGAACGGGTCTTAGTCACGAGAGATCGCCTCCATCGGGCTGGGTTTGTCGTCATCTGGTCGTAGCGTCCTTGGTCAGGAGTAACAGACGGCGAAGACAACGGCGTTATTCCCCCACCGGACTTCGGCGGGTCCAAGGGCCGCGAAATGGAATAGAATTGCGCCCTAGTCCGTCTATTTCCATGGATTGGAGGAGTGCGTGGAAGACATACAATGAAGATTTTCAAAACCATATGGCACTCGCCCAAGTTTCGGAGCGAGCTGCGCCAGAATCGCGAACGGCTGTACCGGCTGGCTTATTCCTGGTGCCACGATGCCCATCTTGCCGACGACCTGGTGCAGGACACGCTGTCAAAGGCGCTGCGCAAGGCCGATCAGTTGCGCGAGACCGATATGGTGGACCGATGGCTGTGCAAGATCCTGGCGAACTGCTGGCGGGACTACCTGCGCGCGGTCCGGGACGTCACGGATGTGGACTCCGTGGCGCTGGTGGAGCGCACCACTCCGGAACACCTCTACGGCCGGCAACAGATCGTGACCAGCGTCCGCGCTGCGGTGGAGCGCTTGCCTATGGGGCAGCGCCAGGTGCTCACGCTCGTGGACCTGGAGGACATGACCTACGCGGAAGTTGCTGAAGTGCTGGGGATTCCGGTGGGTACCGTCATGAGCCGCATCAGTCGGGCACGGGCGGCGTTGAAGCAGCATCTGCTAGCCCCCGGGACCGCCCAGAACGGTAAGGACGAGCAACCAGCGAAGCTGCGGAGAGTCAAATGAGCACCGACCATACCGCGATGGATGAACGGCTCAACGCCTTTGTCGACGGTCAGCTCCACAGCGACGAGCGGGCCGAAGTGATCGCCGATTCCCAGGCCGACGAGGCCATGGCTGCGAGCACCTGCGAGCTGCGTCATCTTAAGGAGATGGTGGAGCTGGCCTATCAGGACGTTCCCATGCCGGCTCCCAGGCGTCCCCGGACCGGTCTGATCGGACGCCATTTGATGACGGCCGCGGCCGCGGCGGCGCTGCTGGGGATTGGCTTGAGTGTAGGCTGGCTGGCCCATGGCCGGCTAATGGGTGATGCAGCGCGTAGTCTTCGCCAGATAGCCCAGGCCAGTCCGGCCCAGGCCGACGGGACCCACGTGGTGCTGCACATCGCGACCGATGATCCGGCGCGGGTTAATGCGGCCCTGGACGACGCAGAGGACTTGCTCAAGACCTACAGCAGCTCGCATAGGAAGGTTCGTCTGGAAGTCATCGCCAACGCGGAGGGTATCAACCTCCTACGGGCCGGGTATTCGCCCTATGCGGCCCGCATCGAGGCCATGACCAAGCGCTATGACAACATCGCGTTTCTGGCCTGTCGCCGCGCCATTGACCGCATGCGAACCAAGGGTGTCGACGTGCATCTGATTCCCGATGTCAAGGTCGTGCCGGAGGCCCTGGACGCCATCGTGTCCCGGCTGCGCAAGGGCTGGGTATATATCCGCGCCTAGCGCTGGTTTGCCATCTTGGCTGAGTGGGAGCCGGGCAAAAAAAGAGCCCGCCGGAGGCGGGCTAAACACACAGAGGAGAGGGATGGGGTTGCACGTTGCCGGGCGGCAGCCGTCGCAGCGGGGCAGCGTCTTCAATCATTCTCGCCGCCTCGATCTGCCCCTGCGCGGAGGGCGGGCCGGCACGCGCTTGTAGGCCACGGTGACCAGGTCGTGGAGGCGGTAGATTGCGCAGACGGCCTCCCGCAGCGCACCGTTCGTGGCCAGCAGTGCCACCAGGGTGGCGCGCTCTTCCTTGGCCAACTCGCCATCGACGAAGGCGTTGAGATGCTCAGGGCTGGGCGCGCTGTTCCCGACCACGAAACGGAATCATCCTCTGGACACTGACCGTCCTGCGGCATCGGGACCATCGGGCTCCCGCCGCCGATTAACCTTTCCACGTATAAATGACGCAAACCAGCGGGGAAATATTCCACCCCAGGCGGGCTCTGCGGAAGCAGCTTGCTATAAGGGGAAATTATCTCTCGCGGAGGTTTTTTGATGGAATGCCGGCGTACATTAGTGTATCGTGCTTCGTTGACCCGGCGTATTGTATTTCGACTGCGGAGGCGCAACCATGAGCGACGTAGAGGCCCTTATCAAGGAGAAGAACGAGCTGATCCAGAAGATGCTGGAGATGCAGCAGCAGTTCGTGGACCTCGAGCACAAGGAGGGGCTCGACCCGAAGGATTTTTACACCCCGGAAAACGGTACGTTCCTGGAGAAGTACAAGAACGAGTACAACGAGATGGCGAAGCGGGTGAACAAGCTAGCCCACGAGATCAAGGGTTCCGGCCACATCCATTGAGCCCAGCGGCCGTGCCGGCGGTTCTGCGGGAAGCGGCTCGGCATTGTACCTAGAGGCCGCACATACGTAGGATCTTTAGGCCGTGCCGTCCATGTGAGGCCCGCAGGACACGC
>CAYWTP010000197.1:0-6787 GCA_964461215.1 uncultured Ectothiorhodospiraceae bacterium | reverse complement strand
TCTGCGGGAGAAGAGGTCTAAGGGTTTTCGCGCAGAGAGCGCAAAGTCGCCAAGGAAAGAGGCAAGAGCGGGTTGTGTTTGGGTTTAGGCTTCTTTGTTAGTTCTCTGCGTCTTTGCGTCTCTGCGGGAGACGAGATCTAAGAATTTTCCCGCGAAGGCGCAAAGGCGCTGAGAAAGCAGGAGGAGAGAAGTAGACATTTGGAATGTCTGCTCTTTGGCTTTACCCTCTGCGCCTTGGCGTCTCTGCGGGAGACGAGGTCTAAGAGCTTTCGCGCAGAGAGCGCAGAGGCGCCAAGGGGAGAGGTGAAGATGAAGGCTGTTCAACGGTCTTTGTTCTTCGGCATCATCTCTGCGCCTTGGCGTCTTGGCGGGAAGACAGGGTTTGAACGGCTTTCGCGCGTGGGCGCGGGGTGAAGTTTGAAATTGCATCGGAAGAGGCTAATGAACGTAATGAAAATGGTATTGCGTAATCTCATTCTGTGTTTGGCGGCTGTCGCCCTCGTTGCGTGCGGGGGGGCCGAAGAGCGCAAGGCTGAGCACATGAAGAAGGCGCAGTCTCTGTATTCGGAGGGCAGCTACGAAAAGGCGCGGATCGAATTCAAGAACGTGCTGCAGATCGATCCCAAGGACGTGGCGGCCCGCTATGCCCTGGCACAGACCATGGAGAAGCTCCAGGACTGGCGTGCGGCCGTTGCACAGTATCGCGGCGTAATCGAGCTGGATCCGGGGCACATCGATGCGCGAGTACGCCTGGCTCAGATCTACATGCTCGGCAACGCGACCGATCTGGCCAAGCAGATGGTGGACGCGGTTCTGGAGAAGGATCCCACGAATGCCGATGCGCTGGTCATCAGGGGAGGCCTGAAAGCCCGGAGCGGAGACACGGATGGTGCGGTCCAGGATGCGAACCTGGTGTTGGAGAAGGATCCTACCAATTCCCAGGCGCTGGCCTTGATGTCGTCGTTGTCGGTGAAAGCCGGCGATCTGGTCAAGGCCGCCGGGCTGCTGGAGAAAGGGGTGGATGCGCATCCGGACAACGTTGCGCTGCGCGTGGCGCTGGCGAGCGTTTACGGCAGGCAGGGCGACCCCGACAAGGCGGCCAAGCAACTGCAGGAGATCATTCGGTTGCAGCCGGACGAGGTCCGAAACCGGATCCGGCTCGCTGCCTTTTACGCGAGCCTCAAGCGGACGGACGAGGCCGAGAAGGTGCTGCGCGAAGCCATCGCGCACGATCCCGAGAACGTGACGGCGAAGCTTGCGTTGGTGCAGTTTCTGGCGAATCAGGCCGGGGATAAGGAGCGGGCGGAAGAGGAGCTGAAGAGGTTCGTCGAGGAATCACCCGAGAGCTACGAGCTGCGTTTTGGTCTGGCCAAGTTCTACGAGGGATTGGGGCAGAACGAGAAGGCCCAGGATGTTTACCAGAAGATAATCGACAAGGATGGGACCGGGGTCCATGGGCTATCGGCACGAACGAAGCTGGCGCTGCTGCTGGCCAGGGAGAAGAAGACGCCGGAAGCGGAGAAGCTCATCGCCGAGGTCCTCAAGGAGAACCCCGGGGACAACGATGCCCTGATCCTCAGGGGCGAGCTGGCACTGACGAAGAAGGATGCCTTGAGCGCCATCGCCGATTTCCGCTCGGTGCTCAAGGACCAGCCCACCTCCCCCAAGCTGCTAAGTCTGCTCGCGAAGGCTCACCAGATGAACAACGAGCCGGACCTGGCCAAGGAGTACCTGCAGAAGGCGGTGGACGAGAATGCCCAGAACCTTCAATCGCGTCTGGAGCTGGCCCAGTACCTGGCGCAGACCGGCAAGGCCGACGACGCCATCGAGCAGTTGAAGGAGGCGGTGAAGCTCTCGCCAAGAAACGCCGGCGTGCTGGCCGCGCTGGCGAAGCTGCAGTTGACTCAGGGCCAGTGGGACGCGGCTCTGGACACGGCGGTCAAGCTAAAGACGGCATTTCCGGATCAGGCGATGGGCTACTATCTCTCGGGCCTGGCGGATCAGGGAAAGAAGGAGCTGGGGCGAAGCGAGCAAGAGTTCGATGCCGCGCTGCAGAAATCGCCCAATGCGGTGGAGCCTCTGTCCGCGCTGGTTCGGAGCTACCTGGCCCAGAAGGAGCCGGACAAGGCGTTGGCGCGGCTGAATCAGGTCATCGAGCAGAGTCCCAAGAACTTCGTGGCCTACAACCTGAAGGGTGAGGTGCTGCTGCTCAAGAGGCAGTTCCCGGAAGCGGTTGCGGCCTTCGAGAAGGTCATTGAGATCCAGCCGTCCATGCTCACGGTGTACCGCAACCTGGCGCTTGCACGGCAGGCGCAGGGGGACAGCGCGGGCGCGGTTCAGGCCTACCAGAATGGTCTGAAGGCAAATCCGGACAATGTGGCGTTGATGTTCGGGCTCGCGGTGACCTACGAGGCCCTGGGGCGCTACGACGAGGCTATTAGCGAGTACCAGAAGGTTTTGGATAAGGATCCGGCCCAGCTCGCGGTGGCCAACAACCTGGCGATGCTTCTCGTAAGCCACAAAGGTGATCAAGGTAGTCTGGATAAGGCCGCAGAGCTGGTTAAGCGGCTGGAAGGCGCCGACAACGCTGCATTCCTCGACACGGTCGGGTGGGTCCGCTACCGCACGGGGGATCTGGATAAGGCAATAGCCAGCCTGGAGAAGGCCGTGGCCAAGGCGCCGACGGCCCCGGAGATGCAGTATCACCTGGGCATGGTTTATTACGCCAAGGGTGACAAGGTCAGTGCGCGGACCCACCTGGAGAAGGCGATGGCCTCGGGCCAGAAGTTCCCGGGAATGGACGACGCGGAGGCCACGCTGAAGAAGCTGGGTGAAGGGTGAAGGTGAGGAGTGAGGTGCAGGATCGTGAAGATTTGGCCACGGAACCCACGGAAGGGATAGGAAGACGAGATGCGCGCCGTAAGCGCCACGATTGATGTCGTGTCCGGCTATCAGGTCTTGTTCCGTGCAGTTCCGTGGCTAATGAATTCTTCGCGGCCTATATGTCCTTGTACCTTGCATCTTGAACCTTGTCCCTCAGGCTGGCGGCCATACGACTGCATGGATGCGGGAGGTAGGGCACTGCCGGGAGCAGGCGCCGAGCCCGCCCTCACCCCTAGCTCCTAACTCCTCACTCCTTACCTCTTACGAGAAAATCCTTCGCCTGATTGATCTTGGAGGCGAGGTAGTTTGAGCCGCCACGGTCGGGGTGGAGCTTCTGCATCAGGCGGCGGTGCGCCTCGCGAACCTGTTGTACTGTCGCGCCCGGCTGCAGGCCCAGCACCGCGAGGGCCTCTTCGCGGGTAATGGGTCCACCGCCGGCCGGACGCTCGCCGGAGCCTGCGCCGGGCCCGTTCCACGCGTGCCAAGCCGCGCCGTGCGTGCGGTCAAGCCAGGTCTTCAGAACCGCTGCGGACCGGGGATCCTCGGCACGACAGATGGCCAGCAGATCCATGAGCTCTTCCGGGGCCATGCTGGCCAGGGTCCGGCCCTGATATCTCCCTTCCCGCACTGTCCCTGCTACGACACCATTGACGTGGTCCAGGCTCAGGCTCAGGAACCGGGTCGAAATGCGGGAAGCTCTTTCCGAGGCCGGCCCCGAGCCCGTGGCACCCGGCGCGTTGCCACGGAAGAGCTTGCGTAACAGCGGTGCCAGGGCGAGCAGGCGCCACGCACGCAACGCGACGGGTACGGCAGCGGCCAGTGCCGCGAACAGCCAGGGCAACCGCCCCGTTACGGCCAGCAGGACCACCAGCGCAATGGCAGCGGTGAGGGCGGCCCGGCGCAGGGTACGCACCACGTCCCGCGGCGGGGTCTTGACGAACCAGTCCAAGGCCAGGATAACGGCGATCGCAGCGGCCACCAGTAGAACCAGCCGTACCACAGGCTACATCCGGCCGATCGGCTGAGGTGCGATCCTGCACGCTCGCCCCCTGGAGTCCTTGATGGCTCGTGTGCGATGGACGACCTTCGCGCTGAAGGCGGCCAAGGGGATAGTCCTTGCAGTCTTGTTCATGGTGCAGTCTCGGGGGAGAGCCTCTTCCAATGTCGTCTATACTTCAATCCTCGCGTGGCGACAACCCGCGACCGTGGAGGGATGCGTGAGTGCAAGCTCGGAGGTCATGCTGAGCGAAGCTGTGGCCGAACATCCGTTGGACGCCGATTCCGGCGCCGCCCTGCGGGCGCGTCAGGTACAGCTGCTCTACGATCAATCGCTGACGAGCCTGGGCGGCTCGCTGGTGGCAGCGGTGACCCTCGTGCTGGTGTTCTGGGGCGCGACGTCGCCGCACGTCCTGTTTTCATGGCTGGCGGTCGCCGTGGGGATCACTCTCGCCCGCTTCTTCGTAACATTGAGCTATCGAAGATCGCCGGCGCAGGTCGCTCGCGCCAATGTATGGGGCGGATGGTTTGTGGTTGGTACGGCTGCCTCCGGTCTGGTATGGGGCGCCTGATCCTTCATTCTGGTGCCTCCGGATTCCCCCGTCTACGAGAGCTTCTACCTGCTTTGGGTCGGAGGCATGACCGGTGCCACGGTGGCTACCTATTCGGTCGTGCCGGCGGCATTCATCGCGTTCTCGGTGCCGGCTCTCATACCACCCACGCTGTATTTTCTGAGCCGCGGTGATCAGTTCCACGTGACGGTTGGCTCGGTCATCTTGATCTTCCTGGCGTTCGTCTGGATAAGCTCCTGGCGTGTGCACAAGTCACTGGTTCGCGCTTTGGAGCTGCAGTTCGAGAACGATCGGCTGATCGCTTATCTGGACCGGGAGAAGGACCGGGCCGAATCGCTGAATGAGCGCCTGAAGGCGGACATTGAGGAGCGCAAGCGGGTGGAGCGGGAGCTGCGGCGGGCGATGGAGCAGTCGCAGGGCCTGGCCCGGCAGCTTCGCCAGCTTTCGGCAGAAGACGCGCTCACGGGCATCGGCAATCGCCGGCGTTTTGATGAGGCGTTCGAACGTGAGTGGTCGCGGGCAATGCGCGGGCATTACAGTATTTCGCTGATCATGTGCGATCTGGATTTCTTCAAGGCATACAACGACCACTACGGGCATACCGCGGGCGACGAGTGCCTGAAGCGGGTGGGCGCGGTGCTGGAGCAGCATTGCCGGCGGCCCGGCGATCTGGCGGCCCGTTATGGCGGGGAGGAGTTCGTGGTGCTGCTGCCACGTGCCGACGCCGAGGACGCCCGTTCGATGGCTGAGAAGATCCGGCGCGCGGTGGAAGACCTGGCCATGCCTCACGCCGCCTCTGACGTCGGCTCTATGGTCACGACCACGGTGGGCGTTGCTACGCTGATACCGGATCGGGATATGTCGCCTAAGCATTTCCTCGAGATGGCCGACGCGGCCCTGTACGCCGGCAAGCGCGAAGGCCGCAACCGGGTGGTTGTCTCGGAGTACCTCGACTAGAAGATAGGAGCCAGCTTGCTGGCGAAAGGGGATTGTAAGGAGTGAAGAGCAAAGAACTCACCACGAAGGCGCAAAGGACACAAGGGGAGGAGAGGTGAGGCGTGAGGACAGAGCTGTAGGCCGGCCTTCAGGCCGGCATCCTCAGAAAATGAATCGGAATGCAATCCGGGTTGGGCCGCGACGTTGGACTTGCCACGTTCCCGGATTCCGCTTCGCTGCATCCGGGCTACCGGCCTGTGGTTTGGTGTGAAGAGTGGGGTGTAGTGCCCCTTACCCCTAACACCTCACTCCTAACCTTCTTATCCCTTCCGTGGGTTCCGTGGCCAATTTCTTCTCAGAGGGAAGAATTCATTGGATGGAGGGGGGCTTGACCTTCTCTAACCTGCAGCCTCGCGCGATGCGCAGAGCGCGGAGCCTCCTCCCATGAGCGGCGTGGAGCGCACCTTGGAAGATCTGCTGGCGCGGGTGGACAGCCTGTTGGCCCACGTGGAGCGGCTGGTACCCGTCGCGGCTCGCCCGGTCGACTGGGATGCCGCGCTCGCCTTTCGCTGGCGCAAGGACCGGGATGGGGGATCCTTGCACCCGCTCCTTCATCCCCATGCCATCCGCCTGGAGGACTTGGGCGGCATTGACGCCCAGAAGGCCGAGCTGGTGCGAAACACGCGGCAGTTCCTGGGTGGCAGGCCGGCCAACAACGTCCTGCTGTGGGGCTCGCGGGGTACCGGAAAGTCCTCCCTGGTCAAGGCCTTGCTCAATACCTATGCCGCTCGGGGGCTGCGGGTGATCGAAGTGGACAAGTACGATCTGGTGGATCTCCCCGACATCGTGGAGCGCCTGTATCAGCGTCCGGAACGCTTCGTTCTGTTCTGCGACGACTTGTCGTTCGAGTCCGGCGATCCTAGCTACAAGGCACTCAAAGCCGTACTGGACGGCTCGCTGTCTGCGGTGCCGGACAACGCACTGATCTATGCCACCTCTAACCGCCGCCACCTGCTGCCGGAGTACATGCGCGAGAATCTGGAGGCCCGCAGCGTGGATGGCGAGATCCACCACGGCGAGGCGGTTGAGGAGAAGATCTCGCTCTCGGAGCGCTTCGGCCTGTGGCTGTCCTTCTATCCCTTCGACCAGGAAACCTACCTCGCGATCGTCTTCGGCTGGCTGGAACGTCTGGGCTGTCCGGTCGTCGATGCAGAAGCCGTGCGCGAGGAAGCCTTGCGCTGGGCTCTGGCCCGGGGCTCACGCAGCGGGCGCTCGGCCTGGCAGTTCGCAAGGGATTGGGCAGGCCGCTTCCCCGGGTAGGAGCGAGCTTGCTCGCGAAGATTCAGGCTATAATCGGCGCACATTTGCGCGCCGTGGAGACCAGTAATGGCCGACAAGCT
>CAYWTP010000196.1:0-6793 GCA_964461215.1 uncultured Ectothiorhodospiraceae bacterium | reverse complement strand
GTTCACTTCGAGGTTCTGGGAACCATCCACGGCTTGGCGGCGGTGATGCTGCTGGTCATCGTGGCCTGGTTTCTGGTCGCCGCGGTCCGGGCACGCAGGGGTGCTCTGGCCGGATGGTGGCTCGCACTGCTATCGGGCGCGATACTCCTGTTGGCCTACGGCAATGAGCGGTGGCTGCTTAGCTTGCCGCCGATCCTCATCAACGCCGTCCTGATGATCGTGTTTGCGCGCACCCTGAGGCAAGGGTCGGTTCCGATGATATCCCGATTCGCCGCCATCTGGCGCGGCACGCTCGATGCCAAGACCCGGCACTACACCTTGCGCGCGACCCAGGCCTGGGTGATCTTCTTCGCGGTCATGGCCATGGAGTCCGTCTTCCTGGCGCTGCTTGCCAGCCCGCAGATCTGGTCGCTGTTCACGCAGCTTCTCAACTATGTGTTCGTCGTGCTGTTCTTCGTCCTCGAATACGCTGTCCGACTGCATGTACTCAGCCACCTGGAGCATCCCCGATTCATCACCTTCGTGCACCGCCTGCTCAATGTCGACTTCCGCAAGCTGATCGCATAAGCCATGGACCGCGGCAGGATTCCACCGCTACCGTTCGGCTCCCCGAGGCGGAAACTGGCGCGGTGGCACGGGCACGACATCACTGACGAAGGCTTTCTGGGCCATGTGGCGCAGGTCGCCGCCACGCTCCCTGAGCGCCGCTACGCCCTGAATCTGTGCGCGCAGCGGTATCCATTCATGGTGGCCTTCGCCGCTGCAATTCAGCGGGGCCAGACCAATCTGCTGCCCCCGAACCGTGCCCCCCTCGTGGTGGCGGCCATCGCGGCCGACTATTCCGACTGCTATGTGCTGACCGATCAGCCTCTGGACGCTCCGGGACTGGCGCAGCACGTGGTCGAAATCGAGGTGCCTTCGGCCGCCGAGCCGGGCGTGGCTGCCGTAGACGGTGATCACCTCGCCGCCATCGCCTTCACCTCGGGCAGCACCGGCAAGGCGCAGCCCAATCCCAAGCGCTGGGCCGATCTGCTCGCCGGTGCCGAGCTCGCCCGGAAGCGTTTCGCGATTGATGCCGGCACCACGATCGTCGCAACAGTTCCGCCTCAGCACATGTACGGCCTGGAGATCTCCGTACTGCTGCCTCTGGTCAGCGGCGCTATCAGTCACGGTGGCCGTCCCTTCTTTCCCCTGGATATCCGCGAGGCGCTGGGAGAGGTCCCGACACCGCGCATCCTGGTAACGACCCCGATCCATCTCAAGGCGTGTGTCGAGGCCGATCTGGCCTGGCCACCGACCCGCTTCATCATCTCCGCCACCGCTCCCCTGTCCGCCGCGATGGCGCGCAAGGCCGAGTCGGCCTTCGGCTGTCCCGTCCTGGAGATCTACGGCTGCACGGAGGCAGGCTCCCTCGCCAGCCGGCGCACGGTGGAAGACGGTCCGTGGCGACTGTACGACGGTCTGCGCCTGGAGGAATCCGAGCGGGGCACCCTGCTCAGCGGCGACCACCTGCCCGAAGCCGTGATTTTGAACGACCGCATCGAGATCCGTAGCGCCCACAGCTTCGTCCTGAACGGGCGCAACGCGGACCTGATCAATATCGCAGGAAAACGCGCTTCCCTCGGTGACCTCAATCACAAGCTCAACGAGATCGAAGGCGTCAGGGACGGCGTCTTCGTGTTTGACGACAGCGGGCACGAGGAACACGTCGCCCGACTCACGGCGCTGGTCGTCGCGCCGGGGCTTGGCGAGCAGGCCCTGCTCGATGCTCTTGCCGGCCGTCTGGACCCCGCCTTCCTGCCCCGTCGGATTCGCTATGTGGACGCGCTGCCGCGCAACGAGAGCGGAAAGCTCCCGCGCACCGCGCTGCTCGCCCTGCTGAACCGCCTGCGCGGTTGACCATGATCCACATGATCCAAGAGAGCGAGCACTCCATCTCCGCCGGACATCCTGCTCTGGCAGGCCATTTTCCCGGCCATCCCGTGGTGCCGGGAGTGCTCTTGCTCGACGAGATTCACCAAGCTGCCTGCCGCTGGCTCGGTGGATTTCGATTGACCGGCATTTCGACCGCCAAGTTCGCCGCCCCCCTGCTGCCAGGCGTGACCTTCACCATCCGCCTGGAAGGCAACAAGCACGAGGGAATCAGCTTCACCTGCCTGCAGTCGGGGCGAACCATTGCCCGGGGGCGGATGCTGGCCGAAGCCGACGGCGAAGCATGAGCCACCACTGGATCAAGGAGAGCGAGCGCGGGAGCGCCTTCGCCATTCACCTGATATTCCGGCTTGCCTTGTCCATCGGACGGCGGCTCACCAGGCTGCTTCTCTACCCCATCACCCTGTATTTCCTGGCAACAGCACGGAGCCAACGGCAGGCCTCGGACCGCTACCTCCGGCGCGTCCTGGGGCGTCACCCGCGGATCAGCGACCGGGTCCGCCATATCCACTGCTTCGCCAGCACCATCCTCGACCGGGTCTATCTCCTGGCCGGCCGCTTCGATGTGTTCGACATCCGGATTCACGGCGAGCAGGCGCTGCTGCAACAGCTCGACGGAGGGCGCGGCTGCCTGCTGCTGGGCTCGCATCTGGGCAGCTTCGAGGTACTGCGCGCGCTCGCCCTCAGCAGGCGCAGAGTACCTCTCAAGATCCTGATGTACCGGGAACACAATCCCGTCATCACCCGGCTGCTTGACTCCCTCAACCCGAGCGTCGCGGCCAGCGTAATCGACCTGGGCAGCGAAGGTGCACTGCTACAGGTCGGCGAAGCCGTGCGGCAGGGGTGCGCCATCGGACTGCTCGGCGACAGAGTCGCCGAGAACGACCGAGCCACCCGCTGCCGCTTTCTCGGCACCGAGGTCGCCTTTCCTGCCGGGCCGATGCTGATCGCCAATGCGCTCAAGGTGCCGGTCGTACTCTTCTTCGGCCTGTACCTGGGCGGGAACCGATACGAGGTACATTTCGAGCCGCTGGCCGCATCGGTCGCCTTCAACCGCCGCGAGCGTGAGGCTGGTGTACGCCTGTGGACCCAGCGCTACGTGGATCGCCTCGAACACTATGCCCGCAAGGCCCCTTACAACTGGTTCAACTTCTACGATTACTGGGATGAGGCGCAAACCTAGACTTACGGAGTGCTGGCTCTGGCTGCTCCTGCTGCTGACCGCGCCCGCCTCGGGGGCCCAATGGGGGCTCGAACAGCTGATGCGAACCCTGGCCGCCGGGGGGCCTGCGGTGGTGCAGTATACGGAGGAGAAGCGGCTGGCCGTACTGGATATTCCGCTGATCACGCGGGGCGAGTTGCGGTTCGTCCCCCCGGATTTCCTGGAGAGGACCGTCGCGGGCCCGGACGCACAGAGCTACCGGGTCCACGGCGACCAGCTGCGAATCGAAACGCGCAACGGGCTGCATACGGTGCAGCTCAGCGACTATCCGTCGCTGCAGGCTTTCATCGAATCGTTCCGGGCGACGCTGACCGGCGACCTCCCCACGCTGCAGCGCTACTACCAGACCGCCCTCGAAGGCTACGAGGCCCACTGGCGGCTGATCCTCACCCCACGTCTTGCGGAGATGGCATCGAAGGTGAGGCAGATCCTCATCGAGGGAGAAGGCGGCCGGATCCGGCGGATCGAGACCGTGGCACGCGATGGCGACACGACCGTGATGCGGCTGCGGGAAGGCGGTGACAGCCCGCCCATCTCACCGGGCCGGCGGAGGTAACTGACATGGCAATGACAGTGAGACATGCGGGCTAGCCGCGCGCTCCTGCCCTCGCTACTGTGGCTCGCGCTAATGGTTGTGGGGCTCTGGATCGCCCTGGTGCAAACGCCCATGGTGACGGATCTGAGCCTGTTCCTGCCCCAGGACGCCAACGGCGGTGCGCAGCAGCTGCTCGACGAGCTGCGCACCGGGCCGGGCAACCGCGTGGTGCTCATCGCTCTGGAAGGCGGCCCGGCGCAGACGCTGGCCGACGCCAGCCGTGCCCTGGCGGCCCGACTTCGCGGCACCGGACGCTTCGTTCGCGTGGCCAACGGTGCGGGGGCGTTGACCGACCAGGACACCCGGTGGCTGTTCACCCACCGTTACCTGCTGAGTCCGTCGCTTGGCCCCGGAAGTTTCTCTCCCGACCGGCTGCGCGAGGCCCTCGAAGATCGCCTGCGCGAGCTGCGCGCCCCGGTTTCCCTGTTCGATAAGCGCTGGCTGGCGAGGGACCCCACGGGGGAGATGCTCGCCGTGCTCCGGGCATGGCGCCCGATCACCTCTCCCGCCCTGCGGCACGGGGTGTGGTTCTCTGCCGGCGGCACCCGCGCCCTGCTGCTCGCCGAGGCCCGCGACGGCGGACTCGATCCGGAGCAACAGGCCCGGATGCTCGCCGAAGTTCGGCAGACCTTCGCCGGCCTTCACCACCCGGGCCTCAGCATGGTAGTCAGCGGCGCCGGCGTGCTCGCCGCCCAGTCGCGGACCATCATCCGCCGCGAGGTAAGCCGGATGAGCATCGCCGCCTCGCTGGTGGTGGTGCTGATCCTCCTGTGGGCCTACCGATCCGTGCGGCTCCTGCTGCTGAGCACCCTGCCGCTGGTAACGGCCATCGTCGCTGCGGTGTCCGTCACGGGCCTGCTGTTCGACGGGATCCACGGCATTGCCCTGGCTTTCGGGACAACCCTGCTGGGGGTGGCCATCGACTATCCCATCCATCTGTTCAGTCATCTTGATGCGGGCGCCCGGGCGTTGCCGACGATGCGCCGGATCTGGCCGACGCTTCGGCTCGGCGTAGTGACCAGCGCCGCCGGATACACGGCCATGCTGGGCAGCGAGCTTCCGGGGCTGGCCGAGCTGGGTACCTTCGCCATCACCGGGCTGCTCGCCGCAGCGGCCTGCACCCGCTACGTGCTCCCGTACTGGGTGCCCGAGGGAATCTCGCCTCACCAACCCCGCAGTACCCGGCGCGCCGTTCCGTCGGCACCGCTTCCGGTCCTCGCGGGGATCCTGGTGCTGGCGGCTATCGCGCTGCTTGCGCACCCCCCCCGATGGCAGGACGATCCGGCCGCCCTCAGCCCCCTGCCCGGAGACCTCATCGCGACGGACCGGACGCTGCGCCGGGACCTGGGCGCACCCGAGGTGAGCCACCTCATCGCAATCCACGCCGGTAGTGCCGAGCAGGCACTGCGGGACAGCGAGGCGTTGCTGGGCCCCCTGCGAGAGCTGCGGCAGGCCGGCGCGATCCAGGGCTTCGATTTGGCGGCCCGGTACCTGCCGAGCCAGGCACGCCAGAGGGCGCTTCAGCGCAGCCTTCCGGATGCCGCGGTGCTGGCCTCCCGGCTCCACAAGGCGCTGGCAGGCCTGCCGTTCAAGGCCGATCTGTTCAAGCCGTTTCTGGAAGACGTCGCCGGCGCGCACACCGCCCCGGTCCTGACACCGGAATCGGTTGCCCAAAGTGTGCTCGGCCTGCGCATCGCACCGCTGCTGTTCCAAAGGGACGGCCAATGGACGGCCCTGGTGACATTGAGCGGGGTCCGCGACGGCGCCGCCCTGGCCGCGAGGTTCGCCCACCTGGATGGGGGGGCAGGCGGCTATGTCGATCTCAAGCAGGACATCGCCGCCATGCTGGGCCACTTCCGTGACAGGATCCTGGATCGCCTGGCCTGGGGCGCCGTGCTCATCGCTGCGATCCTGGGTCTGGGGCTGCGCTCCGCTCGCGGCGTGCTACGGGTGCTGTTGCCGGTTGCGCTGGCGCTGACCGTCGAGCTCGTCTTCGCCAGCCTGCTGGACCTGAGGCTCACGATCTTTCACCTGGTCTCCCTGCTCCTGGTGGTCGGCGTCGGTCTGGATTACAGCCTGTTCTTCAACCGCGCGGGCAGCGGCATCGAACGCGACCGCACCGTTCACGCCATTGCAGTGTGCGTTGGCTCCACTGCCGCGGTCTTTGGTATTCTTGGCCTGTCCGAGCTACCGGTGTTGAAGGCTATCGGACAGACGGTGGCTTTCGGTGTGGTCGCCTGCTTCGGATTCTCCTATCTCGCCGCGGCCGCACCGACACGGACAAGGCAGCCGGCATCCACCGAACGTCGATGACATCGAGTCATTCACCGCACGCTCCCATGCGGCCTCTGCGCCTCTCGGCCTACACGCTGGTGAACGCACTGGGGCATGGCTGCGCGGCCTCGCTCACGGCTCTGCAGCAGGAAAGGAGCGGCCTGCGGCCCTGTGATCTGGCCTACGTGGACCTGGAGACCTGGATAGGTCCGGTCGAGGGCGTGGACGCCAGCCCGGTCGTACCCCACCTGGGTGCCTACGACTGCCGCAACAACCGCCTGGCCCAGATGGCGATGCAGCAGGACGACTTCGCACGCGCCGTGGCGGACGCGGTGCAGCGTTACGGCGCCACCAGGGTCGGCCTGTTCGCCGGCACCAGCACCTCGGGGATCCGGGAGACCGAGCGCGCCTACGCCGCACGCAAGTCGGCCGACGCCGCGCTGCCGGCAGACTTCGACTACGTGCACACCCACAACATCTTCTCCGCGGCCGGGTTCTGCGGCCGCTACCTCGGTCTGCGGGGCCCGACGCTGGGCATCTCCACCGCCTGCTCGTCCAGCGCCAAGGTGTTCGCCGCCGCCCACCGGCACATGGATGCGGGCCTGTGCGACGCCGCCGTCGTCGCGGGCGTGGACTCTCTCTGCCAGACCACACTGTACGGCTTCAACTCCCTGGAGCTGGTCTCGCGTACGCCGTGCAAACCCTGGAGCAGCGCACGCGACGGCATCAGCATTGGCGAGGGCGCCGGCTTCGCCCTGCTGGAGTGGGCC
>CAYWTP010000195.1:0-6795 GCA_964461215.1 uncultured Ectothiorhodospiraceae bacterium | reverse complement strand
CCTCCCCACACCACCTAGCATGCGGGTCCGCACTAGGGGAAGACCACCCGTGGTCTTGGTCCTACGGACGCGAACAGTTCCCAATTGCGTTTCTGGCTGCTATAGTCACCCGGACTCGGTTATCCGTAGCCGGGAACTTCGCACGCCCGCGACGTATCGAACGTATCTGATGAGCCGCAAGCCACCGACCAAGCGCATCGTATGGGGGCTGATCCTGTCCCTGCTCAACCTGCTGCTGGCCAGCACACCCAGCGGTATGGCGCTGGCGCGGCCACTGCATTCCGGTGCGGCGGCAATGGTGCAGCTCAGCATGGCCGACCAGGGCGGCTGTCATCACGCGGACGCCACGGCCCTGTCAAAGTCTGCACCGGTACAATCCTGCGACGAGCAAGGCTGCGACGGGGCTTGTCCGCTGTGCCAGCACGCACTGCCCGCCCTGCCCTCTGTCTCCACCACGCCCCAGGCGGACTGGACGGCTTATCATGAGCGCCATACGACCCGTCTAGCCAGCCGTTCGCTGGACCCCGACCTCAGACCCCCTCGAAGCCTCCGCAGCTAGACACGCGCGTGCCCTGATGCACGCCAGGCGGCACGCCCCCGCGGGGGCTGCCCACATTGTCTGTTCGCGGAGATCCTCATGCGTTTCCACAACCCTTTCGGGAGGCTGCCGCCTGCGGGCGGGCCTGCGTACCCGGCGCGGCTGCGCGCCGGACTCATCATTCCCGCCGCAGTGCTTGTTGGGGCCACCGGCTGTACGGCCGGTGTCGCGGTGCCACCCCCAGGAGCCGATCATCCGGCCAACCCGCAGGCCGCCGCCGCGCCGCTGCCCATGCCCTCCACCACGCTGCAAACCGGTGCCCAGGAGGCCCCGCCGCCGCCGCCCATGGACCCGCACGCCGGACATCACGTGCACCACCATCAGGAGATAAGCCAGTGAACGCCAAGCTACTCCTACCGGTGTGCGTCGCTCTGCTGGGTGCATCCGGCTGCGCCTCCATTGAGCCCAGGCCGGGCTTCGAGCAGGTCAGCCAGACCATCGACCAGCGCCTGCACAAGCAGATCCACTGGGACCGGGGGGGAGCCGACGCCGAGCCGGTCCGCAAGCACGTGGCCGAGCTGCTGCGCGCCGAGCTGACCGCGGACACGGCGGTGCAGGTTGCGCTGCTCTCCAGCCCCCGGCTGCAGGCGACCTACGAGGACCTCGGGATTGCGCAGGCCGACCTGGTACAGGCCGGCCTGCTGCGCAACCCGGTGCTGGATGCCATGTTTCGCGACACCCGCGACGGCCAACACCGGGATCTGGACATCGGCTTGAAATGGGATGTGCTGGGGATCTTCACCATGGCCCGGCGCAAGCAGGCCGCGGCGCAGGACTTCGAGGCGGCGAAGCTGGATGTTACCGCCCGGGTGCTGGACCTGGCCGGCGAGGTGCGCACCACCTTCTACAGCGCCCAGGCCGACCGGCAGCTCGTGGAGATGATGCGCCAGGTGGTGGAGGCCACCGGTGCGGCGGCCGACGCGGCGCGGCGCCTGCGTGAGGCCGGCAACATCACCGCCCTGGCCCTGGATCAGGAGCAGGCCACGGCCGAGGAGGCACGGCTGCTGCTGGCAGCCGCGGAAGCGAGCCTGAATGCCAGCCGGGAACGGCTGAACGTGGTCATGGGGCTGTGGGGCAGCGAGGCCGGCTGGAAGATGGCACCGAGACTGGCGGAGATAACGCAGGCGAGCGTAGACGAGGCCGGCGTGGAGAAACAGGCGGTGGCCAACAGCCTGGATCTGGCCATGCTGCGCCAGCGGCTGGAGAGTGCCGCCAAGCAGGCCGGCGTGACCGATGTCACCTCCGTGATCCCGGACCTGGAGCTCGGCTGGTTCTGGGCCCGCGATGCCGGCGAGTGGAAGGACGGGCCGGGCTTCGCCGTGGCCCTGCCGGTCTTCGATCTCGGCCAGGCCGAGCGGGCGAAGGCCCGCTCGACGGTGCAGCGGCTCCAGGCCCGGTACGTGCAAAAGGCCGTCGAGGTGCGCTCGGCCGCCCGGCAGGCAGTGCTCGACCTGCGGGCCGCACGCAGCCGCGAGCACTACCTGCGGCAGATACTGCTGCCCCTTCGCAGCCGTATCACGCAGGGCATGCAGCACGAATACAACGCCATGCAGGTGGGCGTGTTCCGCCTGCTCCAGATCCAGCAGCAGCAGATCCTGACCGGGCGGCGCTACGTGGAGGCTCTGCGCGATTACTGGCTCGCGCGGGCCCGCATCGGGCAGCTTCTGAACGGGCGTATGGGCAGCGGCAAGAGCATGGCCGCCAGCGGCACGCCCACAGCCCTGGACATGACTTCAGGTGGAGGACATTAGCGATGAGCATTACGCGACGCAATTTCATGACTGCCGGCGCTGCCGTGGCCGGTGCCGCTGCACTCGCCCCCGCCACGGCCCGGGCGCAGGCGCAACGCAGCCGCTGGGAGCCCACCTACAGCGGTGGTCCGCCGGACGTGGCGCCCAAGCCACCGGGTGAGCCGGGCAAGGACTACCAGCCGGTGGTGGTCCCCAGCGGCTACAAGCTGCCCTTCAAGGTAGTGGACGGAGTGAAAGTGTTCCATCTGGTCGCCGAAGAAATCGAGCACGAATTCATGCCCGGTCTCAAGGCCCGGGTCTGGGGCTATAACGGCCACCTGAACAGCACCTTGATCGAGGCGGTGGAAGGCGACCGGGTCCGGATCTATGTCACCAACAAGCTGGCGGCACCCACCAGCGTGCACTGGCACGGGATTTATCTGCCCAACGGCATGGACGGCGTGAGCGGCCTGACCCAGCGCCCGATCCAGCCGCGCCAAACCTTCAAGTACGAGTGGACCCTGCGCCAGCACGGCACCTTCATGTACCACTCGCACTACGACACCATGACCCAGGAGGGCATGGGCCTGGCCGGGCTGTTCGTGATCCATCCGCGCAACCCCACACCGGACGATCGGGTAGACCGGGATTTCGCGATCCTGCTCAACGAGTACCGCATCGACGCCGGCACCTCACGCCCCAATCCCAACGAGATGACCGACTTCAACATCCTCACCATGAACGGTCACATCTTCCCCGCCATCGAGCCGCTGGTAGCGAAGCGCAATGACAGGGTGCGGATCCGCATCGGCAATCTCTCGGCGATGGACCACCACCCCATTCATCTGCACGGCTACCGCTTCAAGATCACCGCTACCGACGGCGAGCGCATCCCCGAGCAGGCACAGTGGCCCGAGACCACGGTGCTGGTAGCGGTAGGCCAGACCCGGGAGGTGGAGCTAATCGCCGACGCGCCGGGAGACTGGATCATGCACTGCCACATGACCCACCACATCATGAATCAGATGGGCCACGGTTTTCCCAACATGATCGGGGTCGATGCAAAGGGCCTGGACCGAAAGGTGAACGCACTGCTGCCCATGTACATGACCATGGGAGAAACCGGCATGGGGGAGATGGCGACCATGCGCATGCCCATGCCCGAGAACAGCGTGTCCATGGCGCCGGTGACGCTGCCCTTCGGCAAGGGCACCATGGGCGGCATGTTCACCGTGCTGAAGGTACGCGAGCACCTGGCAAGCTACTCGGATCAGGGCTGGTACCAACACCCCGCGGGAACGGTGGCGAACGTGGCCAGCGCCGCGGAGATGCACCGGGATGGGATCCGGCCGGCATGAGCCGCCAACAGAGGAACATGTGATGAGGAGAACCCAATGAAAAGCACTAAGAACTATCGGCTCTACACCACGGGCGCGGCCCTCGCGCTCCTGGCCGGCACCGCTGCGCTATGCCTGCCGGCCGGTGCCGCGCAAGTTGAAGACATCACGGTCTACAAGTCGCCTACGTGCGGCTGCTGCAACAAGTGGATCGGCTACCTGGAGAATAACGGCTTCCACGTAACGGCCCACGACCTCAACGATCTCACCGAGGTCAAGGCCTGGAACGGCGTTCGGCCGCAGTACGCCTCCTGCCACACCGCCGTCGTCGACGGGTACGCGGTCGAGGGCCACGTGCCGGCCGACAGCATCCGCCGCCTGCTGGCAGAGCGCCCCAAGGGGGTCACAGGGATCGCGGTTCCGGACATGCCTATCGGCTCACCCGGCATGGAGCAGGGCGAGCGAACGGACCACTACAACGTGCTCACGTTCGACGCCCAGGGCAACACCCGAATCTACGAGCGCCGATAACCGCACTCGGTCAGCCGTGCGGCAGGGTACCGGTGCCCTGCCGCGTGAGGCGCCGCCCAGCCAAACCCAGCGGCTCCCGGCCTCTGGGCCATGCTTGGGTTCCGGGGACAGTTTACTCAATTCATGAGGATGCTTATCCTTTGACCGGCAAGTACAACCAGGGGGTAGAGTCATGCCTGAGCAGTGGAGATGGTCCAGTGCGAAGGCCCACATCGAGGGAGGAGGCGATCGGCCGGCAATGGTTTATTCCATGCTCAGCCGTGCGGGTGGCTGGCCGGGGTATCTGGCTGGAACTGACGGCGCCATGCCACAGGTAGTCCGCACTCAATATAGTTGGTGACTTCCGCAATGAAAGCACTTCTAGCCGTCGTCATCCTCTCGTTCATACTGCCGTTCCGCGTTTGCGCGGGAGGAAAGCCTGCGCAGCAACCCTTGACCTACAGGATCGTGGACACCGGTGTTACGGCGTTCTACGACAATGCCTCGGTCATTGCACCGCCCAGGGCCGGAGCTCCCTTCTTTGGCCAGGACGCGCAGTATCGGATCAATTCTCCCTCATACAGCGACAACGGCGATGGCACCATCACCGATAACGTAACCGGCCTGATGTGGCAGAAAGCCATGGGCGAGAAGATGACGTACGATGAGGCGTTCCGCCAGGCGCGCGCCTCGGACGTTGGGGGCTATCATGACTGGCGCGTGCCTACGATAAAGGAACTCTACTCTCTCATCCTCTTTACCGGCCGAGTACGCGGCCAAAGAGCGATGACGCCCTTCATCGACACGCGATATTTCGACCAGCCGCTGGGCGATGTCCGCCTTGGAGAGCGCGAGATCGACGCGCAAACCTGGAGCTCGACAAAATATGTCGGCAGGACGATGCGAAACAACGAGAGCGTGTTTGGCGTCAACTTTGTGGACGGGAGGATAAAAGCATATCCCAAGATCAAGCCCCGCACCGGACTGCCGAACAGGATGTACTTCCGCTTTGTGCGGGGGAATGTGGACTACGGCAAGAACCACTTCGTGGATAACAACGACGGCACGGTGACGGACACCGCAACGGGGCTGATGTGGCAGAAGAAGGACAGCGGACGCGGCATGGACTGGGAGGCGGCCCTGAAGTATGCCGAGGACCTGACGCTGGCCGGGCATCACGACTGGCGATTGCCCAATGCCAAGGAGCTGCAGAGCATCGTGGACTACTCACGCTCGCCCCAGACCACCGGCTCTGCGGCCATCGATCCGGTCTTCGACACGACGCCGATCAGGGATCCCCGGGGAAACAAGCAGTATCCGTATTTCTGGACCGGTACGACCCACCTCGACGGCCGCAACCCTTACGACTCCGCCGTCTACATCGCCTTCGGTGCGGCCCAGGGCTGGATGCACGGACACCTGATGGACGTGCACGGGGCCGGCGCCCAACGCAGCGATCCGAAGACCGGAGACCGCCGAAGCTACCCCCAGTATTTCGGCCCGCAGGGCGATCTACGCTACGTGTTCAACTACGTACGATGTGTGCGTGGAGGCGATTGACGGCACCAGCCCAGCGGGCACATGTCGGATTGACTCACGATTAGCAGTCCGGAAACCACCGGACCCATTGGTCGTCTAACCCATCGCGTACCTAGCTAGCCCCGTTCAATCCGGTGTGCTTTGTAACACATTGCAACGGTCTCGCCTTCGCTCACGGGATGTTACAAAAACGGCTCTGCAACCCATAGGCCTGTTACACCCACGTGTTCTCCTTATAGGTGCGCAGAGATCTTCCACCACCACAGCACAGGAGTACAGCCATGAAACGCAGCACAGCACTCACCGCCCTGGCCCTGGTCGCCGGCGTTGCTCTGGCGGGCAGCCTCTACGCCGCGGGTGACTCCGATTACGGCTACGGCTACGGACCGGGGATGATGGGACCGGGGATGATGGGACCGTATGGCGGCTACGGCCCCGGCATGATGGGCTACGGCCCCGGTTACGGACGGGGCCCTGGCATGATGGGCTACGGCCCCGGTTACGGACATGGCCCCGGCATGATGGGCTACGGACACGGCTACGGACATGGCCCCGGCATGATGGGCTATGGGCACGGCTACGGAACAGGCTACGGCACGGGAGCCTCGACGAGCGAAGGCACCGCGAAATGGCTGGATGACCTCAAGTCCGAGCTGGGGATCACCGACGCCCAGGCGGGAGCCTGGAAGAGCTTCTCGGATGCCGTGAGCGCCGAGGCCAAGGCCCGAGAGAAACACTTCGAGGCCATGCAGCAGCTCTGGAGCTCGACGTCCGGCGACGCACCGGAGCGGCAGGAGCAGCACACCAAGCTCATGCAGCAGCGCCTGGCCGATCAGGAGGCCTATACCAAGGCACTCAAGGACCTCTACGGTGCGCTTACCGACGAGCAGAAGACCAAGGCCGACGAGGTGCTGTCCGGGGGGAGATGACACTCTGAGCGACTGCCGGCAGGGCGGGGTCTTCCTGTCCTGCCAACCTGGACCACCCGGGTGCGCGCTCCACATCTACGACGCGCGGACGTTAGAATCGGGGCTGGCGGTCCGGAGAGTCTTTCCGGGACACACCGTGAATACCCACGGCG
>CAYWTP010000194.1:0-6815 GCA_964461215.1 uncultured Ectothiorhodospiraceae bacterium | reverse complement strand
TTATGGACCCAACGTGCTGCCCAGGGCTCGCCTGCCTGGCCTGCTCAGCGTATTCCTGCGCCAGTTTCTCAGTCCCCTGATCTACGTGCTACTGATCGCAGCGGCGGTTTCGCTGCTGCTGCGCGACTGGAGCGATGCCGGCTTCATCGCCGCCGTCCTGCTCATCAACGCCGTCATCGGGGCTATCCAGGAGCACTCCGCACAACGCTCCGCCGCCGCCCTGCAGCAGCTCGTATCCGCCAGCGCCCGCGTGCTGCGCGCCGGCGAGACCTACCAGATCGACGCCGCGGAGCTGGTGCCTGGCGACGTGCTGCTGCTGGAGCCCGGGGACAAGGTACCGGCGGACGTGCGGCTGATCAGCGCCTACGGGATGCAAGCCGATGAGTCCCTGCTCACGGGAGAGTCCGTCCCGGTGAGCAAGGATCCAGGCATCGTCGCCCCCGTGCACGCGGGGCTGGCTGAGCGCCGCAACATGCTCTTCGCGGGCACCCTGGTGGCACGCGGTCACGGGCGGGGCGTGGTGATCGCCACAGGGCTGCGGACGGAGCTGGGGCGTATCGCCGAATCGGTGCTTTACCGCGCTCCGGCCAAGCCCCCCCTCCTGCGGCGCATGGAGCGGTTCACCCGTCGGGTGGCAATGCTGGTGCTGGCCACAGTGCTGGTGCTGGCGGCAGTTGCCTTGCTTAAGGGTACACCGCTGGCGGAGGTCTTCTTTCTTTCGGTGGCCCTGGCGGTTTCCGCGATCCCCGAGGGGCTGCCGGTGGCCCTCACGGTGGCACTGGCCATCGGCATGCGCCGCATGGCCAGGCGCCACGTGATCATCCGCAAGCTGATGGCCGTAGAAGCTTTGGGCTCATGCACCTTCGTGGCGTCGGACAAGACCGGCACCCTCACGGTCAACGAGCTGACCGCTCGCCGGCTGCTCTTGCCGGGAGAGCCCGCGCTGGAAGTCAGGGGCAAGGGCGCCAGCCCCGAAGGGACTTTTCTGACGCCGGATGGCACGCTCTCGGTGGCCCAGGGTGCCCTGCTCCGACGCCTGTGTCACGCGGCCGTGCTCGCCAACGACGGCTTCCTGGGGCACCGCAACGGGGAGTGGACGCACCATGGCGATCCCGTGGACGTGGCGCTGCTGGTCATGGCCCACAAGTGCGGCCTGACCCGCGGCAAAGCCAAACGGGCCTACCCGGAGCTGGGCGTCCTTCCGTTCGAATCCGAACGCGGGTTCTCGGCCAGCGTGAACCGTGTCGACGGCGCCCCTGCGGCCTTCGTGAAGGGGGCCGTGGAACGCCTGCTGCCCATGTGCGCCCGCATGGCCACGGCGCAGGGGGAGCAGCCCATCGACCGGGACGGCATCGCCGACCGGGCGCGGCATCTGGCCGGGCAGGGCTACCGGGTGCTGGCCCTCGCCTCGGGTCCGGCGGCCCTCGCCTCGGCTCCGGCGGCCGACGCGGATCCCGGGCAGGTCCAGGAAGCGGTGCTGCGCGACCTGGTCTTCCTCGGTCTGATCGGGCTCATGGATCCGCTGCGCCCCGAGAGCAAGGCGGCCCTGGCGGCCTGCCGGGATGCCGGCATCCAGGTAGCCATGGTGACGGGCGACCATCCGAGCACCGCCTACGCCATCGCCAGGGAGCTGGGACTGGCGGAGGATCCCGCCCAGGTGGTCACGGGGGCCCGGCTCCGGGAGGCCGAGGCGGCGGGCACGGCCGTCATGGACGCGCTCGTCCGTCCCGCCCGGGTGTTCGCCCGCGTGGAGCCACAGCAGAAGCTCCATATCGTGCAGTCGCTGCAGCGGGGGGGACACTACGTGGCGGCGACCGGCGACGGCGCCAACGACGCTCCGGCCTTGCGCGCGGCCCACGTCGGGGTTGCGATGGGCCGCAGCGGTACCGACGTGGCGCGTGAGACCGCCGACATTATCCTGACCGACGACGACTTCGCCTCCATCGTGGCCGGCGTGGAAGAGGGGCGGGTCGCATATGCCAACGTGCGCAAAGTGATATTCCTACTTGTTTCCACCGGCGCGGCGGAGATCGTGCTGTTCGTGCTGGCCCTCCTGGCGGGTCTGTCCTTGCCGCTGCTGGCCGTACAGCTCCTGTGGCTAAACCTGGTGACCAACGGGATCCAGGACGTAGCCCTGGCCTTCGAGCCCGCCGAGGGGCATGAGCTCAAGCGTCCACCGCGACCACCGCAGGAGGCCATATTCAACCGGCTCATGGTCGAGCGGGTGGTGCTCTCGGCGCTGGTTATCGGCGGCGTCGCCTTCGCCGCCTACCGGTGGCTGCTGGGTGTGGGGGAGTCGCCGGAGCAGGCCCGCAATGTCACGCTCCTGCTGATGGTGCTGTTTGAGAACGTACAGGTATTCAACAGCCGCTCGGAGACTTTGTCGGCCTTCCGCCACAGCCTCCGGCGCAACCCCCTGCTGGTCTTCGGCACCCTGGGCGCTCAGATCATCCACATCGGGGCCATGTATACGCCGGGCCTGAGGGACGTGCTCGGCATGCAGCCCGTCTCCCTGGCGCTGTGGCTCACCCTGCTGGGACTGGCGCTGTCGCTGCTGGTGGTGCTGGAGCTGCACAAGCTGGTCCGTTCCCGTTGGGCAGGCCGGCGCTGGCGCACCGGCTTTTCGCAGGACGGATGAGACATGCAGGCTAACGCGCCGCGGCCAGGGCCTGCTCGATGTCGGCGATGATGTCGTCGACGTGCTCGATCCCGATGGACAGCCGCACCATGTCCTCACTGACCCCCGCCCGGGCCAGCTCCGGCGGCGAGAGCTGGCGGTGAGTGGTGGTGGCCGGATGGCAGGCCAGGGACTTGGCGTCGCCGATGTTCACCAGCCGCACGATGAGCTTCAGGGCGTCGATGAACCTGGCACCGGCCTCCTTGCCGCCCCGGATCCCGAAGCTCAGGATCCCCGCGGCCCGGCCACCCATGTATTTCCGGGCCAGGGCATGGTCCGGGTGGTCCGAGAAGCCGGCGTACTTGACCCAGGTCACCTGCTCGTGGCCGCGTAGATACTCGGCCGCTGCCATGGCGTTGCTGCAGTGGCGATCCATACGCACCGCCAGGGTCTCGATGCCCTGAAGCACTAGGAAGGCATTGAACGGTGACAGGGCCGCGCCCATGTTGCGCAGCGGCACCACGCGCGCCCGGCCGATGTAGGCGGCCGGCCCCATGGCCTCGGTATAGACCACGCCGTGGTAGGAGGCGTCGGGCTCGTTGAGACGGGCAAAACGCTCCTCGTGCTCGGTCCAGGGAAACTTGCCCGAGTCCACGATGATCCCCGCGATGCTGTTGCCGTGGCCTCCCATGTATTTGGTCAGCGCGTGCACCACGATATCCGCGCCGTGCTCGAAAGGACGACACAGATACGGCGTGGGCACGGTGTTGTCGACGATGAGCGGCACCCCGTGACTGTGGGCCATGTCGGCCAGGGCGCCGAAATCCATGACGTTGCCGGACGGGTTGCCGATGGACTCGCAGTACACGGCCTTGGTGTGCCCGTCGATGAGGCGGCCGATGCCGTCGATGTCGTGGTAGTCGGCGAAGCGCACCTCGATGCCCAGCCGTGGGAGTGTGTGAGCGAACAGATTATAGGTGCCGCCATAGAGCTGAGCCGTAGTCACAATGTTGTCGCCGCTCTCGGCAATGGTGAAGATGGCGGCCGTGATGGCCGCCATGCCGGAAGCCATGGCCAGGGCGCCGACACCGCCCTCCATTGCCGCCACCCGCTGCTCCAGCACAGCGGTAGTGGGGTTCATAATGCGGGTGTAGATGTTGCCTGGCACCTTGAGGTCGAACAGGTCCGCCCCGTGCTGGGTATCGTCGAAGGCGTAGGACGTGGTCTGGTAGATGGGCACGGCCACGGCCTTGGTGGTGGGCTCCGGTGAGTAGCCGCCGTGTATGGCGATGGTTTCCAGCTTCATGGGTCGGTCTCCTTCAGCTTTGTTGTTCGAGGACAGCGCGCCGGCCGAGCATACACCGGCACCGGCGAGGCTTACAGCGCAATGAGCGCAACACCGGCGACCATCAAGGTACCGGCCGCCAGATTCCGGCCCAGCCGGCGCTCGCCGAACCACAGGGCTCCGTAGACGATGGCGAAGAGCAGGCTGGTGCGCTTGACCGCAATCATGTAGGCCACCTCCACCCGCGCGATGGCGAGGTAATGGGTGATGATCATGACTCCCATGAGCAGCCCGATTAACAGATGCCACAGGGGCCGGCGTCTAAATACGGCCAGGGGACCGGGCCCCCCGACGGAGAAGACCGCCACGCTGACCAGCCCAAGCAGGACGAAGTAGAACGGTCCGAAGCTCTGGGGCGAGGCGTACTGCATGGCGCCCTTGCCCATAACCGAGGTCAGGCTGTAGATGGCCGCGACTGCCAGCATGAGCCGTGCGCCGCGTTCCTGTCCCGCCCAGCGTACCGGTGCCAGCCAGCCGGCCCCCCGCACCCGCTCCAGATTGAGCACATAAGCTCCCACTACCACCAGCAGGATCCCGCCAAAGCCCTTGAGCGACACCTGTTCGCCCAGGATGAGCCAGCCGGTGAACGCGTTGAACACCGGGGTGAACGCCAGATACGGTAAGGTGTGCGCCAGCGGGCTGTCACGGATGGCCAGCATGTACAACCACATGGCCGCCAGCTCCAGAGGAACAAGGGCGCCCACCCAGGCCCAGAAGACGAGTGGCACCGGCGGCAGCGGATTGACCAGCAGCAGCGGCGCGAGCAGCAGCCCCGAGAACCCGAAGCGGATCAGCACCAGCTCACGTCCCGTGTATCCCTGCAGCGCCTTCTTAGTCGCGGCGTCGGCCGAGGCCAGGCTGAAGGCGCACAGAAGAGTAAGAGGAAGCCAGCTCATGTGGCGACGGGCGCAGCCGGATCAGGGCCGCTAACCGCCCGGGCCCCATGGCCTGCGGCCGCAGGATCCTGACGATAGAATGCAACAAGCTGCCGGTACACCGCAGGATAAGCCCCCAGCAGGCCCAGTGGCTCGGTAAAGAACCCTTCGCTCGTGACGGCGAAGAACTCGCCGGGGCTGTAGGCGCCGTAGGCATCGAACGGCAGCGGGCCGCTCCCTTGCACCCGCGTGCGGAAGTCCCCGTAGGCCGCGGAGAATGCCGCGGTCCAGACCTGGCGCTGCATCTCCCGGTGCAGCGGCGGCATGCCGTTGGCCTTCCCGTTGAGCAGATCGAGCTTGTGGGCGAATTCATGGATCACCAGGTTGCCCCAGTCGGACCCATGGGCACCTGCCTGCACGTCTTCCCATGACAGCACCACCGGCCCGCGCTCCCAGGATTCCCCCGCCAGCACCCGCCGCCCCTTGTGAACCACTCCGGCCTCGTCGGCGTACTCGTGCGGGGCCACGAACGCGCCCGGATACACGATCACGGAGACCCACCCGCGGTACCAGCCCAGGCCCAGATTGAGCACCGGCACGCAGGCTTGCAGGGCGATGAGCACCCGCATGTCATCCGTGAGCGCCAGATCAGCCGCCCCATGGATGGCCTTGCGCCGCAGAAAGCCCTCGGCCAGAATGCGCAGCCGCTCCCGCTCCTGCCCCCCGTAGCCGTCCAGCAGCGGTATCTTCGGCACAAGCTCTGCCCACAAGGCATCGGTGATCACCCCACGGGCGCGCCGGCGCAGACTCCACCATTGTCTCAAGGCTCGCAGCACGGCCGCAGTATAAATCGCCAATAGCGCCCGTGCGCGGCGCCCAAACTGTTTTGGGTTATCATTTGCGGCAAGCGCCGGCCCCAAGGAACTCCTCGCTTGCTGCAGTTGCTCAGAGCATTTCTGGATGTCTGCCTGCTCCGGCGGCGGCCCCAGGATCTGCCTGCCTCCCTGTTCCTGGTCTACCTGACGCTGGCGGGCCACGCTCTGACCGGGCTCTTGCTGTCCCTGGCCTCCCATCCGCTGGGTCCGGCGCTAGTGCTGGGGCTGACCGACACCGTGCTGCTGGCGGGGCTCACGGCCTCGCTGTTGTACGTGCACAAGCTGCAGGCGCGCCTTCCGCAGACACTCGCGGCCCTGGCCGGCACCGGTACTCTGCTCAGCTTGATAGCCTTCCCCCTCACATACTGGTGGTTTGCTCTACACGCAGGGGCTCAGGATCCCACCGTGCCCACGGTGCTGCTGCTGGCCGTCGTGGTCTGGAGCCTGGTGGTCATGGGCCATATCCTGCGCCACGCGTTGTCGGCTCCTCTGCTTATCGGTCTGGTGGTGGCGGTGATCTTCTACTGGATTGCCGTCAGTGTTCAGAACGCCCTCTTTCCTCTCGCGTCCTAGAGAAGCCGTGCACGTCCACATCCTGGGAATCTGTGGGACCTTCATGGGCGGGATCGCCTTGATCGCCCGCGCCATGGGTCACCGGGTCAGCGGCTCGGATGCCAACATCTATCCGCCCATGAGCGATCTGCTGGCAGCCCAGGGTATCGGCATCACGGAAGGCTGGGACCCGGACCAGCTGGAGCCGGTGCCCGATTGCGTCGTGGTGGGCAACGCCCTGTCCCGGGGAAACTCGGCCGTGGAGGCCGTGCTGGAACGAGGGCTGGCCTATACGTCGGGCCCCCAGTGGCTCGCCGACCACGTCCTGCACGGGCGCTGGGTGTTGGGTGTCGCCGGCACCCACGGTAAAACCACCACCAGCAGCATGCTGGCCTGGATCCTGGAGCACGCGGGCCTCGGCCCCGGCTTCCTCATCGGCGGGGTACCGGAGAACTTCGGGGTCTCGGCCCGTATCGGACAAGAGCCGTTCTTCGTTGTGGAGGCGGACGAATACGATACGGCCTTCTTCGATAAGCGCTCGAAGTTCGTGC
>CAYWTP010000193.1:0-6827 GCA_964461215.1 uncultured Ectothiorhodospiraceae bacterium | reverse complement strand
GCCGGCGACGGTCCCGGAAAGACTCTCCGGACCTCCTCTCAAGCCGGGGCAAAGCCTAAAGTGACAAAGTAGAAATAATAGCCACTCGGTCTTCCCACCCTTACCTGCCCAGCATACCGGGTAGCCACCGTAGAACGAGCTTGCGCGCCTCTTCGATCAGCAGGACCGTAGCGGCGAGCGATGTGCACAGCAGCCAGTCACCACCGCTCAGTGCCATGGTGTGAAAGACTCGCTGGGCAGGCGGCCAGTGAACCGCGACCGCCTGCAGCCCGACCACGAGGCCGAGCGCCATCCAAAGCTTGCCGTTGCGCAGGAAATTGCGGTTGAACGCGCTCTCCGACTCGACCCTGGCGTTGAACGCGTTGAATACTTGAAACAGCACGAAGGTGGTAAAAGCAAGCGTCAGCGCATGCTCCAGATCTCCCTCCTTTAGCCCGCGCTGGAAGATCCACAAGGTGCCGGCGGCCATGACCAAGCCGAGGAATATCAGCCGGCCAAGGCGCTTGCCGCTCAGGGCCGCTTCCTCCCGTCGGCGGGGCGGCCGGCGCATGATGCCGGGCGGCGGCGGATCGACTCCCAGTGTCATGGCGGGGGGACCGTCCATGATGATGTTGATCCACAGGATCTGGATTGCCGTCAGGGGAGAGTGCAGGCCCAGAAAGGTCGCGCCGGCGATGGTGAAGATCGCGCCGATGTTAGTGGACAGTTGAAAGCGTACGAATTTGATGATGTTCTCGTAGACCGTGCGCCCTTCCTTCACCGCGCCCACGATGGTGGCAAAGTTGTCATCGGTCAGCACCATGGATGCCGCCTGTCGCGATACCTCGGTACCCGTGATCCCCATGGCCACGCCGATGTCCGCCCGCTTGAGTGCGGGCGCATCGTTCACCCCGTCGCCGGTCATTGCGACCACGTGGCCCCTGTTCTGCAAGGACTGAACGATACGCAGCTTGTGCTCCGGCGATACCCGCGCTATCACTCCGATGCCCTCGAGCCGGTCGGCCAGTGCCGCATCGCTCATCCGCTCCAGATCGGCGCCGGTGACAACCTCACCATCGATCCCCAGCTCCTGAGCGATTGCCAGCGCCGTCGCCCTATGGTCGCCCGTGACCATCTTCACCTGAATGCCAGCATTCCGGCACAGCGAGATGGCCTCGCGCGCCTCGGCCCGCGGCGGGTCACTGATGCCAACCAGACCCAGAAGCGTGAGGTCGGCCACGGTTTGCCGGAGATCGCCCGCCGGGTCGAACCCGTCCGCGGGAAACGCTCCCTCGGCTAGCGCAAGCACACGCATTCCAGCTCTCCCCAACTCCTCTACCATGGACTCGACCTGCTGGCGAGCAGTCGAATCCAGCAGGATCGGCGCGTTGGCGCCCAGCAGCCCGCTGCTCCACCCGAGCACCACGTCGGGGGCGCCCTTGACGAACATCAGCACGCGGTCGCCGTTGCTATGGAACGTGGCCATGAATTTGGTTGAGGCCTCGAACGGGACCTCTGCGATGCGTGGGAATCTGGCCAGCGCCGAAGAACGGTCCACGCCCGCATGGGCGCCGAGATCGAGCAGGGCCACCTCGGTGGGATCACCCAGTTGTTGCTCTGCGTCCGCCTGGGCGTCATTGCAGAGCAGGGCGGCGAGGGCTAGGCGCTCCAGGGCAGCGTTCTCGCCCCGCGCCGTGGCCAGGTGCTCGCCGGAAGGCACCGGAGGGGAGATTTGTTGGAGATCCAGTCGGTGCCGCCCGACCCAAACGGCTCGGGCCGCCATCTTGTTGTGGGTCAAGGTGCCGGTCTTGTCGGAGCAGATCACGGTGGTGCAGCCCAGCGTCTCGACGGCGCTCAGCTTGCGCACGATGGCGCGGTGCCCTGCCATGCGGTGCATGGCCAGCGCCAGGGTCACGGTGACCACTGCCGGCAGGCCCTCGGGAATGGCCGCCACGGCAAGTGCGATGGCGTCCAGAATAGAGCTTGCGATGGGCTCGCCCCGCACCAGATCGGCGAGCAGTATGGCCGACACCACCCCGATTGCCACGAGGGCCAGGCGCTTGCCGAGGCCGTCGAGCTGCACCTGCAATGGGGTGGCAACGGGCTGGGCCTGGTGCAGCATGCCGGCGAGCCGGCCGATCTCGGTGCGCATGCCCGTGTCAGTGACCACCATTCGCGCCCGCCCGCGAGTCACGCTGGTGTTCATGTACGCGCAGTTGCGGCGCTCGGCCAAGGGCGTCCCTGCTACCAGCACGGCCCCTGCATTCTTGCCTACCGCCTGGGATTCGCCGGTGAGGGACGATTCATCCATCTCAACCGAATAAGCGTCGATGATGCGGCCGTCGGCAGGAACCCGATCTCCCGCCTCCAACAGGACGACGTCTCCCGGCACCAGCAGATCAGCGGCTATCTCCCGGATCCGGCCACCACGGCATACGCGCGCGGTTCGGGCCAGCATCCCCTTCAATGCCGCCGCCGCCGTCTCCGCACGCTGTTCCTGAAGAAAACCCAGGATTCCGTTGAGGACCACCACGAACAGAATGACCACGGCGTCCTGGAGATCGCCGACGGCAAGCGCGACCAGTGCGGCCGCGATCAGCATTCCGATCAGCAGGCTCCGGAACTGGTCGAGAAAGCGTAGCCAGATCGGCCTCTCGGGCGCCTCGGTCAGGCGGTTTCTGCCGCTGCGGGCCAGGCGCTCGGAAGCTACCGCCTCTCGCAGTCCCGCGTCGCCGTCGCTGTCCAGGTGTTGCAGCGCCTGGCTCGCGCTCAGTGTGTGCCAGGCCTGCGCGCGCCGACCGTCGCCACCTGCGGGATCAGAACGCATGGCGGATCGGATCGCCGGCGGGACGCCACAGGCTGTTGTATGTGCTCAGAAATGACGTACTCGGGCTCATGGAATAGGAGCAACGCTGTGATTTAGGATCCACCACACTGTGGGGCGCCGAGAAGCGCTCAGCCAGAACCTCTGTTCCGTCGGTGGCCACCGTATGATCGCAGCCTCCTGGCCCCTACGGCAATCCGGCCAAGGTGTGAGGTCCGTGGCCTGTCAGGCCGCGCTAGCGCGAGCTGTGACCGGACGGGCCCAGCACGGTGCCGCTCCTCAGCCCGCGACGGCACCCCGACGTGCCCCGGAGTGCTACCATAACCATGTGTTCGGACGCCGGCTATACGCACTGAGAATGGCATGAGAGCGGGTACCGTACGGTCCACGGGCGCCACACGTTGGGGGCTGGCCGCGTTGTTCACTATCGGGCTGGCATGGGTGGCTCTACGCCAGGGTGCCGCCGATCTCGGCACGCCCATGGGCAAGGCCGTGTCGGGAGGATTGGTCGCCGGGCTGGCCACGGCTCTCGGTGCCCTGCCTGCCCTGTTCATCAAACGCATTTCACCGCGCGCCGAGGACATCATGCTCGGCTTCGGCGCCGGTGTAATGGCGGCTGCTTCCTGCTTCTCCCTCATTCTGCCGGGCCTGGATTCGGCCAGCGATCTCCTGGGCAGCAAGCCGCTGGGGGCCGTCTGGGTGGCAGTTGGCTTGATGCTGGGCGCGCTGGCCCTGCTCTATGCGGACAGGATCATTCCCCATGACCATATGGTGGCGGGCCATCACGGCCCCGATGCGGCTAGCATTCGAAGGATCTGGCTGATGGTGTTTGCCATCGCGTTGCATAATTTCCCCGAAGGCATGGCTATCGGTGTGGGATTCAGCGCTAACGACGCCGGGGTCGGCGTCCCCTTGGCGGCGGCCATCTCCATTCAAGACATTCCTGAGGGCCTGGTGGTGGCGGTCGCCCTGCGCTCGGTTGCCTACAGCCCTGGAGCCGCCGCCCTGATGGGCGCTCTCACCGGACTGGCCGAGCCCATAGGCGCCGTCATCGGCAGTGTCCTGACCTCAGCCTTCCAGCTTCTGTATCCCCTGGGCCTTGGCTTCGCCGCCGGGGCGATGATCTGGGTCGTGTCGCATGAGATCATTCCCGAGACCCACCGCAAGGGGCATGAGAACTTTGCCTCCCTGGGGCTGATTGGCGGCTTCATCGTCATGATGCTGCTGGATACCACTCTTGGCTGATGCACCGTGGCCCAGGCAGGCTCTAGCCGAAGGTCGTTGTGGTGGCTATACGCGGTGTGCTGGGTCGCGTTCCCGGTGCGGGCCCAGACCGTTTCGCCCCTGCCCCGGGTCGAGCGCTTGCAGCAGGAGGAGGTGCTGAGGCTGGAGGCCGAGCAACGGGCCTACGTGGATTCCCTCAAGGCCCTTCCGCCACCCGCCCGCCTGGAGCTCCAACGGCGGCTGGATCAGCAGCGCGCCACGCAACGCGCCCTCCAGCGTCAGCAGGTGGATCGAGCACTCCTATGGAATCAACGCCTCCAGGCGCGCCCGCCAGCTGGGTCCCAGGCGCAACGTAGCCTGCTGATGCAGCAGTACCAGAGCCAGCAGAACCAGTGGCTACTCCAGCAGAAGCTGCAACGCTCCACGTGGCCCTACCCTGGACGGTGACGTGAGGCTTCAGCCGATTCGAGCATCCTTCAATCCCGTTCGCTGGCACGTTGCTCTAATCCGCAGGGCTAACATCCTTCGTCTCCCTCCGCGTCTTTGCGTCTCTGCGCGAGATATTCAATGATTGGGGACACTCGGTCAGAGGCCAGGCATGCTCACATAGCCTTCGAGGGCCCGGATGCGCCCCATCCAGCGCTGCACCGCCGGGTATGGCGCAAGCGCGATCTGGCCCTCCCCCGCCAGACCCACATACGGATAGCAGGCAACATCGGCGATTGTCACATGGTCAGCGGCAAGCCAGTCCGACACGGCCAGCCGCTGCTCCAGCGCTCGCAGTGCAGTGTTGCCCAACGTGTGGCATTCCGCCAGATTCCACGGCCGCTTAAGGCGAAACACCGCCCGCGCCCGGGCCAGCCCGTAGAGGATCTCATTCTGCGCCAATGCCAGCCACTGCATCACCCGCGCTTCCCCCAACGCGTCCGAGGGCAGCCACCCCTCGCCGCCATAGCGGCGCGCCAGATAGACCAATATGGCGGTGGAGTCCCAAAGAGCGTCTCCGCCGTCCACCAGAACCGGCACCTGCCGCCGCGGGCTCAGCGCGGCGAATTCCGGCGGCTCCGGCTCCTTGCCGGTGATATCCACGCGAACCTTCTCGTACGCCAGACGCAGGAATGCCAGCAGCATCCGGACCTTGTGGCAATTGCCGGACAGCTCATAATCGTAAAGGATCAAGCGATCGGTCATGGCGGGCTCCCAGGGTCGAACGCATCATCTTCAAATTCGCTCGGAGTATACAGACAAGATGGAGCTTTTACGGCACGTTGAATTCGGTCTCAGCCCGGCCGCCCTGCTGCTGCTCATTCTCTACCACGCCCACCTGTACCTCAGGTGGCGGCGTGATCCGCTGAGCGTAGCCATGGGGCTGGCGCGGCGCACACGCACCCTCTGGGTGGAAACCATCATGAGCGCCGGCAAGGACATCCTGGCCGTGCAAACCCTGCGAAACTGGACCATGGCGGCGACGTTCCTGGCCTCCACCGCCATGCTCATCGGTCTGGGGGTATTCAATCTGGCCGTCACCGTGGACAAGCAGGGTGAGCTGTCGCTGCTGATCGGTCAGTTCGGTGGCGCGCATCCCGGCTGGTGGCTGGGTAAGCTCATCGTGCTGGGCGCCGACTTTCTGTTCACCTTCTTCAACTTTGCGCTTGCGGTGCGTTACTTCAACCACACCGGGTTCATGATCAACCTGCCCACGGATGCCACGACGGAGATCACCGTGCAGGATGTCGCTGATATCCTCAATCGCGGCGGCACACACTACACGCTCGGCATGCGTGGTTACTACCTCGCCATCCCTCTGACATTGTGGCTGTTTGGACCGCTTTGGCTGCTCGCGGGAACGCTGCTAATGGTAGGGACTCTTTACCGGCTCGATCGGGGAGTTTAGGCGTCCAGCTACGTGCGCAACATGGACAAAGCTGACCGCCGTCCCATCCCGGATTCCGCTACGGCTGCGTCGGCCTGCGTGGGCCAAGTTGCGAGGCTCGCCGCGGACGGCGTCTACCGCGTCAGCCGGACACCAATGCGGGAAAAGGTACCGGCCCTGAGGTCCTGAAGCTCACCACGCATCTGCTCCAGCCGCGCCTTCAGCAGACGCCTCATGGGGGCCATGGAGGAAGGCTCGGCCTGCGGATGTAGCCGCAGGAGCAGCTCCTCACTATCGGCAATGGCCCCTTCCAGCTCCTCGATACGAGTCATGGAGGGATCGGTCTTTGAATCTGGTTCAATATCTGTCATCACGTGTCCTCGTTAGCATACTGCCATTCTCGCGGGTGAGCGGTCCTTCTCCGCGGCCAGGAGAATCCGTGCCCGGCAGGGGCCGCATGGAGCTGCGGTGCTCCTCCACGTTTCGCGGCGTACATCGCCTGTTCTGCATGGACGAGCAAGGTGTCCAGGTCTCTACCGTGGTCGGGGTAGAGCGCGATGCCGATGCTGGCCGACACCCAGACCTGTTTGCCCTGAATCGCGACGGGCGGCGCCAGCGCCATCCTAGGACCTCGGCGGCCCGGTAACCAAAAGCATGCTCCGCCCCCTGGTTGAGGAACAGAATCTTCCCTGTGTCGTCCAGGCCGACGATGGCATCGTGGTGAAGCTGCAAGAGACGCAGCACCCGCGCGATGTCCTGCCGCATTGCCTTCACAGGCCGCTCGACACGAGTCATGGACCAGGCAGCCACGGTGACACGGCCTTCTCGCAGGCGCTGCGGTATGGACAGTCGTGGTCATTGCAGCTATAGACCGCGCCGGAGGCGAAGCACGGTCGATGCCAGCCCCGCTTGGGCTGGAAGCGGACG
>CAYWTP010000192.1:0-6842 GCA_964461215.1 uncultured Ectothiorhodospiraceae bacterium | reverse complement strand
TCCGCTTGTGGGACCGGCCCATGCCATCCGGGCACGGGCGCTCACCGGGCTGCGACCCCTGCGCTGCGCAATCCTGCTCCGCTTGCGTACCAGGGCATTCCGTCCCTGGAATGCCCGCTCGCAACTCCTGTCCCGTTGCTCTCCCACCGGCCCTTCGGTCCGGGTTCGCCCCTGTGGGCTCGGTCGCAGCATCCCTGCTGCTCACGGTTATGCAAACCTCACGTGGACACCGCGTACTTGGCTTAAGAACTAACCTATGAGGCCCGGCCATGCCTGCCGGCCCTCAGAAACCGACGCCGACGCTCACGTTGATGGAGTCGTCGTCGTAGTTGTCCCGGTTGGTCGTGCGCTGCCAGCCAAGTGCGCCGGTGATGCCGTTGACCCCGAAGTAGCGCACACCCAGCCCCAGCAGGATGTCGCTGCGATCGTCCGAGGGTACCGCCTGGCCCGCTGCCACACCGACGCGGGTGCGTAAGATGTCATAGTTGTAAAAGCCGGATACGTACGGCTCGAAGTCGCCCAGCGAGTAGGCCACGTCACCGCCGAGCTGGACCTGCCCCAGGTGGAAGCGGCTGGACGGAACAACCAGACCGCCGTTCGACTCCGTGTAGCCGTCGTGCTTCTCGCGTGCCCAGACATAGCCCGCACGGCCGCTGAGCACCCAGTTGTCCAGGTTGCGAACCGCATTGAGGTTGGCCGCCGCAAACCACCGGTTACCGTCCACCGAGCTGTCGAACACGGTCGCCGCCGCCGGATACCGGCGCTGGTCGATGTTGACGTTCGAATAGCCCAGGGTGAGATCCGCGCTCAAAGCCGGCGAGATCGAGTAGCCCAGGTAGGGCGCAATGGTCCACGCCTTGATGTGCTGGCTTCCATTACCGAAGCCCACGTTGTCGAACTTGGTGCTCACGTTGGTCTTGTCGTAGCCCAGGGCCAGCCCCACGGCCAGGTTGTCTCTCACCAGGGTTTGCCCACCAAGCAGCAGGCCGTTGCGGTTCGAGTCGAAGGCAGTGGAGCTGAGATCGTTGTCGGCGCTGGTATGCGCATAGCTGCCCCAGCCGCTCCAGCCTCCCGTCGCGTCGCCCGCCGAGAGGCTCTTGAACTGCGGAGTCAGAAGCGAGGTCGCCTGCCCGGCACCACGCGAGCCGAAGAAGTGGGGTCGCAGGGCGTTGCCGGCAAAGTTGAGCAGCCGGACGTCGTTGTGGATGAGATAGGCCGGCGTCACTTGGTCGCCGGGCTGGTCCTCCGTCCCGATCGGCGGGGACGCCGGACCAGGCGGCGGAATCGTGCCGGCCCTAACGCTTGTCGCAACCACGAGCATTCCGGAAAGGACGACCCCGTAAAGGCGCAGCCTACCCTGGTAAGTGTGCATGTCTCGCCCCCGCAACGTAGTTGGTAAAATCATACAAAGTATAACAGCCCCTCGGAGATGTCGTGTGACGGGGTAAGCACGGCTGCAATGAAGTCCGCACCAGGACTGGTTGAATCTGGAAGATGCTATGCTTGCCGCGCGCCGGGAATGTCGTTGCGCGGATACAACTGCTCAACCCTCGGAGATGGCCTTCGATGTCCAGTGCTGTCTTGGTTGTCATCAAGCTCATCCAGACGCTCATGCTGCTGGCGTCCCTGCTCGCCTTCGGCTACGGCGCCTGGCACCTGGGCGATGCCCTGTGGCTCCGCGCGACGGGGGAGGTCGTGACCGGACGGGTGGTGTCGGCGGGTGCCACCACCGAGCAGCGCAGCCGGAGTGGAAGCTCCAGCTCCAGCACCCGCTACTACACGGTCACCGTCTACTACCCCGAGGTCCAGTATGCCTGGCCGCCAGGCTCGGGCGAGATGCGGGTGGTCGGCTCACCCCTCGGGCTCGAAGGTCCCAGCGCGGAGGACTTCCGCCGCGGCAAGCAAGTCCAGGTCCGCGTGGATCCCGACGACCCGGGCCACGCCCGCCCCATACTGCCGCTGGCCGCCTACCTGTGGCCCGGCGTGGGCTTCGCCGCAGGGCTAATGGGGCTGCTCCTGGTCGGGGGCCTGTTCTTTCTCCATGAGGGCGCGTTCGGCCGCGACCTGTCGGCCGGGGTCTCGCTGTTTCGCAGCCTGCGCCTGAGGCACGTGGTGATTACCGCCGCAGTCATCGGTTTGGGATGGTGGGGCCTGCGGATCGTTGCCCCGTGGCTTGGCACCCAGGAGCTCACCGCCATCGCCACCGGCGAGATCCGTTATCTCTATCCCCTGCTCAAGGCCCGCGGCGAGCCGCCACCGGGCCAGCCGTTGAATGCGGCCGAGGCCTCCCTGGCAAAGGTGCCTGTACTGGGTATCGCTTACGCCTCCACCGCCCTGGAGGCGGCCATCCGACACCGCGAGAAAGGCGACGTGAAGCGTTTCCTGGACGCCTATGCCGACCCTGCGATCACGTTTCCAATCCAGTCCTGGCGGGCATTGAACGACGCCATCGACCGGCGCGATCTGGACACCGTTACGCGCATGCTGGCGCTGGGCTTCAAGCCGCAGGACGCCCAGTTCGATCCGGTCCCGGAGGTGATTCGGGCCAACCGCCCCGATCTGCTCCAGGCGCTGGCCGACGCCGGTGCCCGCCTGGATACCCAGAGCGAGCCGAACCAGTATGCCAGGCTTGCTCTGGAGGCACGCGCCGAGTCTACGTTCCTGTGGCTCATGGACCGGGGCCTGGTGGACACGGCGGCCACCGATCCCGGCAGCGGTGACTCGCTGCTGGATCAAGCCCTCAACCGCGGCCTGCCCAAAGCGGCCGAGGCTTTGGCAGCCCGCGGCGTGCCGAGCCGGCTGCCGCCCTACGCCAAGGCCGTGGTCGACGGCGACGTGGATGCACTGCGCGCGGCGCTGCCCGAATCCAGATGGGCTCACGCGCGCGTCGGCCGTCTGCCGCTGCTGCATCTGGCCGCCCAGCTCGGCCATGCCGCCCTGGTGCACGCACTGCTGGAGGCGCGTGCCAATCCCAACGTGCGCATCAGCACCCCCGACAACCCCCGAGCCACGGCGCTGCACCTGGCGGTGCAGGCCGGACATGCCGGCGTGGTCACGGCGCTGCTCACCTACCCCAAGCTCGACCTCGATCGTACCGACGGGCACGGCAACACTGCCCTGGGCTACGCCCTGACCACGGACCGCTGGGACATCGTGCGCCTGCTCGTCGAGGCCGGCGCCGACCCGAACCAGAAGGTAAACAGCAAGGACGGCGAGACCGCCCTGCACTTCGCCGCCCGCAAGGGCGACGCCGAGGCCGTGCGCTTCCTGCTCGCCCACGGCGCGAACCCTACGGTCGGATCGTTCTCCCAGGTCCTGCCCGTCGAGGTGGCCCGTGCCAATGTGCGAGACTTGTTGACAGCTCCGGCGCGCTAGGTCCGGACTGTCCGCTTCGCTCGGCGGGGTCACTATGGGAGGGCGCCTTGCCCTGCCGCACCCGGAGTGCCGGCGGCTTTCGGCCTTACCCCGGAGCCGGTGCCGCCTTAACGTGCACGGCACGCATCCGGCAAAGCCAACACATACCCATGAAGCTAGCCAGTCTCGACGCCATATTCAGGGCGCTCAATGACGCCGGTGTACGCTACGTCGTTGCCGGAGGGCTGGCCGTAAACGCTCACGGCTACCTTCGATTTACCAAGGATGTGGACCTTGTCCTTGACCTGATGAGCGACAACGTGAAGCGCGCCCTCGCTGCGCTCGGGGCCATCGGCTACCGGCCCGCCCTGCCTGTCGACGCGAGCGGGTTCGCTGACACGGTGCAGCGCGAGCAGTGGATCCGGGGCAAAGACGCAACACCGTATCAACGCGAGCGAACGGCGGCAGCGCCGTCGATTCTCCTGCGGCCAAACACCGGCACCAAGCACATCAGGCAAGCGCCAAGCAGATAAGCCGTGGCGGGCAATGGCACCACTGCGGTATCCACATAGGTGCGGAAATTCATGTCGCTGTCCGTAGCCCCGTTCGTATACCCCTGACCGTTGTAAAAGAGGGCACCGCCGGGGTAGGTACCGTCCCCTTGGTAGCCAGTGAAACTTGGAATTCCATTATTGCCGAACCCCTCCACGCCAATCGAGAACACATCGCCCGCAGCCAAGTGTATCCCGGCGCTGGAGACATCGATGCTTTGCCAGCCGGGCGAAACACTAACGGCGCTGGAAAAATCGTCGCTGTCGGTTTGCCAGGGTGCACCCACGTTGATGAACACACGGGTCGAGCCCGTAAATACGAAGTTCAGCTCCACGCTGGTGAGCAGTCCGCTCAGCCCGGCGGTCACACCCTGCTGCCATTGGTAGCCGGACGTCCCGCCGTTGAAGTGAACTCCACCGATGACATCGTAGGCCTGGTCCAGCACCGGGGCGGCCGCAAGTGGCGTGGACAGGCTCAGCAGCACGCCCAAGCAGGCAACGGTCAGTATAGGTTTCTTGTTTCTCAAGGTTTTGAGCATGCGCTTCTCTCCTCTGGGTCAGTTCGAGTTTGGCGCCGGCACGTCTGGCAACCAGCACCGTGGCATCCGTGTCCGGCTCGCTCCACAAGGCCTACCCGAGTGAGTCTAGCAGCGCGTGTGCCGCGCATGTGGTCAATACAACCCCGAAATTGCCATGGTGTTCGTCACAAACGCTCAAGTGTGACGCTCTCGGCAAGTACGTCGGCAACATCGCTGTGTTCAATAATGAAATCTACAGAAGACAACGAGCTTGCTCGCGAAGGGTCTGTCCACGCTCCAACCACGTAGAAGCGGCATCTTGCCGCGATACCCCACCCAACGCCGCCCTTGCACCACCCCCAGCACTGAGCTAGCCTTGGTCAAAAAATAGGCAAGCTGCGGAAGCCCGCGCACATGGAACGTTTAGACCGCATCTACCTGCTTCACAACGTGCTCAGCACTGCCCACCACCCCGTACCCGGAGCGCAGCTCCAGGAGAGGATGGAGTGCTCACGCGCCACCCTGCACCGCACCATCGAGCACATGCGGATCTATCTGCATGCCCCCATCGAGTATGACCGCGAGCGCAACGGCTACTACTACGACCACAGCAGCGATCACCCCTACGAGCTGCCGGGGATGTGGTTCAACGCCTCGGAGCTGTATGGCCTGCTGGCCAGCTACCAGCTCCTGAGTGCCACCCAGCCTGGCCTGCTGGACGGCCACATCGCGCCCCTGCGAAAACGCATCCAGCAGATCCTCGCGCACAAGCATCTGCGCTGGACCGACGTCGCCCGGCGCGTGCGCATTCTGCCCATGGCGGCGCGGGCACCCGAGAACCCGTACTTCGTTACCATCGCCGACGCTCTGATGCAGCGCCACCGCCTGCACATCGAGTATCACGGCCGCGCCAGCGGCGGCATCAGCGAGCGGGACATATCGCCGCAGCGCTTGGTCCATTATCGCGATAACTGGTATCTGGATGCCTGGTGCCACGTCAAGCAAGCGCTGCGCAGCTTCTCCGTGGACCGGATCCGGCGGGCAAAGAAGCTGGCCGAGAACGCCCGTGAGATTGCTGACGAGGTGTTGGACGACTACTTCGCCACCGGCTACGGCATCTTCGCCGGCCGGCCCGCCGACACCGCAGTGCTGCACTTCAGCCCCGAGCGCGCCCGCTGGGTCGCCGACGAGCGCTGGCACCCGCAGCAGGAATCGACGGTGCTGGCCGACGGCACCTACGAGCTGCGCATCCCCTATTCCGATCCCCGCGAGCTGATGATGGACATCCTCAAGTACGGCCCCGACGTGGAGGTCGCCGCGCCCGCGAGCCTGCGCGAAGCGGTCGCGTCAAGGGTACGGGAGACCGCGGCACGGTACGGATAGCCACTTCGGCGTGCTCACCTGCTGAGACACCACCTGCGCTATACAGGCAGTCTTTCGGAGCCCTGAGCAAACGGCAGGGAGGGCGGTAGCGTGCCTTGCACTGCGTCTCAGAGGGTGTCGAGCCCCAGTGACTGAGTCGCGCTGCGCAGCCGCGCATCGTAGACGGCGACGCGGAACTCAACCCGGTTTCGCACCTGGATGGAGATGGCCTCCGCCGCAGCCAGATGTACGCTATCGTATCCCCTGAGACCAAAACGCTCCACCAGCTCGCCGGCCCGGAACACCGTCGCCTCGTCTGGCATCAAGACCATCAGCTCCTTCCATTGCCGGTCCAGCTCTTCTTTGTGCAGAAGCAGGGTCTCTGGGGTTTCCCGGCCCATCCGCATAGCTTTGGCGAAGGCCGCTCGCAGCTCGGCGTAGGTGATGAGGTGTGTCGCCACAGCTTCGGCCGTCGACGCCGCCGTCTGCACGGACTCCGTTTCCGGCTCCGCGATGAACAGCTTCAGGAAGGCCGAGGTATCCAGATACAAGATCATTCACGGTCGTCCAGCAGGACTTCCGACAGTGGCCGGCCAGCGGTGGACGGGGCCATGGGTGCAACGGATCGGACAATTGCCCCACCACCGCCCGGACGCACCCAGGGCAGGCGGTTCAGCTCCTGGACAACAGCCGCCGTCGTGCCACGCGGCTGCGCCGAGACGGCCACCAGGCGCGCCACCGGCTTGCCGTGGGAGGTCACGATGACCTCTTCCCCCCCCTGGGCGGCGCGCAGGTACCGGGACAAGCCATTCTTCAGCTCCCGCACAGAGACTTCCACGTTTTTGCTCTCCAATGTGGCCACATAACAAAATTGTGGCCTCAATGCACTCCGAATTCAACGTCACCGATATCAGCACTCACATGACCGCGACAAGCGGTCCGGTAGGAGCAAGCGATAGCTCGCGAATCCGTCACGGCACGCCACCATGCACACCAAGCTGACCCTTCGTATGGACTCCGAGCTGATCGCCCAGGCTAAGCGCCATGCCCAAGCTCA
>CAYWTP010000191.1:0-6864 GCA_964461215.1 uncultured Ectothiorhodospiraceae bacterium | reverse complement strand
TCAGCGCTCACCGGCTCTGGCCGGTAGTACGCGGTTGAGCGTGCCACCTCGAGCAATGTCCAAGCGCTTTATGCCACAACGGCTTTTCAACTTCGGCGCTGCGTCGATCGCGAAGATCCATCTCTTGACAGGTAAGCCAATTCCCGAATTGGCGGCACTCGCCTTCGCGCGATACCGTGAAGCATATGTTGACGATGCTAACGAACGAGATTGGGCGCTCGCGGCCAAGCTAGCTGTGGAGCTTCTTCGTGAGAAGAACGCTCCGGCCCCGGATCAGCTGCTTAACCACTTTCAATACTTCGTGGAAAACTACCATCCTGACGGACGACCACGGAAGAAGAGGCTGTTCCAGGGAACGTTCTTTACTAAGGAGGACCAGAATCCGCGCCGAAAAGAGGAGTTCCTGGCACTCCTCGAATCATACTATGTTGGTGCACAAGCCGGGATCGTTCCACTCGCGCCACCGGGGTGGCCGGAGCGTAGTTAGCAACGGAACCGCTTCGATCTAAGCAGTGCATTATGTTGTGGTTTTCACTGGGTATGTACCAGCGTGTAATGCGCGAGCCGTTCTTCCGCTTCGCTGCGCGTCTCGAGGGCTAGCGCGACTTCTTGGGATGGGAATGGGGATCATGGGACGGGGATGGGCGAAAAAGGCGTCAGATTCGTTTTGGGCAGTCAAGAGCCCGCCCAAACCCCGCTGTCGCGGGGCTTGTTGCTTTAGCCGCTCAGCCTTCCGCCTTCGCGTTCATGACAAACCGCACGGCCTCGGCGGCGTTGAGGATGTGGATGCCACGCCAGGGATGCAAGACCAACAGGTCACTGTCGCCGGAGACAATCAATTCTGCCCGGGCGGCCAAGGCGCAGGCGATGACCTGATCGTCGTCGATGTCGTTGGGTACGGCGCGCGGGGTGGACAGTGGCGTCACTGCACTACACAGTTCTTCATACAATCGAAGCGCGTCCTCGATGGCGATTCGGTGCTGGGCCAGCCGCCGGGCCAGGTGGGCGCGTGTCAACACTTCGCGTAGTTCCGCCAGCAACGCGGGTGAGGTGTAAAGCGTGAGGCGGCCGTCGCTGGCCATCTCAAACAACTTGAACGGTGTGCCGCCCCAGATCAGCGCCGAGACGATCACATTCGTATCAAGAACCGCCTGCATCGTCGGCCTTGGCCTGACGGGCGCGGCGGGCGGCGCGGACCGCCTTGACCTCGGCGACAATCTCCTCCTCGCTCACGGGCGGGATACCAGCCGCCTGGAGGCGCTTGGCCGCGTCCAGCAAGCGGCGGCCCGCCTGGCGTCGCATGGCGTCCTTTAGCAGTTGCGCCAGGACCTCAGGTGTGAGCAACCCGGCGTCCTTGGCCTCTTTGGCGATGTTGTCCGGTAAATCAATGGTCAGTGTCGTCATACGCTTTCCTCAGCGGGCACGGCCAAGAGGTGCTTCATGTAGGTCAAGAGACTGACCGCAATAACGATGGTAGTCCATGGCACTCGACTGTGGCCAGGATGAGCCGGGAAACGTTCTAGGTCAGTATCCAGCGATGCTGAACATGTCTCGGGAAACCGCGGCGGCCGCTTTCATGCCTACGGCCGCTTGTGCCGGCTTGAAGCTACAGGCAATGGTCGTGCTCGACGACTCGGGTGGCTCGTCTACTACCGCCGGACATTCACCATACTTCCTGGAGCGGGGGCCGTTACGACTAACTGGCGACTAACTGTTGCCGCCTTGGCAATCAGGCCTGTGAATTACCTTTAGCTTCAACAGGCTAAATATGGCGTCCCCAAGGGGATTCGAACCCCTGTTGCCGCCGTGAAAGGGCGGTGTCCTAGGCCGGCTAGACGATGGGGACATTGGGCGGGATAAAGAAAAGGCTGGAGACCCAGCCTTTTCTGTCTGGTGGAGCTAGGCGGGATCGAACCGCCGACCTCTTGCATGCCATGCAAGCGCTCTCCCAGCTGAGCTATAGCCCCGTAAGACGTCGCAATATACGAGAGCCCCCTCGGGGCTGTCAAGCGCTGGCGGAGTGGGCGCGGACCCAGCCCAGGGCGGCGTCGATGCGGGCCAGGCTGCGCTCGCGGCCCAGCAGCTCCAGCGCGATCTCGAGGTGGCGGCAGACACCGGCGCCGCTCACTGCCACCCCCAGGGCCGGAGCCAACCCGTCGAAGTCCAGGCCAAGCTCCTCCGCCGCGTCGGTCACTGTCTCGTGGAGCTGGGGGGCGGTCCAGTCCGCGACTGCGGCCAGGGCCTCCCGGGCCCGCAGCAGCAGCGCCAGGCTGGCGGGACCCAGGTGGCGGTGGGCAGCCTGCCCCTCGTAGCCCTCGGGCTCGCGGAACAGGAACAAGCTGTCCCGGGCCATCTGCTCCAGGGTCTGCGCGCGCTCACGCTGCATGCACACCACGTCGGCCAGCGCCGGGCCTGCCTCGCAGTCCACCCCCAAGCGCCCCAGGTGCCAGGCCAGGTAGCGGGCCAAGTGCTCGGGATCGCTGGAGGCAATGCGTCGCGCATTCATGGCGTCCAGCACCGAGGAATCCCAGACGCTGGGCTCGGCATCCATCTGCTCCGGACCAAGCTCCGCCAGCAGCGCGTCCAGGTTCAGGAGCCGGCCCTGGTTGCCAGCCCGGTCCCGACCGCCCAGGTAAGTCAGGAGCACCTCCGGCAGATAGCCGCGGTCCCGGAAGTCCAGCACTGGCGGGATATGAATCCCGGCCAGCGGCCGGCCGTGGTCCCCCAGCAGCTCGGGCAGGTGGACATAGACCGGTGGGATCCGGCCCAGCAGAGCAATCAGCCGCGATTGAGCCGCGCTGACCGGCAGGTCCCGAAGGTCCGCGAACACGTGGGTGATGCGGGCGTCCATATCCTGCACTGCCACGTCGAAGGCATGAGAAGGCGTCCCATCCGCCTCCAGCAACACCGGCTCGTCCAGATCCCGGGCCTTTAGGCTCACGCGGCCCTGGATGGGATCGTCCAGTGTCACGGGCTCCTGCTCGCGCAGGGCCAGGCGCACCCGGTGTGGCACGCCGGGATCACCGGCAGCCGACGCGCCCCGGCAGTGTCCGTCGTAGCGCTCGGGCTCGCCCCGGCTGCGCTGCTCGGCGTGCAGCGCTTCGAGCCGTTCGGCGGCGCAGTAGCAACGGTAGGCGTAGCCCTGCTTCAGCAGTCGCGCCGCCAGATCGCGGCGGCGCTGCCCGTCCCGGCCGGCGCTCCAGGGTCCCTCGTCGTAGTCCAGGCCCAGCCAGGTCAGCGCCTCCAGGATGAGGTTCTGCGCACGGGCTTGCCCGTGGTCCGAAGCAGGCAAAGCCAGCCTGAAAACGCCCCCATGCCTGCGCGCGTGCAGCCAGGACATCAGTGCCTGCCGGGCCTGGAGCACATCCAGGCCTCCGCCACCCGGCGGTGGAATGAACCGGGTCCTGACCAGGGCCGTGTTCACCGGCTCAGCCCGCGGAACGTTCGGCGGCGGCAGCCATCCCCTCAGTCCCCGCCCTGGGCCTCGATCCGTGCCCACGAGTCGCGCAAGGTGACGGTACGGTTGAAGACCCGCACCTCGTGCCCGTCCTGATCCGGGTCCAGGTAGAAGTAGCCCTCACGCTCGAACTGGAAGCGGCTGCCTGGCGCGGCCGAGGCCAACGAGTGCTCCAAACGGCACTGGGTCAGGGTGCGCAGGCTGTCGGGATTCAGGTGCTCGCGCAGCTCGCCGCCCTCCGGGTTGCGGCCCAGGAACAGGCGGTCGTAGAGCCGCACCTCCGCCGGCACCGAGTGCGGCGCCGAGACCCAGTGGACCACGCCCCTGACCTTGCGCCCCTGCGGGTCGGCACCCAGGGTGGCCGGATCATGGGAGCAACGCAGCTCGGTAATCTCGCCCCGCTCGTCCTTGATCGCCGCCTCGCAGCGGATCACGTAGGCGTTGCGCAAGCGTACCTCGCCGCCGGGCAGCAGGCGCTTAAAGGACTTGGGGGCCTCCTCGCGGTAGTCCTCACGATCGATGTAAAGCTCGCGGGTGAAGATCAGAGTGCGGCTCCCCATCTCCGGATTCTTGGGATGGTTGGGAGCCTGGATTTCCTGGACCCGGTCTTCGGGCCAGTCCTCGATGACCACCTTCAGCGGGCGCAGCACGGCCATGGCACGGGGCGCACGGGCGTCCAGATCCTCGCGGATGCAGGTCTCCAGCACCCCCATCTCCACCCGGTTCTCGGATTTCGTCACGCCGATACGCCGGCAGAAGTCGCGGATGGACTCGGGAGTGAAGCCGCGTTTGCGTAGCCCGGCGATGGTGGGCATGCGCGGATCGTTCCAGCCCTCTACGAAGCCCTGGTCTACCAACTGGGTGAGCTTGCGCTTGCTGAGCACCGTGTAATCGAGATTCAGGCGCGAGAACTCGATCTGGCGCGGATGGCAGGGCACCGAGATGTTGTCCAGCACCCAATCGTACAGTGGCCGGTGATCCTCGAACTCGAGGGTGCACAGGGAATGGGTGATCCCCTCCAGTGCGTCAGAGATGGGATGGGTGTAGTCGTACATGGGGTAGATGCACCACTCGTCGCCCGTCTGGTGGTGGATCACCCCATGACGGATCCGGTACAGCGTGGGATCGCGCATGTTGATGTTGGGCGAGGCCATGTCAATCTTCGCTCGCAGCACCCGGGACCCGTCCGGAAACTCGCCGGCACGCATGCGACGGAACAGGTCCAAATTCTCTGCTACCGTCCGGTTCCGATACGGGCTTTCCCGCCCGGGCTCAGTGAGGGTGCCACGGTACTCGCGAATCTCTTCGGCCGACAGATCGCACACGTACGCCTTGCCTTTCTCGATCAGCTCCACCGCGTAGCCATGGAGCTGCTCGAAGTAGTCCGAGGCGTAATACAGACGGTCTTCCCAGTCGTAGCCCAGCCAGCGCACGTCGGCTTCGATGGCGCTTACGTACTCCTGGTTCTCCTTGTGCGGATTGGTGTCGTCGAAGCGTAGGTTGCAGGTGCCGCCGTAGTCTTCAGCGACACCGAAGTTCAGGCAGATGGACTTGGCATGGCCCGCGTGCAGGTAGCCGTTGGGCTCAGGGGGAAAGCGCGTCGCCACGCGGCCCCCGTTGCGCCCGGCGCGCAGGTCGTCCTCGATGATGGCCCGGATGAAGTTGCCGGGCGCCTCGCTGCTCATGTGCTCAGTCCTCGCCGGCTCGCCGGCGGATGTAGTCCAGCGCGCGGTCGATGCGACGCAGGGTCGCCTCCCGTCCCACCAGGTGCAAGGTCATGTCGATACCCGGAGAGGCCGCGCGCCCCACCACCGCCACCCGCAGGGGCTGGGCCACCTTGCCCAGCTTGAGGTCCAGAAAAGAGGCCACCTCCTGCACCGCAGCGTGTATGGCCTCCGGCCCCCAGGACTCCAGCCCCGACAGCGCCTCTCGGGCCGCTTCCATCGGCTCCAGGACCACGGGGCGCAAGTGCTTCTTGGCCGCGCCCTGCTCGTAGTCTTCGAAGTCCTGGTAGAAGAACGCGCTGATCTCGGCCATCTCCACCAGGGTCTTGGCCCGTTCCTGCTGGACCCTGACCACCTCCACCAGATCGGGTCCCTTGGTCGGATCGATGCCCAGCCGGCCGAGGTGCGGGCTGAGCAGGTGGGCTAGGCGCTGGGGATCGCAGCTCTTGATGTAGTGCTGATTCAGCCACAACAGCTTCTCCGAGTCGAAGCGCGCCGCGGCTTTGTGCACCTGGTCGATATCGAACAGCGCGATCATCTCGTCCAGGGAGAAGACCTCCTGATCCCCGTGCGACCAGCCCAGGCGTACCAGGTAATTCAGCAGCGCCTCGGGCAGGAAGCCCTCCTCACGGTACTGCATCACGCTCACCGCCCCGTGGCGTTTGGACAGGCGCGAGCCGTCGGGGCCCAGGATCATGGGCACGTGGGCGTAGCGCGGGGGCTCCTTGCCCAGGGCGCGGATGATGTGGATCTGGCGCGGCGTGTTGTTCAGGTGGTCGTCACCCCGGATCACGTGGGTGATCGCCATGTCCAGGTCGTCTACCACCACCGTAAGGTTATACGTGGGCGAGCCGTCGCTGCGGCGGATGATCAGATCGTCGAGCTCCGCGTTGGGCATGACGACCCGTCCCTGCACCAAGTCGTCGATAACCAGGGAGCCTTCCAGCGGGGTGCGGAAGCGCACCACGTGCGGCAACCCCGGCGCCACGTCCCGATCCCGGCAATGCCCGTCGTAGCGCGGCTTCTCCTTGCGGCCCATCTGCGCCTCGCGCATCGCCGCAAGGCGCTCGCGCGAGCAGTCGCAACGGTAGGCCAGGCCTCGCTGGAGCAGCTCGTCGATCACCGCCGCGTAGCGGTCGAAGCGCTTGGTCTGGTAGAACGGCCCCTCATCGTACTCCAGCGCCAACCAAGTCATGCCCTCCAGGATGGCGTTCACCGACTCCACCGTGGAGCGCTCCAGGTCAGTATCCTCGATGCGCAAGATGAACTGGCCACCGTGGCGGCGGGCGTAGAGCCAGGACAGCAGTGCGGTACGGGCGCCGCCGATGTGCAAGTAGCCAGTGGGACTGGGGGCGAATCGGGTTCGGATTGTCATGGGCGCAGGCAAACGGTTGGAACGCATTATTGTAGCAGCCTCGGCGCGCGCTGGGACTGGTTCGTATGTCCCGTAGTTCGCGCATCAGGCCGACTGTCGGCCTGAAGGCCGAGCGGCCTAACCCCATACCCTTGCGATCCTTCACGGATGCGACGGCAGACGCAAGGGGCCGCGTGGCACGTTTGACCGGGGCGGGACCAGGACTTAGAATCTCCCGCCTGTCCGGGCGATTAGCTCAGTGGGAGAGCACTGCCTTCACACGGCAGGGGTCGCTGGTTCGAACCCAGCATCGCCCACCAATAAAACAA
>CAYWTP010000190.1:3035-6912 GCA_964461215.1 uncultured Ectothiorhodospiraceae bacterium | reverse complement strand
CACCTGGCGTCGCGGCATTGCGGAAGGACTTGCAGGACACGCCGTGAATACGTCCATGTAGGCTCGTCGGCGTCTATCCCTGCCGCCGACGGTCCTGCAACCCCTCCCGCAATCCCGCATGGATAGCATCGGTGGCTTAAGGACTAACCCATGTGCAGAGGTTAGGATCGATGTGGGGTCTTAATCGCTAGGGCGCGCCTTGCGCCGCCGGACGGCAGACAACGCCGCCAGGCCCAGCCCGGCCAGGGCCAGCGAGCCCGGCTCCGGAAGGGGGTCACCACTGCGCGCAATGGACCCGCAGGGTGCACCTACCTTTCCACCATTACCCCCGCTGCCGACGGCAAAAGTAGCTGGTTGGGGACCGGAGCCGTTGTAGAATCCGCCGCAGTCCCCATGGTCTTGCGTGATGTTGCCATGAACCTCCGCAGACAGGGTGTAGACGAGGTCATATGTGGGCGCAGCGCCACCCAAAAGACTCGGGAGATCGAGCGAGAACGGGCCGCCGCTCAGGCTGCAGCCGGCTAATCCGTCGCTGGTGCCGCCGCTGCAGCTATAGCCCAGATCGGCCCCCGTGAAGCTGGCGTTCGCCACCCCCCCTGCGCTAGCGGACGCGACCGCATCGCTCATGAACACCTGGGTACCGTTTACCTCGATGCTAAGGTTCAGATGAGCGTTGACGAACTCTCCTGATACAAAGCCCGTGGAGCCGGTTGCGGATACCTCACCGGGAATGACGTTGAAGCTGAAAGTGGGTCCCACGTCGTTCAACGTCAGGACAAGGACGCCGTCAAGGTCATAGCTGCCGGTGCCGGACACATCAGAGGAAACCCGGTTGCCAAACTGTGTGAATGTACCGGTGGAGCCATAGGTATGTACGCCCATGCTCACGTTGTTGACGGTAAAGAAATCGAGAATGTCCACCGACGTGTCGGAAGACTGTGGAGAGCCACTGACCGGGGTCGCACCGGGATTGTTGGTGCCGGGCACGTTGTAGCCGGCCTGAGCTTGAAGCACCGGAACAGCCCGGGCCGCAAGCGGCATCGCGCACCCAAGTGCGGCAGCGATATACAGGGACAGCGGCTTGGCTGTAAAGAGATGAGCCGTCTTCATGTGTTCATGTCTCCAGGAAGATCCCAAGGTATTTCATGCACGCATCGCGTGCGTTCCAACCATTTCATGCAAGGAGGGCGCCATAACATGCAAGTCACTGACTTTACATGTGTTTCTACATATCCAAGGGACCAGGGGAAGCGAGAATCGTAAAATCTACCGACATCTCTTCCCGGCAGCGGACCCGGCGCAGCCGGCGAGATCGCGACACATTTTCAAATAAGCCTGTATTATCAAATCCTTGAGATCTGTTCTCGTGATGTAAAGGTTCTCGACAGGACGAATTTTGGCCTTTCATGAGCGCACCGTTCTTCAGTGTCGTTATCTGCAACTACAACCTCGCCGAGTTCGTGGGTGAGGCCATCGACTCGGCTCTGGAGCAGGATTACCCGGTGGACCTCAGAGAGGTTGTCGTCGTGGACGATGGCTCCACCGACGAGTCGCGTGCCCGCCTCGACGCTTATGCCGGACGGCGAGACGTAACCGTCGTGCTGCAGGCCAATGCGGGACAGGCGTCGGCACTGGCCTCCGGCGTGGCGCGTGCGCGCGGCGACTTTGTATGTCTGCTCGACTCCGACGACTGGTTCCTGCCCCACAAGTTGAAACGGATTGCGGCCCGACTGGCGGACGTCCCTGTAGGCCGGGACGTGGTGTTGATGCACGACTATGCCGCGCATGACCAGCAGCGGGGCACGCAGATCGAGGCCAGCTGGTTCGCCACCTTGGGCGGCCAGGCCGGCGCCGGCGCAGATCTGTCCAGGCCGGGCGACAGCGTGCGAATCTCCATCCCCTGCGGCCAGGTGTATAGCCGGCGGCTGATCCAGGAGCTATGCGAGGGTATTCCGAGCGCGGATTTCAGGTACGGGGCCGATGTCGCGCTTGGACATGCGGCCTTTATCGCCGCCCGATACTTGCACTATCTGCACGAGCCGTTGGCCGTCTACCGCGTCCATGGCGGCAATGAGATGGCCAGCGTTGACGCCGGAAGGCTGTCCTTCAAGAACGCGCTTGCCATGCTGGCGCGCTGGCCGAAGCTGCTGCGCTACTTCGAGGCGCTGGTGGACAGCCTGGGGGGAGAGCCGGCGGTGCGCCAGGAGCGTCTTGCGTATCTCAAGCGCCTGTCCGGCGCGATGCATTCGACCTCCGCCTCGCGCCGCCTGCCCGTGCCATTGATGAGCTTCATCGTCCTCGGCGACGGCCCAGTCGACCATCTCGCCAGCACCCTGGACTCTATCACCGCACAGACCCACGGCAACGTTGAGACCATAGTAGTGCTGCGCCGAGGTGGGAGAGCCTTGGATCCGCGCATGAGAGTAGGGCGACAAATCTACATCGCCGAGCAGGCCCCGCAACTTGCTGGTCTGGCAGCCGGTGCCCGGGCCGCACAAGGCCAGTACCTGGCCTTTGTACCGGCGGGCGACCAGCCGGACCCGGCCTTTGCGGAGCGGCTGATTCACGTCCTTCAGTATGGCACTCCCGCGATGCTGGTTGTCTGTGATGTGCGCGTCGTTGACGGAAACGGCGTCCTGCTGCACTCGAGTCCGTTCCGGTCCGGCGGCGAGTGGCGGAACGCGGTCGACTATCTGCCGCCCCTGAAGACGACTCTACATGAGACCCTGTTCCCACCCATCTGCGCCGCGGTAATGCGCCGCAGCGGGTTTCTGGATCTGTTGTTCGAGGCGGGTGATTCGCCGCTTGCCCGCGATGTCGGTGCTCAGGCCCAGTGGCTGCTGCTGCAGCTCGCTCACGCGTTGGGCGGCACCACCAGGCTCTCGGAGTGTCACGTCACTCACCGGGTAAGCGACGGCGCCGAGGCGGCCTGGTCTATACGTACCTCAACGCGCAATCCTGACGGCAGTGCGGCGTCGGAATCCGACGTGGATGCCGCAGTGCGTCTGCTAATGTCCGTTTACTGTGGAGCGCGCACTGAGTTCAGGAGGGTGTATCCAGACACCTGGCGTGCTGAGTTTATTGCCTGGCTCAGCCACGGTCGCGCCCCGGAAACGGCGGCCGCTCTGCGAGACATTGCCGCGCGCCACCAGGACGAGGAGATGCTCGACCTGCTCGATGCCCTTGGCGAGCTGGCCAATGGAGCACCGCCCTGATGATTACTCCGGCGGTTATGAATGTTAGGCAGGCCAGATAGGGGCCGGTGCAATCGGTACCCCTCTGCGGATGGCGAATCCGTTACGCTGGCAGACGCCCGGCCGCAAGCCCCATGCCCGGCACTTGCCGGCGGGACCCCGTGCGTGCACACTGCGAGAGAGTTCCGCAGAGCCAGGTCCCCCGGCGGTCAACGGTCCGGCCACCCGCAGGGGGCTTTGTGTGTCCTAGGGACGTTGCAGGCGGCTACCCAAGTGCGGGGGCCCATGGCGTCTATAATGGCAGATTAAGGTGCCGCAGCACCTGTGGTCGCTCGCCCGGCAGGCGCAGGGATATTTCATCACCAAAGCGGTGCGGCGCCTGCTGGCACCGGCGTTTATAGCACCCAACCACCGAAATGGAGCAACAGGATGAATAGCAAGAGACTTCTGGCCATGAGTGCACTGGTCGCCGTGAGTATCGCAGGGCCCATACCAGCCAATACCGCCCAGGCGGCGGGCATGGGCGACATGATGAATCCGTCCAAGTGGTTCGGGGGCGGTGGCAACCGCGGCCGTGACGACTACGGTCCCGGTGAGTACGGTGGCGGTCCCGGGTATGGCGGGTACGGCGCCCCCGGATACGGCGGATATGGCGGTGGTCCGGGCTACGGCGGGTATGGCGG
>CAYWTP010000190.1:0-2935 GCA_964461215.1 uncultured Ectothiorhodospiraceae bacterium | reverse complement strand
GGTCCGGGCTACGGCGGGTATGGCGGTGGTCCGGGCTACGGCGGGTATGGCGGTGGTCCGGGCTACGGCGGTGGTCCGGGGTATGGAGGATATGGCGGCGCGCCCGAAGGCCTGCCCGCCCCCCCTGCCAGGTAGGCCGGGGTGACCCAAGGCGGCTCGCGAGGAAAGCCCGGCGCCGCCTCGTTCAGTCCACCCTCGCCGGTCAGGCTCAAGCGCAGGCGCTCGCGGGCGCCTGAAGGCTCAACCTGACCGGCGAGGCCAACTGCTTGTCCTACGCTGTCACTGCTCCACTTCTTCTCGCACCGTCGTTGCCTCGCGCAAGGTCTCGGCGGCCTCCGCCAGGATGCCTTTCTCGACATAGACGGGCCGCACCTGCTCACGCAGTCCGGGCAGCTTGTACCCGAAAAGGGCGGCACCGAGCACGCATACGGCTCCGCCGCCCGCCATGGTCCACGTCGCACCGATGACGCTTGCGAGGACGCCTGCCAGCAGGCTGCCGAATGTCGCCATGCCCAGGATCGCTGTGGTGTAGAGCGCCATCACTCGCCCGCGCATCTCTTCGCGTACCAAGGTCTGGATCAGCGTGTTGCTGGCAGCCAGATGGAGCATGAAGCCGACGCCCATCACGACCATCATCAGCAGCGAGAGCGGGAGCCAGCGGGACAGGCTCACGCCAACCAGGCTCGCTCCGAAGATGCCGGCGGCCAAGGGTATCAAGCGTCCCAGGCCGAGTACCGATTCGCGCGTGGCGAGGTAGAGCGCGCCGATAAGCGCCCCAAACCCCATTGCTGCCATGAGAAAGCCGAGCGTATGGGCACCGCCGCGCAGTGTCTGCGCTGCGATCACCGGCATCAGCACCCGGTACGGTATTCCCGCCAGACCGACCAGTGCGAGCAGCAGCAGGATCGCGCGCATCGGTGCGAAGCCGAACGCGTAGCGCAGCCCGTCGTGCAGATCGTGGAGCACCCGCTGTCCCCTGCCGGCACGCGGGCGCGGCGCCACCCGCATCGCGAGCAGCGATCCGATGACGGCGAGATAGCTCAGGCCATCGGCGAAAAAAACCCACCCCTCGCCCACCCATGCGATGAGCAGCCCCGCCAGGCTTGGACCGAGCAGACGGGCGCCGTTGACCATCGATGAGTTGAGCGCGACCGCGTTTGACAGGTCCGCACGGCCCTCGATCAGATCGACCAACAGGGACTGGCGAGTAGGCATGTCGAAGGCGTTGACGACGCCCTGAAGCAACTGCAGTGCGAAGATCTCCCAGACCTCGGCCGATCCCGAAAGCACGAGCGCGGCCAGGGCGAAGGACTGGAGCATCGCGAGCACCTGGGTCGCCACGAGCAGGCGGTGGCGGTTGAGGCGGTCGACCCAGACGCCGGCGACGGAGGCAAATAGAAAGGTCGGCACCTGGCTGGCGAATCCGAGCAGACCGAGCATCTCCGGGGAGTGCGTGAGGCGCCAGACCAGCCAGGCGGTGGCCAGACGGGTCATCCACGTCCCGATGAGCGATATGCTCTGCCCGATAAAGAAGAGCCGGTAGTTGCGGTAGCGCAAGGCCCGAAGCATCCCGGGAAGCGCGCGTCCTTTCATGGTGGTCGTGGCATTCCGATGGTGATTGGCCGGCATCGCGTCGCTGCGGATGGAGTGCCCATGAGGGCGGCCATGGTGGTCATCATGATCGGGCACAAGCCCACTGGGCAGGCCTGGAAGATGGCGTCCTGGGAGGCGAGCCCGCTGACGCCACTATATCCCGAAACGGGTGGAACGGCCCCCGCCGGGAGCCGAGAAGGGATGCGCAGGAACTTAAGTCCAGGCGACCACGGAAGCGTGATGGGCGCCGCATTCCCGAGTCCCCGACAGACGCGAAGCTGGACATGTGGTTGGACAACAGCGAGACTCATTCGCAATCGGGGAGACTAGGAGAACACACGATGCGCTACGGGCTGATGGACGCCATCCGCCTGGGGGTGTTGCTGGCGGCGATGGGCTTTGTCACGCCTACCCACGCCACCTCGGTCATCGCCGCCAATGCGCCCAACGGGGTGTTACTGAACGCGAAAGCCAATGCCGCATTCATTGGTGGTACCTCCGGGACCCGCGTCGGCGACAGCGACACCCAATTCGCCACCGCAGATCCCACTGCAACTCGGCCGGCACCGCCCACCGTCGTCACGGCAACGGCGACGGTTTCCCCCGACGCCGGCGCCGCCAAGGACACGGCGCAGGTGACCGCGACCTCATCGTTCCAGTACGGCTCACCGGTGGGTGTCACCGGGAACGACGCTTGGCAATTCAACCTCTCGGGCACGGTCAGTGCGGTGGACGCTCGCCTGGGAAGTCCGGCCACCGAGCCGGCGGCCGCCATGGTGGACGTAAAGCTGAGCCTGCAGTTCTACCTGGACGCCGGGTTCGGCGGGACACCTGCCGGCACTTACGTTGGCGACCTCAACCTGCCCGGTCTGCGTAGCCTGGCGCCCGGCGAGACACTGCTGACGCTGACGTTGGCCGTGAACGGAGCGGCCCCGTCCTTGTCCTTGTCCGCGGGGGACGCGGGTACGGTCGTGGCCCTGCTGGCCGGTAACGGCTATCGCCTGGATGTGCAGTATCTGGCCACGGCCCCCTCTGGAACCGACCCACCCCTGGCTCTCAGCTACACCGCGGCCTTCACCGCGTCCGCTCCGAAGCCGGTACCCGTGCCTGACGCAGGCCTCGGCCTGCCGCCGCTCACGGCGGGTCTGCTGGCCTGGGGACGTCGCCGACGCAGCGGCCCCACCGGCTAGTCCGCAGCGAGCGTCCTAGCGTCGCAGAGGGGCCTTGGATGGCCTGTTCTTCCTTTTGGCCACCAGCATCGCTCGACATTGCAGTTGTACTTGGTACGGCTCATAGGTTAGTTCTTAAGCCAAGTACGCGGTGTCCATGTGAGGTTTGCAGG
>CAYWTP010000189.1:0-6935 GCA_964461215.1 uncultured Ectothiorhodospiraceae bacterium | reverse complement strand
AGCGTGAAGCGTGAAACGTGATTCGTGATACGCAAGACGCCGTATGTCGAATGCGGTGGGTACACGGGAGCAAAGTCTGCAAGCTTTGAAGCCTCAAGCCTCAAGCCTCAAGCCTCCCATGCGTTCCCCGCAGACAGACTTCATCGCCTGGAAAGAGCCTGGACCGGATCCAGGCCCGCGGCGCGGCGGGCGGGGAGGACGCCGAACACCAGGCCGGCGGCCAGGGCCGTGGCGAGGGCCGCGCCCACCGCCCAGGGTGGTGGAACCAGCTTGATGATCGGGTACAGCTTGCCGGCGGCCGCCGATACTCCCAGTCCCAGGGCCAGACCCACCAGGGCTCCCAGCACCGACAGCAGCGTGGCCTCGGCCAGGAACAGCATCTGGATCTGCCGCCGGGGAGCCCCCAGGGCCTTGAGCAGCCCGATCTCCGGCGTACGCTGGGACACGGCCACCAGCATGACGTTCATGATCAAGATCCCGGCCACGGCCAGGCTGATGGCGGCGATGCCGCCGACGGTATAGGTCAGGGCACGGAAGATCTTGTCGAAGGTGGCAATGACCGCATCCTGGGTGATCACCGTCACATCGTCCTCGCCTTCGTGGCGATTCTTGATCAGCTGCCGGATGGCTTTGGCGGCGGGCTGCATGTCTTCCCGGACGCGGGCCTGGGCCAGGATCCGGAACAAGGACGGGGCGTTGAACAGCGCCTGCGCCGAGGGCACCGGGATGACCACGACCTCCTGCAGGTCCATGCCGATGGAACGACCCTCGGAGCCTAGTATCCCGATCACGCGAAACCGCCAATCGCCAATGCGCAGCCATTGGCCCAGGGCCGGCCGGGCTCCGAACAGCTCTTCCCGGATCTTGGCGCCGATGACGCACACGGGACTGCCACTGTGGGGGTCGACGGCGGCCAGAAAGCGGCCCTGCGCCAGCTTGACGTGGCGTACTTGCTTGAAGCTGGACGTGGTCCCCACGATGTTCGCCTCCCGCTCCCGTCCCTGCCACGATACCGGTGCCGAGCCCACACTGATGGGCGCAACCCGGCCGATCTCGGGCAGGCGCTCAAGCGCCAGGGCGTCGTCCAGGGTCAGATCGCGTGGCGTAGCCCCCAACAGCGGTGGCGGGCCGCCGGTGGTCTCCGACCGGCCGGGCAGGACGATGAGCAGATTGGTCCCCAGCGAGGCGAACTCGTCCACCACATAACGCCGCGCGCCTTCCCCCAGCGCCGTCAGCATCACCACCGCCGCCACGCCGATAGCCATGGCCAGCAGCGTCAGCAGCGAGCGCGAACGGTAGCCACGCACACTGGTCAGTGCGAAGTGCAGAATGTCGGATAAGGACATGGGCGTGAGGTGTGAGGCGTAAGGAGTGGGGCTAAGAAACGAGGAAATGAGTAACTCGGGCACTGGCGATGTGGCGTGCTCTAACTACCAGATTAAGCACAAAGGCACAGAGAAAAACCTGCGCAAGAAATCCTTTGTGCCCTTGTGACTCTGTGGTGAATTCTTCACACCTCACACCTCACTCCTCACTCTTCAACGATCCGCCCGTCCAGCATGTGGATGCGGCGGGGAGCGCGGGCGCCCAGCTCGGGGTCGTGGGTCACCATGACCAGGGTGATGCCCCGGGCATGCAAGTGCTCGATGAGGTCGATCACGTCCTTGCCGGACGCCCGGTCGAGGTTGCCGGTGGGCTCGTCGGCCAGCAGCACCGCCGGCTCCATGATCGTGGCCCGCGCGATCGCCACCCGCTGGCGCTGGCCGCCGGAGAGCTGCTCGGGGCGGTGACCCGTGCGGTCGGCCAGGCCGAAGGCCATCAGCGCCTTCTCCACCCGGTCGCGGCGGATGTGCGTGGGCATGCCGGCCAGGACCATGGGTAGCTCGACGTTCTGGGCCGCAGTCAGCCGCGGCACCAGGTGAAAGAACTGGAACACGAAGCCGATGCGCTCGCGTCGCGTGCGGGCCAGCTCCTGCTCGGACATGGCCGTGACGTCGCTCCCGTCCAGCAGATAGCGTCCCGCGTCCGGGCGGTCCAACAGCCCTACGATGTTGAGCAGGGTGGACTTGCCCGAGCCCGAGGGCCCCATGACCGAGACGTATTCCCCCGCATCGAGCCGCAGATCCACGTGGTCCAGCGCGTGGACCGTCTGGGTCCCGACCAGAAAGCGGCGCTCGATGCCCTGGAGCTGGATCATGGTGCGTCCGCGCTGGCGGATGCCGTCTCCGAGCGGACCAGCGCGCCTGCTTTTACTCCCTCCCGGTCCACCGACAGCGTCACCCGCTCGCCGCTGTGCAGGCCGGAGAGCACCTCGGTGTATTGCCAGTTGGCGATCCCGGGCTTGAAGTGGCGATCTTCCAGCTTCCCGTCTGCCTGCCGGTAGACCAGCACGTGGTAGTCTTGGAGCACGGCCTGGGTCGGCACCCGCAGCACGTCGTTCCGGGTTTCGCGCACGATCTCCACGTCGGCGCTGTAGCCGGCCAGCAGGCCCCGGGTGTCGTCCGGATCGGCGAAATCCACCTCCACGTCCACCGTGCGGGCCTGCTTCTCGCGGTCCAGGACGTAGGGGGCGATGCGCCGCACCCGGCCGCTGCAGCGCTTGCCGGAGAAGGCGTCCAGGGACACGCACACGGGCATACCCAGACGCACCGACGGTGCATCCACCTCATCGATGGGGGCCGATACGTACAAGCACGAGTCATCGATCAGGTCCACGGCAGGCAGGGTGGGGATCCCGGGGGGCGAGGGCGTGATGTACTCGCCCAGCTCCCCGTTGATCTGGGCGACTATCCCGCCGAATGGCGCCCGTAGCTGGGTACGTTCCAGCTCGGCCCTGGCCACGGTCGCCTGGGCCTGGGCCACCTCCGCCGCGGCGGCACCAGCGCGGCATGCCGCCTCGCTAGCTTGTGCTTCGGTATCGGCCCGGTCTGCCTGCTCCTCGGAGACCAGCTTCTGACGCAGCAGGTGCGCCTGGCGTACCGCCTCGCGCTTACCCTGCTCGGCCCGCAGGCAGACCTCCTGCTGCCTGGCCTGGGCCTCGGTCGCCCTGCTCAATGCAAGCTGCACCTTGGCCTGCAGATCGTCGTTCCAGATGGCCAGGAGCAACTGTCCGGCCTTGACCCGGTCGCCTTCCTTGACCGGGAGCCGGGCCACCTGGCCCCCCGTCGCAGGCGCAAGCCTTGAGCGACGGCAGGCCTTGACGGTGCCGGCCCGGGTGTTGGAGATGGTCGCCTGCACCGTGCCTCGCTCCACGCTGGCCAGGGCCACGTCCAGAGGCTTGGGACGGGTGAGGTACCAGCCCAGCGCCGCGACGGCAACGAGGCCGGCCAGAGCCAAGAGCAATCGGTAAAGCCGGGGCAGCATGAGGGGAGCCGAATCCCAAAGATAATTTGCGCATACTGCGCCGGTGCGGAGCCGCCGGGAACGCAGCCATCCCTCCGCGCGTGTGCCACTGGCGCCTGGTTACCCCTGCGGAACCTCGACTTGCATCCACGCGCGCGTCTCGGGCAGAAAGTGGGCAAGCCCTTCGAGTACCCCCGCACTGTAGTTGCCGTTCATGCCCAGGAAGCTCCCACGCGCCAGGTACAGCTTGTCGCGCAGACCTCGGGCCGTGACCTTGGCCACGGCCTCCTCCCGCACGTCGGGGTGGGCGTTGCGGACCAGAACCGATTGCAGGCCGCTGGTCAGCACCGGGAGATCGTTGCCGCTGTCTCCGGCGAACACGGTCTGGGTTTCGGCAAAGCCCTTCTGCTGCATCAGAAAGCGGACCGCGTGAAGCTTGGTGGCCTGGGCCGGGAGCACGTCCAGCAGGCCGATGCCCGCCGCCTCGTCCACGCTCCAGATCAAGCTGGCCCGCACCCCGATTGCCCTTAGCCGCGTATCCATCTGTCCCAGCAGAGTCTGCTTGTCAACGTCCGTGGGCGTGTAGTAGCTGAGCTTGAACGGGCCTTGCTTCTCCTCTTCCTGGCGCTGCAGAGCCCCAAGATCGGCGAACAGCGTGTGGATATCGGCATGGGTGCGGCCGGCCCAGTCCGGGGCGATGGCCTCTGCCCATTGGCTCCAGGGCCGCCAGAGGCCGTCCCGGATCTCGTAGATGGTGGTCCCCACGTCGCCGACTGCATAAACCGGTGTCGGAATATCGTAATCGGTGATGGCTTGCCGAAGCAGGGCCTCATGACGCCCACTCACGTACGCCAGGGTCAGCTCCGGGCGCCGGGCCACGGATCGCAGGAGGGCGCGTGCCCGGGGTGATTCCTCCCACGGCCCATTGGGCAGTATGGTCCGGTCCAGGTCCGTGCACAGCAGTACCCCCAGGTCCATCGGTTGCCGGTCCACTTGGGCTACAAGGAGAAGAGGCCGGATACGGGCTCGCTCGTGATGCCGGCCCCCAGCACGAGAACGGCGCCGATGGCGACGACGACGGCGATGAGGGCCCAGGCGAGAAATCCCCATCTGCGGCGGCGCTGCGGTCGGAACAGGCTGCGTCGGCGCCAGCGTTCTTCCACGCTGGCCAGCTCGTCGTATCTCATACAGATCCTTTTGGTGGAGAATGAGCAAGTGCCGCTCAGGCAGGGCTGGGCTCAAGACGAGCCCGCGGCCCAACGCGTGGCTACCTATAGTACACGAATAAAATTCGGATCCAACCCACCGGGGTTATAGTGTAGTCAGCGCCTTGCGCCAGCGCCGACTGTCGCATTTGAGCTATTGCTGCGTTACATTTACACCCTGTTGTAGCGCGGATGCAACAAGCGCTATTGGAAGAGCATTTACTTAGGACACGATGCTAATCTTGGAGGCGGCGCGTGACGGCGGAGAATCGGTGTGAAGAGGTGCTGGTCGCGCTGCGGCGCATTGTCCGGGCGATCGACCTGCATTCCAGACAGCTCATCCAAAAGCACGGCATTACGGGTCCGCAGGCCCTGATTCTCAGAAAGCTACAGAAGCTGGAGCAGGCGCCGGTGGGGGAGCTGGCCCGCTCGGTGAACCTCAGTCAGGCCACGGTGACTGACATCCTCGATCGACTGGAGGGACGGGGTCTGGTGCAACGGACACGATCGACCTTGGACAAGCGCCGGGTGCTGGTCCGCCTCACCGGCGGGGCCGTCGCGGTGCTACGGGACTCCCCCCCATTGCTGCAGGAGAGCTTTGCCTCGGAGTTCGGGCGTTTGCAGGAGTGGGAGCAGACCCTGCTGCTCTCGTCCCTGCAACGAGTGGCGGCGATGATGGACGCCCGCGATCTGCCGGCCGTACCCGTGCTCTCCACCGAAGCCTTGGAGCTGGAGCCCGACGCGCCCGACGACCCGCCGTAGGAGGGGGCGTGAGCCCGCGAACGGCTCGGGCTCGGCGAACGGGCCGACAGAAGGCCCCAGGCGTTCGCTATCAGAGTGCTTGTATCCGCAGCCGCTGCTCCTCCAGCTTGGCCATGGCGGTACGCATCTCCGCCACCCGTGTCCGCTCGGTCTGAACGACCTCGGCGGGAGCGCGCTCGATGAAGCTGGGGTTGGTGAGCTTGCCTTCGCTGCGCGCCAGGTCCTTGTGCAGCTTGTCGATCTCTTTGCTCAGGCGTGCCGTCTCGGCCTGCTTGTCGATTAGGCCGGCCATGGGGATCAGGATCTTCATCTCGCCCACCAGGGCGGTGGCGGACTCTGGAACCGGGTCACCGTCCGTCAGCCAAGTGATGGAATCCAGGCGTGCCAGGGTCTCCAGATACAGGCGGTGGCTGTTCAGGAGCGCCAGGTCTGCGGCCGCGCCGTGATGCAGCAGCACGGGCAGCTGGCGGCTGGGAGCAATGTTCATTTCTCCCCGGATCCGCCGAACGCCCAGGATGAATTCCATGATCCAGTGCATCTCGGCCTCGGCGGCCTCATCGAGCAGGGCGGCATCGGGAGCGGGATAGGGCTGGAGCATGACCGTCGGTCCTCGCACCTCCGCCAAGGGGGCTGCGCGCTGCCAGATCTCCTCAGTGATGAAGGGCATGAGCGGATGCGCCAGCCTGAGCAGCGATTCGAGCACCCGCAGCAGCGTCCGGCGGGTGCCCCGCTGGGCCGCCAGCGAGCTGTCCGGGCTCATCAGCACCGGCTTGGACAGCTCCAGGTACCAGTCGCAGTACTCGCTCCAGGTAAACTCGTAGATGGCCTGGGCGGCGCGGTCGAAGCGATAGCTCTGCACGGCGTCGCGCACGTCCCCGACGGCGTGTTGCAGGCGGGATAGGATCCAGCGGTCGGCAACGCTGAGCGTGACCTCGCCCCCGGTTCGGCCGCTATCCTGCTCTTGCGCACTGAGCATTACGTAGCGCGCTGCGTTCCAAAGCTTGTTGCAGAAGTTGCGGTAGCCCTCTATGCGCCCTAGATCAAAGCGGATATCCCGGCCCTGGGTGGCCAGGGAGCAGAAGGTAAAGCGCAGGGCGTCGGTGCCATAGGCGGGGATGCCCCCGGGAAATTGCTTGCGAGTGGCCTTCTCGATCGCCTTGGCCATCTGTGGCTGCATGAGGTCCTGGGTGCGCTTGGCCACCAGCGCCTCCAGCGCAATGCCGTCGATGAGATCGAGCGGATCCAGCACGTTGCCTTTGGACTTGGACATCTTCTGGCCGTCGGCGTCACGCACCAGGCCGTGAATGTAGATCTCCCGGAAGGGGACGTCGCCCATGAACTTCAGCCCCATCATGATCATGCGGGCCACCCAGAAGAAGATGATGTCGAATCCGGTGACCAGCACGCTGGTGGGGTAGAAGGTCCGCAGCCTCTGCGCCGGATCCGGCCAGCCCAGGGTGGAGAACGGCCACAGCGCCGAGGAGAACCAGGTATCCAGCACGTCCGGGTCGCGTGTGAGGTCCACGGCGTCTGCGAGCCGATGCTTGTCCCGCACCTCCCGCTCACTGCGGCCTACGTAGATGTTGCCCTCCTCGTCGTACCACGCGGGGACGCGGTGTCCCCACC
>CAYWTP010000188.1:0-6957 GCA_964461215.1 uncultured Ectothiorhodospiraceae bacterium | reverse complement strand
TGCACGGTGGACTCGATGTTGACCACCACGCCCTTCTTCAGTCCGCGCGACGGATGCGACCCCAGACCGATGACCTCGATGCCGCCTTCTTCTGCGATGGCACCGACGATGGCCACGACCTTCGAGGTCCCGATGTCCAGCCCGACGATCAGATTCTTGTCCGACTTCTTAGCCATTACTTCCCCTTGTCCCCCGTATCCGGCTTGGGCCCCCAGCGCAGCGCAAAGCCGTTGGGATAGCGCAGGTCCACCTGCTCAATCGCCTCGCCGCGTTCCGCCCGGATGGCCGGAAGCGCTCTCACGAAACGGCGCACACCCTGTTCCGAAGGCTCCTGTCCCAGAACCAGGACCATGCCGCCGTCCAGCTTCAGGCGCCACGCTCCGCGCGCATCCAAGCTGACCTGCCGGATCTCCAGTCCACCCGGCGACAGCCAGTCGCTGAATTCGCGGTAGCGCCGCAGGAGCAGCGCCTGGGCTCCGACCGGACCACTGAGCTCCGGCAGGCCCGCCGGATAGCGGTCCTGCGGCGGACGGAACAACACTCCTTCCGAGTCCACCAGCCCGCCGGCAGCCCAGCGGGCCGCCGCCTGGCGTTCCTGCACCGTGATGACGAGCCGGTCCGGCCACTGCCGCCTGACGCTCACCGCCCTGACCCAGGGAAGCTCCATAGCGGCCTGGCGCAGCGCTCCCAGGTCGATCCGAAAGAAGCCCTGACCGATCTGCGAGGCCACCGCCTGCTCCAGGCTCTCGCGCGACAGGTATCGCAGCTCGCCCTCGACCCGCACCGCCCTGATCGGCATACGTCGCGGATCGGCGGCGAAGTGCAGGCCCCAAACGATGGAGGCCAACATCAAGGCACCGAGCAATCCCATCCACCATCGCTTCATCACTCACGACGTCACAAGTTCCCCGGCCCGCGGGCGGTGTCCAGGATCCGCATGACCAGCTCATCGAAGTCCATTCCCACTGCCCTGGCCGCCATGGGCACCAGGCTATGGCTGGTCATGCCCGGTACGGTATTGACCTCGATGAACCATGGCTGGCCCTGGGCGTCGCGGATGAAGTCCACTCGCCCCCAGCCGCTTGCTCCCATGCTTCTGAAGGCGTGCAGCGCGTTCCACTGCAGAGCGCGCTCGGTCTCTTCGTCCAGCCCGCAGGGGCAGATGTACTGGGTCCGGTCGTCTTCATACTTGGCCTGGTAGTCATAGAACACCCGAGCCGGCACCAGGCGGATAAGCGGCAACACCTGGTCGCCCAGGATCGCCGCCGTATACTCCGGCCCTGTGATCCAGCGCTCGGCAAGCACCTCCGCATCCAGTGCGGACGCTGTCTCCCAGGCCTGGCGCAGGGACGCGGGATCATCGGCCCTGCCCATGCCCAGACTGGATCCCTCGTGCACCGGCTTGATCATCAGGGGAAAGCCCAGGCTCTCGGCCGCCGCCAGGTCGCGCTCTGCGGCCAGATAGACGTAAGGGGGCGTCGGCACTTCGACCGCCTGCCACAGCATCTTGGTCCGGCGCTTGTCCATGCCCAGCGCCGAGCCCAGCACTCCGCTGCCGGTATAGGGCAGTCCCAGGATCTCCAGCGCCCCCTGGATTACCCCATCCTCGCCACCGCGCCCGTGCAGCGCGACGAACACACGGTCGAAGGGCTCCGCCCGCAGCCGGTCCAGAACTTGCCGGTCGGCGTCGATGCCGAGAGCGTCCACGCCCCGGCGGCGCAGCGCAGCCAGCACCGCGCTGCCGCTCTGCAACGAGATATTCCTCTCCGCGGCCCACCCACCCATGAGCACGGCTACCCGGCCATAGCTCTTGGGATCGATCGACGTCGTGTTAGCAGTCATAGTCGTCAGGTCTCCTTACCCATCACTCTCGACCCCTAACACCTCACTCCTCGCCTGCCCGACAATCTTCACCTCCAGCCGCAGGCGGACACCGTGCATACGCTCTACGGCCTCGGCCACCATACGAATGAGGGCCTCGATGTCGCTGGCCGTGGCGTCGCCGGTGTTGATGATGAAGTTGGCGTGCTTCTCCGATACGCAGGCACCGCCGATGCGGGTCCCCTTCAGTCCCGCCGCCTCGATCAGACGCGCGGCGTGATCCCCTGGCGGGTTGCGGAACACCGAGCCGCAGCTCGGCTGTCCCATGGGCTGGGTTCCGGCACGGCGCTGCAGCAGCTCTCGGATGCGGGCCGTGGCGACCGCCACATCCCCCGGCTGCAGGCGCAGATGCGCCGCCACGAACCACTCACCCGTTGGCCCCCCGACCGCTCGATACGCGGTCCGGTAGTCACTGGCCGCGCGCATCCGCCGCCGGCCACTGCGATCCAGGGTCTCCACCCGCTCCACGATGGCCCAGGTCTCGCCACCGAAGGCCCCCGCATTCATAGCCAGTGCGCCACCCATGGTGCCGGGGATCCCGGCCAGAAACTCCGCCCCGCACAGACCCTGGCGGGCGGCGAAGCGGGCAACCTGCGGGCAGGCCACGCCGGCCTCGACGCGGAGTGTCCCGGCGCCGCCGAGCCCCATGCGCTTGAGCAGCCCGGAAGTCAGCACCACGGTGCCGTCGATGCCTCCATCGCGCACCAGCAGGTTGCTGCCCAGGCCCAGCCACAACACGGGCTCACCCGGGGGGAGGGCCGATAGGAACCGAGCCAGGTCGTCGATGTCGGCCGGCTCATAGAACCGCCGGGCGGGACCCCCTACCCTCCATGAGGTGTGCCGGGCCAGAGGCTCCTCCAGGCGCAGGCGGCCGCGAAGCTTCTCTTCGTGCGTCGTCATGGGCATCACCGCATTCACTGGCCTGCCTCCACCGGGCCGGTGGATTGCCCCAGGCCGTCGGCCGCTATCTGGGCCGCCACCGCCCCGATGTCCCCGGCTCCCAGTGTCAGGATCACATCCCCGTCGGCCACCACGCCGGCCAGAGCCGCGGGCAGATCGGCCGCACCCTCGACGAACACCGGCTCCACCCGGCCGCGGGCGCGGATGGCGCGGCTAAGTGTGCGCCCGTCGGCGCCGGGAATCGGGGCCTCGCCGGCCGGGTAGATTTCCAGCAGCAGCAGCACGTCCACCTCGGACAGAACCAGCGTGAAGTCCTCGAACAGATCGCGGGTGCGGGTGAAGCGGTGAGGCTGGAAGGCCGCCACCAGCCGACGCCCAGGCCAGCTCGCGCGCACTGCCTGAATGGTCGCGGCGACCTCCCGCGGATGATGGCCGTAGTCGTCGACGAACAAGGCCTTGCCTCCCGGCACGGGGATCTCGCCGTAGAGCTGAAAGCGCCGGCCTATGCCCTGGAATCCTTCCAGCGCTTGGCGAATCAGGGCGTCGCTGACCCCCACCTCCAGACCGACGGCGATGGCCGCCAGGGCGTTGAGCACGTTGTGCCGCCCGGGCAGATTCAGCTCCACCGTCAGTGGCTCGGAACCGTCCTTGCGCAGGACCTGGAAATGGGTCCGGGTCCCGGACTGCTGCACGTTCACTGCCCTCAGGTCGGCGTTCTCGACCGTGCCGTAGGTGAGCACGGGGCGGGTGACCCCCTGGATCATGTCCTTTAGCACGGCGTCGTCCGCACACAGCACCGCCAGTCCATAGAACGGAAGCTGGTGCAGAAACTGCCCGAAGGCCGCGCGCAGGCGCTCAAAGTCGCCGCCATAGGTTTCCATGTGGTCGGCGTCGACGTTGGTGACCACCGCCACCACCGGGTGCAGGTGCAGAAACGACGCGTCGCTTTCGTCTGCCTCGGCAACCAGGAAAGGACCGGTGCCGAGGCGCGCGTGGGCGCCGGCACTGTTCAAGCGGCCTCCGATCACGAAGGTCGGATCCAGTCCCCCCTCGGCCAGCACACTGGCGATGAGGCTGGTAGTAGTGGTCTTGCCATGGGTTCCGGCCACGGCAATCCCCTGGCGGAAACGCATCAGCTCGGCGAGCATCTCGGCCCTGGGCACGACGGGGATCCGTAGCTCCCGGGCCCGCTCCACCTCGGGGTTACCGGACGTGACGGCCGAAGAGATCACCACCACGTCGCAGCCCTCGACCTGCGCTGCCTGGTGGCCGATGTAAACCTTTACGCCCTGGTCCCGCAGCCGCCGGGTGGCGGCGCTCTCGCGCAGATCCGCACCGGAAACCTGGTAGCCCAGGTTTTGCAGCACCTCCGCGATACCGCTCATGCCCGCCCCGCCGATACCCACGAAATGGATCCGGCGGATACGCCGCATCCAATTGAGCCGGCCGGCACCGGGAGGCACCGCAACGATCCCGGACCGGCAGCCGCCGTGCTCAGCCATGGGCCACCTCCAGACAGCAGTCGGCCACGCGCTGCGCGGCCTCCGGCATGGCCAGCGCCCTGGCGGCGGTTGCCATCTGCAGCAGCCGGCGGCGCGATGCGCCCAGCTCCGTAAGCAGGCGCCGCAGCAGGTTCGGCTTGAACTCCGACTGGGACACCAGCACGGCGGCCCCCGCGTCGGCCAGGAAACGAGCGTTGTGGGTCTGGTGGTCATCCACGGCGTAGGGAAAAGGCACCAGAATGGAGGCCACGCCGACGGCACACAGCTCGGCCACGGTCATGGCCCCGGAGCGGCACAGGACCAGGTCGGCCCAGGCGTAAGCGCCGGCCATATCTTCGATGTAATCCACCAGCTTGCCTTCGGCCCCCGCCTCGGCATAGGCACGCCGAGCCTGTTCCAGGTGCAGCGGCCCCGCCTGGTGCCATACGCTGACGCGCTGGTCCGGACCCAGGCTAGCCAGGGCGGCGGGAACCACTTCGTTCAAGGAGCGCGCCCCCTGGCTGCCGCCCAGGACGAGCAAGTGCAGTGCATCCGCACGCCCGGCCAGCCGTTGCTCCGGGGGATACGCCCCCAACAGCTCCCGGCGCACAGGGTTGCCGGTATGACGCGTCGGCGCCGATGTCGGCAGGCTTGCGGGGAAGGCTGTCAGGACCAACCCGGCCAGCCGGGCCAGGAGCCGATTGGTCAGCCCCCCCACGGCGTTCTGCTCGTGAATGACCAGGGGGCGGCGCAGGAGCCAGGCGGCCAGACCACCGGGGCCGGCGACGAAGCCACCCATGCCCAGGACCGCGTCCGGACGGATCCGGTGCACCACGGCCAGCGACTGAAGCAAGGCCCAGGCGAGCCGGAATGGCGCAGCCGCGAGGGTGGCCACGCCCTTGCCCCGCAGCCCCGAGATGGATATGAAGTGCAGGGCGATGTCGGCCGCGGGCACCACCCGCGCCTCCAGACCCCGCCGTGTCCCCAGCCACGACACCTCCACCCCTGCGGCCCGCAGGCGGTCGGCTACCGCCAGAGCCGGATACACGTGACCCCCGGTCCCCCCGGCCATGATCAGGACTCTGACCCGGTTTCTCTGCGGAGCCGTTGCCCGGGCGCTCACGTGCGCACCACCCTTGCGCGGTGCTCGTGGTCGACCCGCAGCAGCAGAGCGACCGCCATGCAGTTGACCACCATGCTGGAGCCGCCGTAGCTCATCAGCGGCAGGGTCAGACCCTTGGTGGGCAGTACCCCGAGATTCACCCCGATGTTGACAAAGGCCTGCAAGGCAAGCCCAAGGCCGAGGCCATAGGCCAGGTAGGCCCCATAGGTGTCGGCCTGCTCCTCGGCCCGGCGAGCGATGGCGAACGCCCGCCAGGTCATGAAGGTGAAGAGCCCGATGACCACCGCCATGCCGGCAAAGCCCAGCTCTTCGCCCAGCACGGCAAACAGAAAGTCCGTGTGAGCCTCTGGGAGGTAAAACAACTTCTGGACACTGGCCCCAAGACCGACGCCCAGCCACTCGCCGCGGCCGATGGCAATCAAGGCCTGCGTGAGCTGAAACCCGCTGTTGAAGGGGTCGGACCAGGGATCCATGAAGGTGGTCAACCGCTGGACCCGATAGGGTGCCAGCAGGACCAGGACCCCCATCACCGCGCCGGCGGCGGCCACCCAGCCGGAGAACCGCAGCAACGGCACGCCGCCCAGGAACAGCATGCCGAGCACCGTGGCGAACAGCACTACCGTGGCGCCGTAGTCCGGCTCCAGCAGCAACAACCCCGCGATCCCCACCAGCACCAGCATCGGCTTGACGAAGCCGCTGAAGGATGCGCGCACCTCCTCACCCCGGCGTACCAGGTAGCCTGCTAGATACACGGTCATGAACAGCTTCACCAGCTCGGAGGGCTGCAGGTTGGCGGGCCCCATGGCAATCCAGCGCATGCTGCCGTTGACCACCCGGCCGATCCCCGGAACCAGGACCAGCCCCAGCAGCAGGATCCCCAGCAGCAGTAGCACGCCCCCGGCGCGCCGCCAGAAGGCCAGCGGCAAGCGCAGGACCACGGCGGCCGCCAGCAAGCCAGCCGCCACGAACAGGCCCTGGCGCCACAGATAGAACAGGGGCCGGCCCAGCTCGCGATCGGCGATGGCCACCGAGGCCGATGCCACCATCACCAGGCCGAGCCCCAGCAGGGCCGTAGTGCACCCGATGAGCCAGGGATCCCAGGACGGCCCGCCGGCCCGCGCCCGTTCCAGTGGGACCGCCTGGGTGCCCGCGCCCCCGCTCATGTTCGCAGCTCCCTGGCCACGGCCGCCGCGAAGGCATCACCGCGGGCGCGATAGTCGGTGAACATGTCGAAGCTCGCGCAGGCGGGCGACAGGAGCACGGCGTCGCCTGGCCGGGCCAGCCGGCGGGCCGTGGCAACCGCTTCGTCCATTCCGGTCGCGGGTAGCAGCGGCACGGTCCCGTCCAGAGCCGCCGCGATGCGGGGCCCATCACGGCCGATGAGCACCACGGCGTGGACGTGAGCGGCCACGGCCTCGCGCAGGGGCGCGAAATCGGCGCCCTTGCCGTCTCCGCCGGCGATGAGCACCAGCCGGCCCGAGGTGGCCAGGCCCTCGATGGCCGCCACCGCCGCCCCCACGTTGGTGCCCTTGGAGTCGTTGTACCAGGCCACGCCGCCGGCGCCACCCACCG
>CAYWTP010000187.1:0-7001 GCA_964461215.1 uncultured Ectothiorhodospiraceae bacterium | reverse complement strand
GGTCATGCCGAACGGCACGGCCGAGAAGAACTGGGCCGCTGGGACCTTGCCGGCCCAATAGTAGGCGGCGCCATGGCCCATCTGCACAGTGCCCTGGGAGACGGCATCGAAGGTCTGCAGCGCCGGCACCAGCTCGCCGCCGGCGTATACCTTGATGTCCAGGCGTCCGTCGCTCATGGTGCGTACCTGGTCGGCGAAGCGCTCGGCCCCCTCCTGAAAGACCGGAAAGTTGGGAGGCCAGGTGGTGACCATCTTCCAATGGAAGGTCTTGGCCGGCGCTCCACCGGCAGCTTGCGCCGCGCTCTGGCCGGCCGCCGCCGGCGACTTCCCTTGCCCGCATCCCGCCAGCGCCGCCACCGCCGCAACCACCAGCCACAATGCCCTCAAGCTTCTACCCCACCCCATAGCCGCTCCTCCATTCCGCCCCCTGCGAGGCCATCTCTCGGCCCAAAGCCAAGCACTCAATGCTCACCACGCAACACCGTCCTTCAGATCGACTCCAGCCGCGCATACGCCGCCACCAGCCACTTGGCGCCTTCCCGGGCGAAATTGACCTGCACCCGGGCCTGGGCGCCCTGGCCCTCGCAGTTGACCACGACCCCCTCGCCGAACTTCGGGTGCATTACCTGCTGCCCCAGGCGGAATGCCCCGGACCGGGCGGTGGACGTCTGACGCAGAGGCTGCGAGATGGCGCCGCCCAGTCTGACTTCGTGGAGCAGGGTCGCGGGGATCTCCCGGATGAAGCGCGAGGGCAGGGGGTGGTAGTCCGAGCCGTGCAGGCGGCGGCTCTCGGCATAGCTCAGAGTCAGCTTCTCCTTGGCCCGGGTCATGCCCACGTAGCACAGCCGGCGCTCCTCCTCGAGCTGGAGGGGATTCTCAACGCTTCTCTGGTGCGGAAACAGTCCTTCCTCCAGACCGCACAGGAAGACCACGGGGAACTCCAGTCCCTTGGCTGCGTGCAGGGTCATGAGCTGGGCGCCATCCTCACCGGCCCCGGCCTGCACTTCTCCGGCCTCCAGCGCGGCGTGGGCCAGGAACGCCGCCAGGGGATCGGGACCTTCGGACTCGTCGTGATCGAACTCCCGGGTGGCGGATACCAGCTCCTCCAGGTTCTCCACCCGGGACTGCGCCTTCTCGCTCTTGTCGTTTCGGTAATGGACCAGCAGGCCGCTGCGTTCCAGCACCGCCCGCACCTGCTCGTACAGGGCGATGCCGGCGACCTCGCCGCCCAGGGAGTCCACCAGCACCAGAAAGGCCGCCAGGGCGTTACCTGCCCGGGCCGCCAGCGTTTTGTGCAGGACCAGATCCTGCGCCGCATTCCACAGGGACGAGCCGCCGTCCCGGGCCTGCTCGCGAAGCGACTGCACCGTGCGTTCGCCGATGCCGCGCGGCGGCGTGTTGACGACCCGCTCGAAGGCCGCGTCATCGTGGCGGTTGGCCAGCAGCCGCAGATAGGCCAGGGCATCCTTGATCTCGGCCCGCTCGTAGAAGCGCAGCCCGCCGTGGACGCGATACGCAATCCCCAGTGCCAGCAGCGCTTCTTCCATGACGCGGGACTGAGCGCTGACCCGGTACAACACCGCCACGTCACTGCGGGCTCCGCCGGCGTCGATCCAGTCTCGGATGCGCCCGGCCACGAAGCGGGCCTCGTCGACCTCGTTGAAGGCGGCATATAAGGCGATGGGCTCACCGGACTTGCCATCGGTCCACAGGTTCTTGCCCAGGCGCGACTCATTGTGAGCGATGAGGGAGTTGGCAGCGTTGAGGATAACACCCGTGGAGCGGTAGTTCTGCTCCAGGCGCAGCACCTGCACGCCCGGGTAGTCCCTGGAGAAGCGCTGAATGTTCTCGATGCGCGCGCCGCGCCAGCCATAGATTGACTGGTCGTCGTCGCCCACCATGAACAAGCGACCGGTGTCGCCGGCCAGCAGCCGCAGCCAGGCGTACTGGATGGTGTTGGTGTCCTGGAACTCGTCCACCAGGATATGCCGGAAGCGCTCCCGGTAGTGGGCCAGGAGCGGCGGGCGGTCGCGCAGCAGCTCGTGGGCCCGCAGCAGCAGCTCCGCGAAGTCCACCAGTCCGGCTCGCTGGCAGGCCTCCTCATAGGCCGTATAGATTCCGAGCATCTGGCGTTGCGATGGAACGCCGTGGTCGTCCAGGTGGGCCGGCCGCTCGCCTTCGTCCTTGCGCGCATTGATGAACCACTGTACCTGCTTTGGAACCCACCGCGCCTCGTCCAGCTCGAGGGAGCGGATGACCCGGCGCAGGACCCGCAGCTGGTCCTCGCTGTCCAGGATCTGAAAGCCTTCGGGCAGACCGGCTTCCTTCCAGTGCGCGCGCAGCAGCCTGTGGGCCAGACCATGGAAGGTGCCAACCCACATGGCCCGTACCGGAACGCCGAGGATGCGCTCGATGCGCCCACGCATCTCGCCGGCGGCCTTGTTGGTGAAAGTCACGGCCAGGATCCCGAAGGGGGTGGCTTCACCCGCGGCGATCAACCAGGCGATGCGATGCACCAGAACCCGGGTCTTGCCGCTGCCCGCTCCGGCCAGCACCAGCGCATGCACCGGTGGCAGGGTGACGGCCTGGCGCTGGTCCTCGTTCAGAGGACTGAGGATATGGGATACGTCCATCGCGGGGATTCTACCCTGCATATCCCCGGCATGGCATGCGGCGGCGGTTCTCAGCCGCCGGCCATCAGCACCAGGGCCACGCGGCCGGGGACCGCACTCCCGGAGCTGCAACCCCTAATCCGGCCAGGGGAGAGCCGCAGCTCCTGGGTCAGGTAAGCCGCGACCGTGGCGGCCCCGCCGGCGGCAGAGGTCGGATCCGCGCACACACCCAGGCGCAGGGCGGGCCGTTCGGCCAGGTGGTCCGCCAGGTTCTTCAGGTAGGCCCGGGCTGTCTCATCCAGGTGCTGGCTGCCCGGGGCGAAGACCACCGGGGACAGGGAGGCCCGCCCCCGGTGCAGCAGTGCATGCAGGCCCTTATCGTCCAGGCCCAGGGGCTGGTAGAAGCGGGCAACCGCTTCCCGAATGGCCAGACCCAGGGCGCCGCCCGGTTCTGTACCGGGCTCTCCCAGACCCACGGCAAGCTGGATCCGATCCTCGGCGTCGCGCAGCAGGCGTTGAGCCCGAGCCAGCACTGGGGCGGGCAATGAGACGGTTTCGGTCCCGGTGGGTGTCGGAAGTAGTCGCGGGGCCGTGAGCGACAGGGTACATGGGCCGCGCCATTGGCCTTGCTTGCGCGTGAGGTCCAGCGCCGCGTCCATGCGCCCGCCGGCTGCGCGGGCGCCCAGGAGCTTATGCGTGTAGCCGGACAGGGACGCCAGGTCCAGCGCTTCGATGTGCCCAGCCACCGCCAGCCCGTCCGGGCTGTTCTCGGTGGCCAGATGGCCGGTCAGCGCAACCTCTCCGTCCAGGGCGCTACGTGCCTTCAGGTCGAAGTGCCCGGCACTGGGTGAAGGTGCCCCCCAGGCCAGCAACCGTCCCTGCACGTCATGGAGCTGGATGCGGGCGGGTGGACTCACCGAGTGGTCCTCAAGCGCCACGCTGCTGCGCCCGCTCACTACCAGGTCGTTCACCCGGCTGTCCGCGGGGATCTCCAGCGGCCACAGCCAGGCTCCGTCGGCGCTGCGTAGCAGGTCGAGGACGAGGCCGGTGAGCCGGACCTGGCTGGCCACCAGCCCGTTCGCAAGCGACGGATCCAGCAGCGCCGCCTGGCCCACGGACAGCGTGGAGGTGCCGTCGGCCCCGGTGCGCTGCACGCGCAGATCTTCCAGCACGGAGTCCCGGGCCGACCACCGGGCATCGCCGTAACGCAGTCCGTTAAGGTGGAGCGCTCCCAGGCCGCCCAGAAGCAGGGGGCCCGATCTGCGGATCGCCCCGGTGGAGAGGCTGCCGACGCGCAGGGCTTGCCCCGCGTCCAAGCCCAGGTCCGCGGCTTCCAGATCCTCTATCGACCACCGGACCGCCGTTAGTGCACTAGCGGCTTGCGGTGCGGGCGCTGCTGCGGGCGGCAGGATGCCGGAGGCGCGGCGGGCGCGCAGTCCACCCACCACCAGATCCGTGCCCGGAGCACGCTGTATCCCCCACAGGGACACCTTCTCCAGCGTGTCGTGCGCGCCGCCTGGGGGTGATAGGTCCAGACGCTGGATCTCGGCGTCCCCGTCCAGCCCGAGGTCCGCCGGCACGCCTTGAGCCGATTGCCAGCGGACCCGGCCGTCCCAGGTGGCCTGCAGCACCTCTACGGCTCCCGGGTCTACCAACCAGGCGGCGGAGCCCGGCCAGGACACGGTGCCGCGCTCCAAGCCCAGGTGACCGTCGATTCCCATGCTGGCTCCATCTGCGGGATGCTCCAGACGTGCTTTTCCCCTCCACAGCGCCGTGGCATCTTTGAAAAGCAGACCGTCCAGCTCCCCGGTGGCGCGGCGCAGGCGTGCGTCACCGTCGATTTGGGCCGACACCTCGTCCTGCTGCCAGCTCAGCCGGACATTGACGTCGGCGTCCAGAGCGCCGGCTGATAAGGATATTCGTGCACCGGGACGCTTGCGGATGAGGCTCGCCAGGTCCAGACCCGATAGCCTTAGTTCGGCGTCGATCTCGGGCGGGTTTTGCTGCAGCCGGATCCTCCCGCCGGCGCGCACGTCCCCGGCGGCCAGGGTCGCCGAAAGCCGGTATGCGACGGAGTCAGGGGCTACGCGCCCGGCCAGACGCCCGGTGGACAGGTGCGCCACGTGCAGCCCGGGCAACTTCCCGCCGGCGAACCGCAGCCCCACGTCGTTCAGCGCAAGCTCGCGGGAGGCCGTCTGCCACAACACCGGCCACGGATCGGCCGCGGGCCCGAAGCCGGCAAGGCTCCACCGGCCGCCCGCGTCGCGCCGCAGCACCAGCTCGCCCTTGTCCAGGGCGAGCCGCTCCACGGACAGATCGCCGGCGAGCAGTGCGCGCACGCTCAGCCGCGCGTCCACTTCCTGGGCCCGCAGATCCACTTCTCCGCCATGCGCCAGAACGACGCCAGTCAGAGTCAGCTCGCCCTTGACCAGGTCCTGGTGTACCCCTTCTATGGTCAGGGTCAGTCCGTGGCGAGCCGCCAGGTAAGGCAGCCCGCGCTGGATCGCGTAGGGCAGGAGCACCAGGCCCGCCGCCAGGATCAGGCCGAGCGCCATGGCGGCGAAGAGGAGGCTGCGCAGCAGGCGATGGGTTCCGGAGGCACCGGTCATGACAGACTGACTCCTGGCTGCTGTTGATTGTGCCCCCCAGGGGACTAAACCCACATATTAACCAGGCGCGGCGATGAATGATAATGCGACATCGCATTACGCCGCAGACTGTGTGATTACAATGGTGCAGGTCCGTACCGGGAGTGGATGAGCGTGGCACAAGTGCAAGGCACGGATACGCGGGAGGCAGCGACAGGGCCGCTCCGGGAGCTGGTGGCCGAGGTTCTGGACGAGGCTCGCCGCCAGGGCGCCAGCGGTGCCGAGGCCGCCGTGGGCACGGCTGCGGGCTTGTCGGTTACGGTGCGCATGGGAGAGGTGGAGTCCATCGAGCACCAGCATGACAAGGGCATGGGGGTGACCGTCTATCTGGGCCGGTGCACGGGCGCGGCCAGCACCTCGGATCTGCGTCCCGCCGCCCTGCGCGAGACCGTGGCGGCCGCCTGCAGGATTGCCAGATATACTGGCGAGGACCCTTGCAACGGCCTGGCAGAGGCCGCGCTCATGGCCTGTGACCCGCCCGACCTGGATCTCTACCACCGCTGGGTTCTCAGTCCGGAGCAAGCCGTCGCGCTGGCCACGCAGTGCGAGCACAGCGCCCGCGGCCTCGATCCCAGGATCACCAACTCGGACGGCGCCAGCGTGGGCGTGCACGAGGGCAGCCGGATCTACGGCAACAGTCACGGCTTCGTCGGCGTGTGGCACAGCACGCGGCACAGCCTCAGCGCCCGCGTGATTGCCCGCGACGGGACCGGCATGCAGCGCGACTACTGGTATAGCGCCTCGCGCGATCCGGCCGCGTTGGAGACCCCCGAGGCCGTGGGCCGGACGGCCGCACAGCGTGCGCTGGCACGTCTGGGAGCCCGGCGACTGAGCACCTGCTCCGCCCCGGTGCTGCTCAGCGCCGACGTGGCGGCCAGCTTGTTCGGCCACTTCATAGGCGCCGTCCGCGGCTCAAGCCTGTACCGGCGCGCGAGCTTTCTCCTCGGCCAGCTTGACCAGCAGGTTTTTCCCGCCGGATTTCGTCTTCACGAGCAGCCGCATCTGCCGGGGGCCATGGGCAGTGCCGCCTTCGATAATGAAGGGGTGGCCACGCGGGCGCGCGACCTGGTTGCCGACGGCATTCTCCGGGGCTACGTGCTGGACAGCTACTCGGCCTGCCGGCTGGGAATGCAGACCACGGGCAATGCCGGGGGCGTACACAACGTGTGCATCGCCTACCGCTCCTGCGAGCCGCAGGCCCTGATGGCCGAAATGGGAACAGGGCTCCTGGTGACCGAGCTCATGGGCATGGGGGTGAACACGGTCACCGGCGACTATTCCCGCGGGGCCGCCGGCTTCTGGGTGGAGGGCGGCGTGATCCAGTATCCGGTGCACGAGATCACCATCGCCGGTAATCTGAAGGAGATGTTCCAGGGGATCCGGGGCGTGGCCAACGATGTGGACACGCGCGGCAACATCCGCACCGGCTCGGTGTTGGTGGAGCGCATGGCCATTGCGGGCACCTAGAGGTTGTAACATCGCACGAGTGGGGAGCCGGCCAGGGCTTCCAGGACGCGCCGTGAATACGTCCCGGTAGGCTCGGGTGCGGCATCCTTGCCGCACACGGTCCCGTAACCCCTGACCGGCCCCCCTTGCAAGCGTGCAACGAGGAGTCCGACGAAGTGGAGTTAGACACGGTGACGAAAATCCACACCTCTGTGCGCTCGGATTGTTCCGCGCTTCGGCCATGTCTAGGATTGGCTACATGCAAGCCGCATTGCCCACTCGGGATGAGCCCATG
>CAYWTP010000186.1:0-7075 GCA_964461215.1 uncultured Ectothiorhodospiraceae bacterium | reverse complement strand
GCGCCTCGGCCCAGCGGCTGGTGGAATCGGCCACCATGACTACGTCATAGCCCTGGTCGCGGAAATACTCGGCGAGGGTCACCCCCACGTAGATGGAGGCCTCGCGGGCGACCACCGGCATGTTGGAGGTGTTGGCCACCAGCAGGGTGCGCTCCATCAGGGGGCGCCCGCTGCGCGGATCCGACAGCTCGGGAAAAGTCTCCAGCACGTCCACCAGCTCGTTGCCGCGCTCGCCGCAGCCGACGTCGAGCACGATGTCGGCGTTGGCCCAGCGCGCCACCTGCTGCTGCACCATGGTCTTGCCGGCGCCGAAAGGGCCGGGCACGGCGCACTTGCCGCCCTTGAGCAGCGGGAAGAAGGTATCCATGATGCGCTGTCCGGTGAGCAGCGGAGCGACGGCGTCGTCGCGTGCCGTATACGGACGTGGCGAGCGCACGGGCCACTTGTGATACATCTTCAGCTCGTGCTCCTCGCCCGCCTCGTCGCGCACCCTGGCGATGACCTGCTCCACTGTGTACTCGCCGGCGCCTACGCACTCCAGCACGTTGCCGCCCACGTTCGGCGGCGCCAGCACCCGATGGACGATGGAGGCGGTTTCCTGCACGGTGCCGAGCACGGCGCCGGCGTCGACCCGGGTGCCCGGCTCCAGATCCGGTGAGGGTGTGAAGCCCCACTTGCGCTGACGGTCCAGGGGATACAGTTCCAGGCCGCGGGCGATGTGGTCGCCGCTCTGCTTGAGGATCTCTTCCAGGGGCCGCTGGATGCCATCGAAGATGCCGCTGAGCAGTCCCGGTCCCAGCTCCACCGACAGCGGGTGGCCCAGGGGCACGGCCGCTTCGCCCGGGCGCACCGATTCCGTGGACTCGTACACCTGGACTACGGCTTGCTCCCCGTCGAGGCCGATGACCTCGCCCACCAGCCCCAGATTTCCGATCTTGACCTGCTCGCCGTTGAGCACACCGGGCAGATGGACCTGGACGATCGGGCCGTTGATGTCGATGATCTTACCCATGGAACAGGGTCCCCATGCTCGTGGTGGCGGCGAACAGACGCTCGATGACGACGCGCTGCAGCTCGTTCTCTAGCCTCTCCAGCCGTCCCTCGAAGGTGTTGTCCACCTGAATGTTGCCATCGGTGGTGCGCACCAGCGGCCCGCCGGAGCTGGTGCCCGGCTCCTCCTCCAGGCCAATGCGCTTGCCGGGCGCGGCGTCCTTGGCCAGGCTGGCCCATTCGGAGGCGAAGGCCTCGTGGTCGGCGACATTGAGCTGTACAAGCAGGTCGTCGTCCTCAATCGCCGCCGCAGCCTGTGCCAATAGCTTCACCAGCAGCTTGCGGTAGGCTTTCTGGTCTTGCACCAGCTCGCCGAGACGCTTCTTCAGCCCCATCAGCACACCCTGGACCAGGGTCCAGCGAAGCTGGTCCAGCTCCTCCTGAAAGCGGATCTCGCTGGCCTGGACGCGGCGCCGGAACGCCCGCTCGGCTTCCGCCTTGGCCGCCAGCATCTCGCGTTCCTCGCGCAGCCGTAGCCGGTCGTTTGCATCCTGAATGATCTTGTCGCGCATGGACTGGCCTCGGGCCAGATACTCCTGCGCCAGCGTCTGCGCCCTGTTCACGAGGGCCTGCTCGAGCTCTGCAACCTTGGGCTGCGCGGTCATTTACGCTCCTCCAGGGCACCGGCGCCCAGGACGCTGAGCACCACCTGTTCAACCAGTGGATGGTAATCGTGTGGGGCGTGCAGCGGCGGCACCTCGGCCACCACGATGCGTCCCCCTTCGGCACGTACGCGCTCCAGCTCTTTGCTGCCACTGCGGGCAAGCTGGTGCTCGAGTACCAACAGGGCCCGCTCGCGGCTGCGCTGCAGCTCTCTGAGTAGCTCGTCCAGGTCTTCGGGCGTGGCGTCAGCCATCGCCTCGAAGCCGATCAGGCGGAAGCCATCGGTGAGGGCGGCGCTGCCCAGGGCGACCATCCGTGTAGGCTCGGCCAGGCCGGGGTCGCGCCCCTCCGCTACACGTGCCTGCATTGGTGTGGTCTCCCCTAGCCGATCTTGCCCAGCAGCAGGATGGTGACGACCAGGCCATAGATCGCAATACCTTCGGCCAGCCCCAGGTAGATCAGGCTGCGGCCGAACATCTCAGGCTTCTCGGTAATGATAGCCAGCGACGCCGCACCGACCGGCCCCACGGCGATACCGGCGCCAACGGCGGACATGGCGGTGGGGATGCCGATACCGATCAGGGCCAGGCCCAGCCCGATGCTCACTTCCCCCGCGCCAGCGCCGCCGTGGGCGGCCTGGGTCTGGGCCATGACGTCATGCACGCCGAGGAACAGCAGCCCCATCTCGGCCGCAACGAACGTCAGCAAATTGACCCCGACCGTTCCCTTCAGCCAGCGCGGGGTCTGCATCTGCGGCAGCACCGGCCGCATCTCGAAATAGATCCCCAGCCCGACCAGCCCCAGAACGCTCAAGGTCATCAGCCCAACCAGAAAGTACATGCTCGCCTCCTGTTTCGAAGTTCTTGCTCAGGTTCTCGTGTTGCTCCCGGTCGCCAGCGTCAGTGGCCGGAATTCTCTGCCATCCCCGCTGAAGAAGCGGGAGAAGCCCTCGTAGTACTCGAGACGCAGCACCTGGATGGCGACGATTCCGCCCTCCATTACCAGGATGAAGACGTTGCCGAGCACGATCGTGATCCAGTGTCCGGTGGTGGCCATCATCTTGGCCATGGTGAAAATGGCGATGGACAGGGCGACGTGGTTGAGGCTGAAGGCCGCAACACGCAGGAAGGACAGCGTGTTGGAGATATAGCTCATGACGGTCTCGAAGCCTTCTATCGCCACTACCAGAAACTTCTCGCTCAGGGGGACACGGTTCTCGTGCCACTGGTAGCCCATGATGACGGCCAGCGGCAGAAAGACGGCGGCTTTCTCCAGCAGTCCGAAGCCGGCTCCGGCGGTGAGGCGGTAGGCCGCAAACAGCAACCCGAGGTAAAAGACCATGCCGACCAGGCCGCGGCCGTCGAGCAACGCCTCCTTGTAGCGGCCCTCGGCCAGACGGTTGCGCACGGTCAGGCTGATGGCGAGAAGAATGAAGCCGATACCCCAGTACAGCGCCAGGGTGAGCATCAGCATGGGGTCGGACAGAGGCGACATCCACACCGGATGCACGATGTCCTCGAAGCCGAATACGCTGCCGTAGACGAAGCCGAAGGCGGTGGAGGACACGCCGATGGCAACCGCGAAGGTCGTGAAGCGCTGGAGCTTCTTACGCAGGGCCAGGCCGCCCAGAGCGATGATGGCCCCCTGACCGACATCACCGAACATCATGCCGAACATGGCGACGTAGGTGATGGCGAACAGGATGGTGGGGTCGAACTCGCCGTAGCGGGGTACCCCATAGGTGCGCACCAGGGTCAGAAACGGGCGCAGAAACCACGGGTGCTGCACGGCGGATGGCACTCGGGGCAGCTCGTCGGGTCGGGGGTCACGCACGCTGACCTCGACCCGCTGGCGCAAGCGCTCGAACAGAGCGCCGCGCAGGCCGGAAACCTTCTCCTTGGGCACCCAGCCGCTGACCACGGACAGACCGCCGCGGGATCGCAGCGCGCCGCTCAGATTCGCATACGATCCGGCGATCGCCAGGGTACGCTCGGCCTCCCGCAGGCGGGGGCTGTACTTCTCGCGGCCGTCGCGGATGCGCTGCGCGATCTCCTCGCTCTCCTTGTCGAGCCGGCCCGCCTGTTCCTCCAGATCCTTGCGCACCTTTTCGGGAAAGTCCGAGAACTCGGCCGGAATGTCCATGGCCCGACAGCCGGCTGCTTCCAGGACCGTGGTGATCTCCTTCTCCTGGCCGGCAGGCCCGGCGACCACCACGTGGGCGGTCTCCTCCTTGACCCGGTAGGGCGAGACAATGTAGCCGGCCAGCCCCAGCGCTTCCTCGAGCCGGTCCAGGTTTGCCAGCGGCACCGTACCCACATGCAGGTCCAGCAGCGCTGAGGGCTTGCGAAGACGGCCCAAATCCACCTGCAGGTTGGCAAAGTCATCGAGCGTACGGTTGAGCAGCTCGAGCTGCTTGCGCCCTTCGGCCACCCTGCGCTCGTCCTCCTCGCACTTCGAGCACTCGGTCCACAGCTCCCGCAGTGAGTCGTGCAGCGCCCGCAGCTCGTCTTCGGGGATGGGGCTGAAATCCTCGGGCTTCAGCGGCAGGGGGACCAGCCCGAGGTGACGCTCGATGCGGTCCAGATGGCTCTGGGCGGTGCGGCACAGCTCGCGGTAGTCGGAGCCCGGGTGGTCCGGGAATGACTCCTCGTCCTCGAGGCTGATCTCGGGATTGAAGACCCCGTGCTCGGCCAATACCAAGGCCGCCAGGGGAGCCTCTTCGCTCAGCACGTGCACCGACACGTACTGCATCAGCAGGGGTCTAAGCATGCGTGCGAGTCTCCGTCATGCCATGGATTCCACGAACGGAAGCGTATGGATGCCCCCCAGCTTGCTCAGGCCGACTCCGTAGCGGATCAGGGCCGGATCCAGACGCAGGCGCTTGCCTTTGATCACGGCATGGATGTGCAGCAGATCCTTCTCCCGCAGGTATAGGTACGCATAGGTCCGCGCCAGGGCGAACGCGGTCCGGTCAAGGATGGCGCGGGCCAGTGCCCGCATCTGGTGCTCCACCGCGTGCTCGACGTCGGAGGAGGTCTCAGCACCCTCCGTGAGCGCCGCGAGGCTGGGCGGCAGATGGGCCACGACCTCCTGCAGGCTGGCAAGCTGGGCCAGGTCCTGGAGCCGCTGGCGTGTCAGCGCGTGACCGCCGGGGCAGAGCAGGTAGTAGGCCTCTGCGGGCGCCAGCCCATAGGAGAAGCGAAAGCGCAGCAGCCACACCAGGTTGATCCCGTCGATCATGCCGCCCGCCAGACGCCGCACCGTGCCGAGGTCCTCGATGTCCGTGATGTTGACGAGCTGATGGAGGCCCGCGAAGTAACGGCGGTCAATGGCCGCATCCAGGGTGAAGAGATCCCGATTCTGCTCATAGGTAAGCCGGGCATGGCGGGCGATGTCCGCGTAGGGTGTCTTCTCCAGCAGGCGCAGCAGCTCGGCGACGTCGTCGGTGCGCAGCAGTTCGTCCGTGTCCACGCTGGCGAAGCTGCCGAGCTCCACCATCTGCTCCTGCACGGTGGCTACCGGCAGCCCCAGAATCTTGCCCCGGATAACGGTCTTGAGATTGCCCAGCTCAAACCGCCGAACCCAGTACAGGAGCAGTGAACGGCCCGACCCGGTCATGCCGGTGTCCAGTATGCCGGCGTCGCTGAGCAGGACCGAGATCAGCCGGTGTTCCAGACGTGCGGGGTCGCGGGTGTCTTCCGGGTCGACGAACACGATTCCCCTGCCGCTTAGCAGCTCGGCCTCGTGCTCGGGTGCACAGTCAATCAGCCGGTCCAGCGCCCCAACCGGAAGCAGGCGCTCGGTAAGCACCGATACCCGCGCGTGCAGGTAGGCGTATCGGGAGGCCTTACCCACCGCTCAGCTCTGCGGGTCCAGCAGCAGTTTCAGCGCCGCAACCAGAGCTTCCTGCTCCCGTTCCTTGGCCATGTCGCGAAGCTCGTCCTTGCGTTCGGCGTAACGGCGTTCCAGCTCTCCTACCGATTGGGTGGCGCGCTCCTCGGCCTTGTCCATGAAGGAGGCCTTGAGCTCGGGCAGACGGGCGTCGAAGCGCTCCTCGGCCCGGCGGGCATCGAGCACCGCCTGGCGAGTCTGCTCGTCCTGCTTGGACTTGGCTTCCTCGACGATGCGTTCGGCTTGAAGCTCTGCGTCCAGAAGACGCTTGAGGGTGTCTTCCACCACCTGCTCTCCTCTGAAATTATTGTTCTGGCGGTGTACGCCGGCCGGTGCCTGAGGCCGGGTGGGTAATGGAAGCAGAAATAGCCACCCCCTGCAACAAGGACATCTGTACCCCGGCGGCCGTCAACTACTCCGCGCGCAGCGCCTCGACCGGCGCCAGGGCGGCGGCCCGCCGGGCCGGCAGGATACCGGCGGACAGGCCCACCACCAGCGCCAGGCACTCCGCCGCCAGCGCATACAGCCAGGGCGTATGCACCGGCAGCTCCGGCAGGGCGAGCCGCAGGCCGTGCGCCACCGTCAGCCCCAGCCCTAGTCCGCCCAGCCCGCCCAGCCCCGCGAGCACGGCCGCCTCCAGCAGAAACAGGCCCAGTACCTGGCGCTGCTCCGCTCCCAGGGCACGCAGCAGACCGATCTCGCCTACCCGCTCATTCACGGCAATCGTCATGATGGTCAGGATCCCGACTCCCCCCACCAGCAGCGAGATTCCCCCCAGCGCCCCCACGGCGACGGTGAGCACGTTCAGGATGGAGCCCAGCACGTCCAGCATCTGCTGCTGGGTGGTAATGGTGAAGTCCTCGCTGCCGTGGCGCGAGAGCAGCACCCGGCGCGTGCCGGTGACCACCGTGGCCACGTCGCCGCCGGCCCGGTAGAGCAGGTCGATCTCCATGACGCTCTCCCGGTCGAACAGGCTCAGTGCCTTACCCACGGGAATGAACACGGCGTCATCCAGGTCGAAGCCCAGAAACTGGCCCTTGGGCTCCATGATCCCGATGACCCGGTAGCGGTCGCCGCCCACCCGAATCCGCTGTCCCAGGGGGTTGGTGTTGCCGAACAGCTCCCGGTGTAGCTTGGTTCCCAGCACGGCGAAGGCGCGTGCCGAACGGTAGTCGTCCCGCGGCAGGAAGCGCCCCGATCCCACCTGCATTTGCCACACTCGCGGCACGTCGGGTCCTACGCCGAACACGGTGGTGCGCCGCTGTCGATTGTCCGCTTCGGCGCGGGCGTTGCCCTGGACCATGGGCAGCACCGCGAGCACGCCGTCCACCCGGCTCAGGGCCTCGGCGTCGTCCAGTGACAGGGGCCGCACGTTGCTCACCACCGCGCCGGACACGCCGAAAGTCTCGGTCTTGCCTGGGGTGATCCCTAGGAGGTTGGTGCCGAACTGGGTGAACTCGGCCAGCACGAAGCGATGTACCCCTTCGCCGATGGAGGTGAGCAGCACTACCGCGGCGATTCCCACGGCAAT
>CAYWTP010000185.1:0-7076 GCA_964461215.1 uncultured Ectothiorhodospiraceae bacterium | reverse complement strand
TGTCCAAGGCCCGCTTCGAGTTCCGCTGGGAGGACCAGTTCAACCTCTCCCTGGACCCCGACCGCGCCCGCGAGTACCACGACGCGACCCTGCCCAAGGAGGCCCACAAGGTGGCCCACTTCTGCTCCATGTGCGGCCCCCACTTCTGCTCCATGAAGATCACCCAGGACGTGCGCGAGTACGCCCGCTCACATCACGTCGAGGAGACCAAGGCGCTCGAAGCGGGCATGGCCGAGAAGGCCAAGGAGTTCGTGGAGCAGGGAGGGCGGATCTACAAGGAAGTGTGATGGGACGTGAGGTGTGAGGAGGGGGATTGGCACCGGGCACCGAGGCCACCGGCCGGGCGTAGCGTTCGGCCGCCCTGCGCCGACCACTAGCGCTCTACCGCACGTCGTGGGTTGGTGGCCGATCAGGTCCTCGGCCCAGGGCACTTGCCGAAGGGCGCGGCGGCCCGGCGTGGGGGAGGGCTTGCACGGGAAAGTGCCCTTTAGGCGCTGTTCGATAAATCGATCGCCGTCTATTGCGCGCGGCGAGGCGGCAGTTCCTTCCTCAGTCCTCCCGCATAGGTGGCCTTCATAGGTTAGTTCTTAAGCCAAGTACGCGGTGTCCATGTGAGGTTTGCAGGACCGTGAGCAGCAGGGATGCTGCGACCGAGCCCACACGGACGTGTTCACGGCGTGTCCTGCGGGCCTCACATGGACGGCACGGCCTAAAGATCCTACGTATGAGGTGGCCTTGGCGGCCGCCGTTCGTGTAACGGGGTGAGCGCGGAACAGGACCGAGTGATATGCGGGCCGAATAGGGAACCGTCGGGAATCCTCCACTTCTCGGTCTAGTTCGCGCCCTCGCGATACTGAGCCTGGGGCTGTATCCGGGGGCCGTCGTGCTGTTGCGGCACGAAACCATCGACGATACCCGTTCCCCCCTCGGCTATATCAACTCCATGCTGGTGCAGGGTGTGCGCACCACCCTGAAGGGCCATGAGCTGGTGCTGCGCGGTCTGGGCGGGCAGCTGATCTCGCTGGGCGCCTTGGATGAGCCGGAACGTGGGCGCGCCCTGATCGAGCGCATGCGCGAAATCGGCAAGACCACTGCGGCAGACATTCATGACCCCGTCGAGCTCGAACATCGGGCCACGGAGCTCAGCAAGGAGCTCGACGAAGCCATCGCGCCCGGTTTCGAGGTGCTCGTGGCCAAAGCGCGGCGCGGCCAGCCGGAGGAACGGGACTGGACGTGTGTCCGCAAGAACGGGACGCGCTTTCCCGCTCGTCTGTCGGTGACCGCCTTGTATGACCCACAGGGTGAGATCATCGGCTTCATGGGCATCTCCGCAGATCTCTCCGAGCAGCAGATGATGCGCGAGAACCTGCGTGACAGCGAGGCGCGTTATCGGACCCTGTTCGAGGGGGTTGGCGATGCCATATTCGTGGTCGAGGGCGACCGCTTTCGGGACTGCAACCCGGCCTCGTTGGTGATGTTCGGCTGCACCCGGGAGCAGATCCTGGAGGCGGCGCCCTACGAGTATTCTCCCGCGCTCCAACCGGACGGAAGATCATCCAAGGAAAAGGCCATGGAGAAAATTCAGGCCGTCCTCGACGGTAATAATCAGGTATTTGAATGGCTGCATAGACGTCAGGACGGCACGCCCTTCGACGCCGAGGTAAGTCTCGACGCCGTGGAGATCGGTGGGAGGCCGTACCTGCACGGCTTTGACGAGGAACAACGCCGGCTGGGTGCCCGTATCCTGGACATAAGCCACCGATCGCGGAGGCGGCGGCACGTTTCCCGCACCACCTGCCCCCTGGGCAGCCTGCTGACGCATCTGCGCCAGCAGGCTGTCGATCGCAACGAACACCTCCTGGCTGCTCATCCGAGAAGGATCCGTGGTCAGGCCTTGTGTTTTGCCCCTTCCGCCCGCGCAATCAGCCGGCTCACGCGCGATACCGACAACCCCAGCTCGCGTGCGATCGCGCTCATGCTCAGCGCGCTCTCCGTGTGGGCTCTGTATAGCGCCTCTTCCCGATTCTCGCAGCTCGCCAGCCACCGGGCCAGCGTGCGCGACTTGCGGCGCTGAACCCGGGGGATGTCACGATCAGTGCTGTTACGCGGCTCGGCGAGTGCCTGCATGCGCTCGACGAAGCCCTCGTCGCCCAGGTAGATCTGCTGGCGCAGCGCGCTCTCCCACAGACTGGCATCGGGCACCGAGGCCAACAGCCGGGCGTAGCGTTCGGCCGCCCTGCGCCTATCGCGAGCGCTCTTCGCCGGCCGGCCCAGCAGGTGGCCGTGCAAGCCGGGGGTATCCAGCCACGCAGGCACCGGAGCGTGTCCCAGGTGCGCCCGGCAACTGGACCAGGCCCAGTCCTCAGGCTTGCGTACCATGCGGGCGCGCACCGGGTTGAGATCCACGTAGCGGCACACTTCCAGCAGATAAGCATCCCGGTCCACCAGAATTGCCTTGAAGCGCCCCTGGAACAGGTGACCCGCCTTGTGGTGCCGGCGGTTGTAGGTCTGGGTGTAGACCCCGTTGAGGTGGCGCATCAACAAGGACAGATTCGCCTGCCGGGTGTGCAGCACGAAGTGGTAGTGGTTGCCCATCAGGCAGTAGGCCAGGGCCTCGGCATCGAAGCGCGAGAGTGCCTGCGCCACGACCGCCAACAGACCCTGCCTGTCCTCGTCATCGACAAAGATGTCTTCGCGTCCGTTGCCACGGGAGGTGACGTGATAGACGGCGCCAGGGAATTCGATGCGCAGTGGTCGAGCCATGGCGGAAGGCTACACCTGGAGCCGGCAAAAGACAAGGCCTGACCCCGGGCCACAAGTTTCGGGTGCATCGCACGTCGTCCATGTGCGCGTCGGACAAGATCAAAGGTAGGAAATCCAACCGCTTGCATGCAGAGTATCTGCCTTCGGCGTCCCCTGATCAAGGGCGGAACCCAATCGGAAAAGGCGCTCAGATTAGGAGCACGTCAAGATCCGAGGTTGCGGCCGGTGGGTAGTTGTGGCTCTTAGGTCAGTTCTTAAGCAAGTACGCGGTGTCCATGTGAGGTTTGCGGGACCGTGAGCAGCAGGGATGCTGCGATCGAGCCCACAGGGAGGTGTTCACGGTGTGTCCTGCGGACCTCACATGGACCCCACGGCCTAAAGATACAACCTGTGAGCCCACGTAAACGGTGTCGATGTGCGGCTTGCAGGACCGCTTGCGGCAGGGATGGTGCCGGCCAGAGTTCCGACCCAAGAGCCGCGTTCAGTTCTTACCGCCAACCGTTACTCGCACGCCTTCCTCGATGCGGTCGTCCGGGTGGGTGATCACGACGTCGCCTTCCGACAAGCCGGATACGATCTGGGCGACGAGGCCGCTGCGCTGGCCGATCTCGACTGGTCGGCGTTTGGCGCGGCCGTGCTCGACGTTGAACACTGCCCAGGCCTCGCCGTGGCGGAACAGGGCGCTGGTGGGGACCTGCAGGACCTTGTCCTGGTGCCAGATGACGAAGCTGGCCTCCACCCGGTAGGCGTCGCCCAGGCGCGACCAGCGCTCGCGTGGCGAGGTGATGTCGGCGATGACCCAGACGCGCTGCTCCTCGACGCCCAGGGCGGAGATCTTGGTGAAGCCGACGGGCTCGACGGTGCGCACCACGCCGTCGAGCAGGCCTTCCCCGCCCCAGCGGTCGAAGTGGACCTTGGTGCCCGGGTGCACGCGCACGGCGTCGGGGGAGAGCAGATCGACCTCCACCTCCAGGGCGGCGGGATCGCCCACCTCGAGCAGGCTCTCGCCCGTGGCGACCACGCTCTCGCTCTCCCGGTAGCGCTTGAGCACGTCGCCGCCCACCGGCGACCGGAGGTCCACGCTCTGCGCGGGATCGGCGTCGGTGGCGGCGGCGTACTTCAGGGCGGTCAGGGCGGACTCCAGGTTGTAATGGGCCACGTCCACGGCGAACCGGGCCGAGCGCAGGTTGGCGGCGTTCTGGCGTTCCACGCTGGCGGCCTGGTCCGCAGCGTCCTGGGACACGCTGTTGTCGCGGCGCAGCTTGGTCTTGCGCGCGAGCTCGATGCGGGCGTACTCGGCCTGGGCGCGGGCCGCGGTCACCGCTTCGTCGGCCATCTTCAGGGAGGCCCGGGCGGCGGCGACCTGGGCTTCGGCCTGAGCCCGGCGGCGCGGGTCCAGGACCTCGGAAGGCGTGGGCTCCAACGTGGCGATCACCTCGCCCTTGGAGACCCTGTCGCCCACCTCCAGCTCGATGCGGCGCAGAAATCCGGCCACCGGTGCCGAGACCACGTAGCGGTCCTTGATCCGGGTGCGGCCCTCTTCCTCCACCGTGACGGTCAGGGGCGCCCGCACCGCCGCCACGCCGTCCACCGGCACCGGCCGCGGCCAGAAGCCCCAGGCCAGGCCGGCGGCCACCGCCAGCGCCGTGGCGGCGAGCCCGATGTTCCTGCGCCACTTCATCCAGCGTCATTCCCGTGTCTTGAGCACGCCGACGAGGTCGAGGTGCCTTAGCTTGCGCCACATGAGCCCCCCGGAAACGCAGGCCGATAGCAGGACCACCGCCGCGGCGAAGGCATAGGTGTTCGGATGCAGCACCAGCGGGATCCGGTACAGATCGGAGCGGAACTGGGAGGCCAGGTAAGCGCACAGGCCCCAGCCGAAGGCGAAGCCCAGGGGCAGGGCGGCCAGCGTCAGCAGCGCCAGCTCGCCCAGCAGGATGTAGGCGATCTCGCCGTGGCTGAAGCCCAGCACCCGCAGGCTCGCCAGCTCGCGGCTGCGTTCCGACAAAGCGATCCGGGCGCTATTGTAAACGACGCCGAAGGCGATGACCCCACCCAGCATGGCGGCGATGAGGGTGAAGAACAGAATGGTCTGCTCCATGGTCCGGTAGAAGCTGCGGATGGCGGTCTCGCGCACCACGGTGCCCGCGATGCGCGGCATTTCCTTGAGCCGGGCGTAGATCGCGTCCTGGTAGCGGCTGTCGATGGCCAGGAACGCGCCGCTCAGGGCCGGGGCCTCGTGCATCAGCCGGCTCAGCGCGGCCCGCGGCATATAAGCGCCCACGCCGATGTACTGCCGGGTCAGGCCCACTACCGGCACCCGCAGCACGGGCCGGCTGCCCTCCAGCACCTCCACGGTCAGCAGATCCCCGGGCCGGGCGTGGAGAAGCTCGCCCAGATAGTCGGTGAGCACCACGCCGCCCGAGGGCAGGTCAATGCGCCGCAGGTCGGCGTCCAGGACCCGGTACAGATCGCCGTCGGGCTCCACCCCCTGGATGGAGGTACGGTAGCTGCGCTGGGCCAGACGCAGGCGTACCGGCACGGCGCGGTAGCCCTCGACGTGCTCCACCCCGCGTAGCGATTGCAGGGAGTACAGCGCCTTGTAGGACGTCGGCTCCACGAAGCTGACCGACAGATCCTCGCGCTGGCTCATGCCGTACTGCACCTCGATCATGTAGCGCACCGAGCCGTCCTGGAAATCCGAGACCATGACGATGCCGCAGGCGCTGGCGATGCCGGCTACCGTGAGCAGGGACTTCAGGGGCCGGCGCTCGATGTGGCGCGCGATCATGCGGCTGGGCTGGGCCAGCCAGCGTTGCAGGCCCAGGCGCTCGATGAGGGTCGGGCGGTACACGGGCGGCGTCTCCGGGCGCATGGCCTGGGCGGGGGGCAGGCGGGCGGCCCGGCCCACGGAAAGCAGGGTGCCGGCCAGGCCCGAGACCACGCTCACCAGCCCCGCCAGCAGGACCACCCCCGGCTCCAGGCGGTAGCGCAGGAACGGGAAGCGGTAGAATTCGGTGTAGATCTCGCTCATGCCGCGCCCGAACCATATCCCCAGAGCCAGCCCGCCAGCCATGCCCAGGGCCACGATCAGCAGCACCAGCTTGGTGAAGTGTACGCCCAGGTCCCGGTTGCTGTAGCCGAAGGCCTTGAGGACGGCGATCTGCTCGCGCTGGGTGCTGATGAGGCGCGTCACTACCACATTGAGCAGAAACGCGGCCACGCCCAGGAAGATAACCGGAAACACCACCGCCATGGTCTGTAGCCCATGCAGCTCCTCGGACAGGAAGCGGTGGGAGAGCTGGTCCACCCGCCCGTAGGCGCCTCGCCCGCCGTAGCGCCTCAGGACGTCGTCGAGGCGGCTGATCACGTCGCTCTCGCTGGCGCCCGCGGCCAGGGTGAGGGTGACGTCATTGAAGGCCCCGTCCATGTCGTAGGCCGCGCCCAGGGGCGTGCGCGCCATCCACAGCACGCCGTAGCGCTTGTAGTCAGGGAATACGCCCCCGGGCGGGAGCTGGTAGATGTACTCCGGGGACAATGCGATGCCCGTGATGCTGAGCTGCTTGCGCCGCCCGTTGATGATCACGGACAGGTGGTCCCCGGGTTGCAATCCGTGAGCGTTGGCGAAGGTCTCGCTGACCAGCACCTCCTCGTCGTGGCCGGCCTGGACCATGCGCCCGCTGCGCAGGTAGGGCACGTTGAGCACCGGCTTGCCGTCGTCGGGGACGGATACCAGGGTGCCGACCACGGGATCGGGAAAATCGGGGATGTCGATGTTCACCGCCGCCACCACCCGGGTCTGCACCTTGTCCACGCCGGGCAGGGCGCGGATGCGCCCGGCCACGTTCTCCGGGGCGCGCTTGAGGCTGGCGAACACCTGGGCGAAGCGGTTCTGGCGGTAGTAGCTGGCCTGGGTGAGGGTCAGGGAATCGTATGTCGACAGCGACATCACGAAGGTGGCCACGCCCCCGGTCAGCACCAGGGCGATGGCCAGCACCATGCCCCGCATGTCCCACAGGTCCCGCAGCAGCTTGCGATCGAGCGCCCGCACGGCCTACCAGGACAGCTCGCGGGCCGCTTTGCGGGCGGGGTTGCTGCGTACCTCGGTGATCAAGCCGTCGGCCAGCCGCACCACGCGGTCGGCCATGCCGGCGATGTCGGCGTTGTGGGTGATGAGCGCGGTGGTGGTGCCCAGCTCACGGTTGACGCGCTCCAGGGCTTCGAGCACCACGATGCCGGTGGCGGAGTCCAGAGCGCCCGTGGGCTCGTCGCACAGCAGCACCGCGGGGTTCTTGGCGATGGCCCGGGCGATG
>CAYWTP010000184.1:0-7089 GCA_964461215.1 uncultured Ectothiorhodospiraceae bacterium | reverse complement strand
AGCTGGCCGGGGCCTACTGGCGCGGCGACTCCCGAAACGAGATGCTGCAGCGGATCTACGGCACCGCCTGGGCCGACAAGAAGCAGCTCAAGGCCTACCTGCATCGACTGGAGGAGGCCGAGAAGCGCGACCACCGCAAGCTCGCCAAGCAGCTCGATCTGTTTCACCTCCAGGAAGAAGCTCCCGGCATGATCTTCTGGCACGACCGCGGCTGGACGATCTACCGCGAGGTCGAATCCTACGTCCGCCGGGTGATGCGTGAGCACGGCTACCACGAGGTACGCACCCCGCAGGTCATCCACCGCTCGCTGTGGGAGCGCTCGGGCCACTGGGACAAGTTCCGCGACGACATGTTCACCACCGTCTCCGAGGAGCGCGAGTTCGTGGTCAAGCCCATGAACTGTCCCGGCCACATCCAGATCTTCAACCAGGGTGTGAAGAGCTACCGGGATCTGCCGTTGCGCCTGGCGGAGTTCGGCTCCTGCCACCGCAACGAGGCCTCGGGGACCCTGCACGGCCTGATGCGCCTGCGCAACTTCGTCCAGGACGATGCCCACATCTTCTGTACCGAGGATCAGATCCAGACCGAGGTCTCGGCCTTCATCGACCTGCTGTACCTGGTCTATGCGGATTTCGGCTTCGAGCACGTGGTGGTGAAGCTGTCCACCCGCCCGGAGAAGCGGGTGGGCTCGGACGCGGTCTGGGACAAGGCGGAGAAGGCCCTCGAGGTAGCGTTGAACAACAAGGGCCTGGACTGGGAACTGCAGCCAGGCGAAGGTGCCTTCTATGGTCCCAAGATCGAGTTCTCCCTGCGTGATTCCATCGGGCGGGTCTGGCAGTGCGGGACCATCCAGGTCGATTTCTCCATGCCCGAGAGGCTGGGGGCTCAGTACGTGGGCGAAGACGGAGACCGGCATACGCCGGTGATGCTGCACCGGGCTATCCTGGGCTCCATGGAGCGCTTCATCGGGATCCTCATCGAAGAGCATGCTGGCAGATTCCCGGCTTGGCTGGCTCCCGTGCAGGCAGTGGTACTCAATATTACCGACGGGCAGGCCGGATACGCGATGCAGGTCGCAAAAGCCTTGCAAAAACAGGGGTTCAGGGTCGAGACCGACTTGAGAAATGAGAAGATCGGGCTTAAGATCCGCGAGCACACATTGCAACGGGTGCCCTATCTCCTGATAGTGGGGGACAGGGAAGTGGAAAATTCTACGCTGGCCGTGCGCACGCGCGGTGGCGAGGATCTCGGCAGCATGCCTGTAGAGGCGTTCGCCGGGAGGCTCGGCACCGAGATCGCGAGCCGCGGTCGCGCTGTTTTGGAGGCTTAGTTATCGCCGCAGAAAAGAAGAGCCGCGTCAACGAGCAGGTTACGGCGCCGGAGGTACGATTGATCGGCGCGGAGGGAGAGCAGGTAGGTATTGTCTCTCTGGAAGAAGCCATGAAGGCGGCGGAGGAAGCCGAACTCGATCTGGTCGAGATTGCGCCGCAGGCAGAGCCTCCGGTTTGCCGTCTGATGGACTATGGCAAGTATCTGTTTCTTGAGAGCAAGAAGAAGCAGACTGCCAAGAAGAAGCAGCAGCAGATCCAGCTCAAAGAGGTCAAGTTCCGTCCGGGAACGGGAGAAGGCGACTATCAGGTCAAGCTGCGAAATCTCATCCGGTTCCTCAGCCACGGCGACAAGGCCAAGGTGACCTTGATGTTCCGGGGCCGGGAGATGGCGCATCAGGAGCTGGGGCGCAAGCTGCTGGAGCGGGTCGAGGGTGACTTGGCCGAAATTGCCAAGGTTGAGCAGTACCCCAGGCTGGAAGGCCGCTTCATGGTCATGATGCTGGCCCCGAAGAAGTGATGTGCGTGAAACGCTGAACGTGAAGCGTCTTCGCAAGCCGTTTAACGTTTGACGGAGTAAGTATTGCCATAAATAGGCCCCAGGGTACGGAAGGAAAGCTCGCCGATGCGGCACCCTGAGCCGGTACACAGGAGACAGAGAAGTGCCAAAGATGAAGAGCAATCGCGGCGCCGCGAAGCGGTTCCGCGTGACGGCCAGCGGCCGTTTCAAGAAGACCCAGTCGCACCGGCGTCATATCCTGACGAAGAAGAGCACCAAGCGTAAGCGTCATCTGCGCAGCCCCGAGCTGGTGGCCGCCTCGGATCACGCCGAGCTGCGTGGTCTGCTGCCCTACGTTCGCTAGAGGAGAAGACGCATGCCTAGGGTCAAACGTGGAGTTACCGCACGCGCCAAGCACAAGAAGGTCATCGCTCAGGCGAAGGGCTATTCCGGCCGGCGCAAGAATGTCTTCAGGATTGCCAAGCAGGCGGTCATTAAGGCCGGGCAGTACGCATATCGTGACCGGCGCCAGAAGAAGCGCCAGTTCCGAGCGCTGTGGATCGTGCGTATCAACGCCGCCGCGCGTGAGTTCGGGCTGTCCTACAGCCGGCTCATCGACGGTCTGAACAAGGCCAACGTCGAGGTCGACCGCAAGGTCCTGGCCGAGTTGGCCGTTTCCGACAAGGCTGCCTTCGGGACCCTGGCGGAAAAGGCGAAGGCCAGTCTCTCCGCCTGACCGATAGCCGTCGCGCGGGCGCCCGCCCGCCTCCGACGGCGTTACGTACAGAGAGGGGAAAGGCCTTGCCGCCTTTCCCCTTTTTTGCATTGAACAGCTAGCGCAAAGGGGTCCGATGGAGAGTCTCTCCGATATTGTCGAGCGCGCCCGCGACGAGGCGACTGCCGCCGCCGGCCTGGCGGCCCTGGACGACGTGCGCGTGCGTTATCTGGGCAAGAAGGGAGAGCTTACGGCCCGCCTCAAGCAGCTAGGCGGCCTGTCCGCGCAGGAACGTCCCGCCGCGGGCCAGGCGATCAACGAAGCCAAGCAGCAGGTGCAGCAGGTCCTGGAAGAGCGCCGCGCGGTGCTGGAGTCGGCCGCCCTGGCACGGGCCCTGGAGCGCGAGCGCGTCGACGTGACGCTGCCCGGCCGTGGCCAGGACCGGGGAGGGCTGCACCCGGTGACCCGCACCCTGGAGCGCATCGAGGCCATCTTCGCCCAGGCCGGCTTCGCCGTCGCCGAAGGCCCCGAGATCGAGGATGACTACCACAACTTCGAGGCCTTGAACATTCCTGCGCATCACCCGGCGCGGGCCATGCACGACACCTTCTACGTCGACCAGCATACGGTGCTGCGCACCCATACGTCCCCGGTGCAGATCCGGGTCATGGAGACCCACGCGCCGCCATTTCGGATCATTGCCCCGGGCCGGGTGTACCGTTGTGATTCGGACCTGACCCACACGCCCATGTTCCACCAGGTCGAAGGGCTTATGGTGGATGAGAACGTGAGCTTCGCCGACCTGAAGGGAATTCTGAATGACTTCCTGAAGAGCTTCTTCGAGGCCGATCTTGCGATCCGTTTCCGCCCGTCCTACTTCCCTTTCACCGAGCCTTCGGCGGAGGCGGACATCCAGTGCGTCATGTGCGGCGGCAAGGGTTGCCGCGTGTGCAAGAACAGCGGCTGGCTTGAAATCCTGGGCTGCGGCATGGTTCACCCCAATGTGTTCACCTACGTTAACGTGGATAACGAGCGCTACACCGGCTTCGCCTTCGGCATGGGCGTGGAACGCCTGGCGATGCTGCGCTACGGCGTCAACGACCTGCGCCTGTTCTTCGAGAATGATCTGAGGTTCTTGAGGCAGTTTAGATAGACGTGACTGGACACACAAATTGAAATCTCGGCGGCGGTGAACATCGGTAGCAGACATGAGCTGGGCCGGCTCCAAGCGTCGGCGGCAAGGGTAGCGCAGATGCTCCGGGACCTAATACGCTTCGTGAAAACGCGGGGCGGTCGGTCGGAATCTTTTTCTGCGAATCACGAGTCACGAATTACGAGTCACGACCAATGAAATTCAGCGAATCCTGGCTCCGCTCCTGGACCAACCCGCCCGTCGATACCAACACACTGGTCGCCCAGCTCACCAATGCCGGCCTGGAGGTGGACGCGGTGGAAGCGGTGGCGCCGCGTTTTAACGGCGTGGTTGTCGGCGAGGTGCTCTCGGTGCGGCCGCACCCGGACGCCGACAAGCTGCGGATCTGTCAGGTCAACGTCGGGCGCGGCGAGCCCCTGACCATCGTCTGCGGTGCCGCGAACGTGCAGGACGGCATGCGGGCGCCGGTGGCCCTCGTGGGCACCGCGCTGCCGGGTGGTCTCACCATCAAGAAGGCGAAGCTGCGCGGGGTGGAGTCCTTGGGCATGCTCTGCTCGGCCAAAGAGCTGGGCCTGGCCGAGACCTCGAGCGGCCTGATGCCGCTGCCGGGTGATGCGCCGGTGGGCGAGGAGGTGTGGGACTACCTTGCCCTGGAAGACCGCAGCATCGAGGTCGACCTGACGCCCAATCGCGGCGATTGTCTGGGTATCGCCGGGATCGCGCGCGAGGTTGGGGTGCTCAACCGCTGCCCGGTGACGCCCCCCGCGATGCAGCCGGTCGCTCCCGCCATCGACGAGGTCCGCCCGGTTACCCTGGAATCGGGGGGCGACTGCCCCCGCTACGTGGGCCGCGTGATCCGCAACATCGACCCCGCGGCTCCCACGCCCCTGTGGATGCAAGAGCGCCTGCGCCGCAGCGGCCTGCGCAGCATCAGTGCCGTGGTGGACGTCACCAATTACGTGCTGCTGGAGCTGGGTCAGCCGATGCACGCCTTCGATCTGGATAAGCTCACGGGCGGCATCCACGTGCGCCGGGCACGGGAGGGCGAGCCCATCACGGTGCTGGACGGCACCGGGGTGAGCCTGGACGCCGATACCCTCGTGATCGCGGATGACACCGGGCCCCAGGCACTGGCAGGCATCATGGGTGGGCAGGGTTCCGGGGTTACCAGTTCGTCCCAACACCTGTTCCTGGAAAGCGCCTTCTTTTCCCCCGAAGTCATCGCCGGGCGGCCCAGGCGCTATGGCATGCAGACCGATTCGTCCCATCGCTTCGAGCGCGGGGTGGACTTCGAGCTGCAGCGCCGTGCCATGGAGCGTGCCACCGAGCTGCTGCTGGCTATCGCCGGGGGCCGGCCGGGACCGGTGATCGAGGCGGTCTCCGAAGCCGATCTGCCCCCGCGTCCGGCCATCGTCCTGCGGGCGCCGCGCATCGGCCGCGTGCTGGGCATGGAGGTGGCGGCCGAGACGGTGGAAGACGTGCTGTCGCGGCTGGGCATGGCGCTGGAGCGCCAGGGCGGGCAGTGGCGGATAATCCCCCCAAGCTTCCGTTTCGACATGGCCATCGAGGTGGACCTGATCGAGGAGATTGCCCGGGTCCTGGGTTACGACCAGGTTCCCAGCACCACGCCGCTGGCCCACCTGGACATCCGCCGCGAGCCCGAGGCGACGGTGGGCGTGTCCCGCTTGCGCGATCTGCTCGTGGACCGAGGCTATCAGGAGGCCATCACCTACAGCTTCGTGGACCCGTCGCTGCAGGCGCGGCTCAGTCCCGCAGAAGGTGCCATCGGCTTGTCCAACCCCATCTCCGCCGACATGGGCGAAATGCGCACCAGCCTCTGGCCCGGTCTGGTGCAGGCCCTGCGCTACAATCAGAATCGCCAGCAGCCCCGGGTGCGCCTGTTCGAGTCCGGCCTGCGCTTCCTGCAAAGGGCGGGCGGGACCGTGCAGGAGCCGATGCTGGCCGGCATCGTGGCCGGTAGCGCCTACTCGGAGCAGTGGGGGGCGGCGCGGCGCCCGGTGGATTTCTTCGATCTGAAGGGTGACGTGGAGGCGTTGCTGGGCTTTGCCGGTGAACCGCGCACGCTTGTGTTCACGCCGGCGGTGCATCCCGCCCTGCACCCGGGGCAGACGGCCGCCGTCGAGCTGGGCGGTGAACAGGCCGGCCTGCTGGGGGCCCTGCACCCGGCACTGGTGGCCGAGCTGGGCCTGGACGGTCCGGCATACCTGTTCGAGCTGCGCCTGCCGGTGATTACGGCCGGCCAAGTGCCTGTATTCGAGCCTCTGTCGCGCTTCCCCGTCATCCGCCGGGACCTGGCGCTCATCGTTGACGAGGCCGTGTCCGCCCGGGCGGTGCAAGATTGCATTGGACAGGCAGCGTCTGATGTGCTAAAAAACCTACAGTTATTTGACGTTTATCGGGGCGAAGGTATTGATTCAGGGAAAAAAAGTCTTGCCCTGGGTCTAACCCTGCAAGCAGCATCCCGAACCCTCACCGACGATGAGGTCGACGTCCTGATCGGGAACGTCGTAGCGGTGCTACAACAACAATTGGGTGCCACGTTAAGGGGATGATATGGCATTAACCAAGGCAGTCATGGCCGAGAAGCTCTTCGAAGAGGTCGGCCTGAACAAGCGCGAAGCCAAGGAGATGGTCGAATCTTTCTTCGAGGAGGTTCGCTCCGCTTTGGCCGACGGCGCACAGGTGAAGTTGTCCGGCTTCGGCAACTTCGATCTCAGGGACAAGAACGAGCGCCCGGGCCGTAATCCCAAGACCGGTGAAGAGATCCCGATCACGGCGCGCCGCGTCGTAACGTTCCGCCCCGGACAAAAACTCAAAGCGCGGGTAGAGGCATATGCTGGATCCCTCGAGCAGCAGTGAGCTTCCCCCAATCCCTGGAAAGCGGTACTTCACCATCGGTGAAGTCAGCGACCTGTGTGGCGTCAAGCCCCACGTGCTGCGCTACTGGGAGCAGGAGTTCCCCCAGCTCAAGCCCCTCAAACGCCGTGGCAACCGCCGTTACTACCAGCGCCAGGACGTGATCCTGATCCGGCAAATTCGCAGCCTGCTCTACGAGCACGGCTTCACCATCGGCGGCGCCCGCCAGCGCCTGTCCGGCGACGAGGCCAAAAGCGACGTGAATCAGAGCCAGCAGATCATCCGCCAGCTCCGCAACGAGCTGGAGGAAGTTCTGCTCATTCTCAAGCGCTGATGGGCCTGTAAATTTCGACCGACTTGTTGTACGCTATCAGGCTCTGCTCGACGCACACGCGTCGCGTCCGCTGCCTTGGAGCGTTTGGTCGGACATGTGTGCCGCGCAGGTTCACGAGCTATCTGTCCCGGGGCGTAGCGCAGCCTGGTAGCGCACCTGAATGGGGTTCAGGTGGTCGGAGG
>CAYWTP010000183.1:0-7113 GCA_964461215.1 uncultured Ectothiorhodospiraceae bacterium | reverse complement strand
CACCGCGGCCGGCAGGTTGTGGCGTTCCACCACGAAGCCCCACTCTTCCGGCCCCATGACCGTGGAGACGTGGCCGGGCGCGATCAGCGCATCGAAGCCGGGCTCCCCCGAGTCCAGCAGCATAGCCACTGCGGGCCAGGTCAGGCGGCCGGAGAGCAGCACCAGGAGATTCTCGGGCACCCCTTCGACGAGCATGGATGCTACCGGCGCGGTGGTGGTCTCAAAGCCGGCGGCGAAGAACACGACCGGCTTGTCCGGATTGTTGCGAGCCGTCCGCGCCGCCTCCAGAGGCGAAGCGATGGGGCGGATATCCGCCCCCGCGGCCTTGGCCTGCTGCAGGGAGCGAATCTGCCCCTTGGGAACGTTCACGGGCACCCGCAGCATGTCGCCGAAAGCTACCAGGATGACGTCCTCGTTCAGGGCCACCTGAATCGCCTCGTAGACGTCCTCTTCCGGGCAGATGCATACCGGACAACCGGGACCGGGCACCAGCTCGATGCTCCCAGGCAGGGCGGCGCGCAGGCCGGCCATGGTGATCGAGCGCTCATGGCCGCCACACACGTTCATGATCTTGATCTTGGGCGGCAGCGCGAGCGCCCGGATCCGTTCCAGCCAGTCTCTTGCCGTGAGCGGCATGGCCTACGCTCCCCGGCTGCTGACAGGCGAGGGTGCGGAAGAGTGGCTGGCGACCGGCGCGGAAGCCGCGTGCAGCCGGACGCCGTCGGGCTGTATTGCGGGACGCACAATATCGCCCTGCGCGGCGCGGCGGCGCTGGGCGGCAACCTCGCTGCGCAGCCACTCGATCCAGCGATCCATGCCGGCGCCCTTGCGTGCGGACAAGGTCAGCACAGGGATCTCCTTAGCCAGCTCGCGCACGTGGCGTTCAGCCTTGGCCGGGTCGAAGTCCTCCAGGACCGCCAGAAGGTCGGTCTTGGTCAGCAGCACCAGGTCGGCCGCGCGGAATATCACCGGGTACTTGGCCGGCTTGTCGTCGCCCTCCGTCACCGACAGCAGGGTAACATTACGGTGCTGTCCCAGGTCGAAGCTGGCGGGGCACACCAGGTTGCCTACATTTTCGATGAACAAGATGTCCAGAGGGGCCAGGTCGATGCCGTGCAGGGCGTGGTGCACCATGTGCGCATCCAGATGGCAGGCGCTGCCAGTGGCGATCTGCACCGCCGGTACGCCCTGCGCGCGGATACGCTCAGCGTCGTTCTCGGTCTCCAGATCGCCTTCCACCACGGCGATGGCAAACTCCTCGCGCAAAGCGCCGATGGTCGCCTCCAGAAGGGCGGTCTTTCCCGCTCCCGGGGATGACATCAGGTTGATGGCCAGCACCGCGTGCTGGTCGAAATGGCTGCGGTTATGGGCCGCCTCGTGGTCGTTCTCCGACAGCAGGCTGCGCAGCACGCTTACCGCGGCCTTGCCGTCCGGGGTCCGCGAGAGCTTGCCCTGTCCAGTGACCAGATACTCGTTGCCAGGGGTAATGTTGCAGCCGCACGTATCACACATGATTATCACCCTACACTGATGTTGGACCGCACGAAGGCGCGGGCAGGACGGAGCTTGCCGCCTCCGGCTGCAGCAGCTCGACGCGGGCGAGCAGCATTTCATCGCCGCTGATCAGGTCCGTCCGGTAGTCTCCGCAAGCCGCACACAGCAGGCGATTGGGAGCGACCTCGGATTCCGTGCTGCAACTCCGGCAGCGTATCCTGACCGGCATGGATTCGATATCCAGCCTGGCGTGCTCGGCAACGGTACCCGCCGCGGCCAGCGGATAGGCCTGCTTCAGCAGCGGTGCCTCCACGCCGGAGAGCGGGCCGATCCGCAGTACGATGCGCTCAATGCGTGCGCTGTGGTGTTCCCTGGCGATTGACTCCACCTGCTCGAGGAGTGCTTGGCAGATGGACAGCTCATGCATCAGATGCCGCCAGCATCTGGTCATAGATCTCCCAGGCCGAACGCGCCTCCTGCTGGGTCATCTTCTGGAGCGCGTAGCCGACGTGGACCATCACGTAGTCTCCCGGCCGGATCTCTTCGTCCTGAAGCATGAACAAGCTTACCTCCCGCTCCACGCCCTTGGCCTCGCAGCGGGCATTGAAGCCTTGGATGTCAATTACTTGCATTGGGATTCCCAAGCACATCGCGAACCTCCAAAGGCACCGACTGAGACTAATCTAGCAGTGTAGTTCTACCGGCGCCGCGAATACAGCCATAATGCCAGCTTCGGTCCTCGTCGGGCGTACCGGTACGCCGATCTCCAACTCGTGAGGTGCTATGAGCTATTCTTCAAAGCTGGCGGGACTGCACTCGGAGCCTACTGGTTCCGGCAGCCCGACTCCGACCACCACGCTCGTGCTCGGGGTAGGCAACACGCTGCTGACCGACGAGGGTGCAGGCATTCACGTCATAGACTATCTTGCTCAGAGACACCCGGACCTTCCCGGCGTGACCTACCTGGACGGCGGAACCCTGAGCTTCACGCTCGCGGGTCCCATTGAGGAAGCCGACAACCTGGTAGTAGTGGATGCGGCGGAGCTCCAAGCAATGCCCGGTACGGTGCGCGTCTACGAGGGCGACGAGATGGACCGCTTTCTCGGCACGGCCAAGCGCAGCGTGCACGAGGTGGGTCTGCTGGACCTGCTGCACATTGCACGTTTGACCGGCTGCTTGCCAGCGCGCCGCGCTCTGGTCGGCATTCAGCCCGGGGTGCTGGGGTGGGGCGATCGGCCCAGCCCCGCGGTGGCGCAAGCAATACCCCAGGCTGCCGATATGGTATTGGGCTTCCTGCGGACCTGGACGGTCCAGTCATCGGCCGGTGTGGAGGGCGGTTGATCAGCGTCATTCCGAAAGCCCATAGCTATGTACTAAAAGTAAGTTAATTCTTCTGCGTCCCGGGCTCTTCCGGGCAAGCCACACAAGGTCGGCGAGAAGGTGAGTGTACTAGACAGCATTCCGATCATCGTAAACGGCTCCTCCTTCGAGGGCGCTCGGGGCAATGCAAGGCCGATTCTCCATGAGATCCGCCATGCCTTGAACAAGCTTCTCGACACGGGGGAGGAGACGATCGTCGACCTGTACAGCCTTCCCATGGCGCCCGCGGACGAGCAGGAGCTGCGCGAAGCTCTGGGGACCGGCGAGATTGAAGTCAGACTCGATGCCTTCGGCACCAGCACGATCCGGGAGACATCGTTCCCGGGCGTCTGGCTGGTCGAGCATTTCGATCCGGAGCAGCGACCCATCGCCAAGTTCATTGAGGTCACTCTGATCCCATCGATTGTGAAGTCCGATCCCGCCGATGTTCGGGACGGGCTGGTCCGGCTCGCGAATGGGTTGTCGGAGGACCAGGAGCCTCCGCAGGCAGCGGCGGACAGCGTGGGCGATAATCACTCAGGAGGCATTTGAATGTCAGCAAACAAGACTTTGGGTGAAGCCCTGAGAAGCAGGGGCGTTAGCCGACGCGGTTTCCTCAAGTTCTGTGCGGCTACGGCTTCCTTGATGGCGCTGCCGCCGAGCATGATCCCGAGGGTGGCCGAAGCTCTGGAGAAGGCCAGGCGCCCATCAGTCATCTGGCTTTCATTCCAGGAGTGTACGGGCTGTACCGAGTCCCTGACCCGATCACACAGCCCAACCATCGAGGGCTTGATCTTCGACCACATTTCCCTGGACTACCACCACACGCTGCAGGCCGCCTCCGGCACCGCCGCCGAGGCGGACCGTGAAGCTGCCATGAAGGAGAACTATGGCAAGTATCTGGTGGTGGTGGATGGCTCCATACCCTTGAAGGACGGCGGGGTGTACTCCACCATCGCCGGGAAGACCAACGTCGACATCTTGAAGGAGACGGCCGCAGGCGCCGCGGCCATCGTCGCGGTGGGCACCTGCGCGGCCTTCGGCGGCATTCCCCACGCCAGCCCCAACCCCACGGGGGCCGTGCCGGTCACCGACATCATCAAGGACAAGCCCATTATCAACGTGTCGGGGTGCCCGCCCGTGCCGGTGGTCATCAGTGGTGTCCTGGCCCAGTTCCTCACCTTCGGCATTCCTGAGCTCGACGAGCTGCACCGTCCCAAGGCCTTCTTCGGCCAGACGATTCACGATCGCTGCTACCGCCGGCCGTTCTACGAGAAAGGTCTGTTCGCGGAGAGCTTCGATGATGAAGGTGCCAAGAAGGGCTGGTGCTTGTACAAGCTGGGCTGCAAGGGTCCGGTGACCTACAACGCCTGCGCGACCGCAAAGTGGAACCAGGGTACCAGCTTCCCCATCCAGTCCGGACACGGCTGCCTGGGGTGCTCGGAGCCGAACTTCTGGGATAAGGGGGGCTTCTACAAGGCTCTGTCCACGGGCAATTGGGGTACGGCTGAGAGCCTGGCTGCTGCCGCCGCCGCCGGCGTGGCTCTGGGAGTGGGTGCCGCGGTGGCGGCCCGAGCCCACCACAAGAAGGCCGAGGAGGAGAAGGCATGACGCTTTTGGACTTCGCGCGTGGTCCGGCGCTCGAGTGGTCGGTGGTGATCTTCCTGGTGGGCGCCTTCTGGCGTATCGTCGGGGCGGTGCTGATGGTACGGCACAAGTATCTGTCCGTTCCCCGCAGCACCGCCACCTTCAGCGCCGGCATCAGAACCATCTTGACGCGTTCCTGGCCTGCCCACGAGCTGGAAAAGCACATCCGCTTCCAGCACTACACCGGCTATATCTTCCATATCACGCTGTTCATCGTGATCTTGTTCTACGTGCCGCACATTGCTTTCTTTCAAGACGTCGTGGGCTTCTCCTGGCCGGGACTGCCGAGCAACGTGGTGATGGTGGCCGGCTCGTTGACCGTGGCCGTGCTCATCGCGCTGCTGATCCGGCGACTGAGCCATCCGGTTCTGCGCATGATTTCCAATGCCGACGATTACATTAGCTGGCTCGTGACCATCACCCCGGTCGTTACCGGGATGATGGCATACGCGCACATGGGACCGCGCTACGAAACCATGCTGGGCATCCATATCCTGACCGTGGAGCTGCTTCTCATCTGGTTCCCGTTCGGCAAGCTGATGCACGCATTCTTTATATTTCCTTGCCGGGCCCAGATCGGCGCCAAGTTTGAACGCAGGGGAGTACGCGCATGAGCATGACGACCGAAATGGAGCAGACCTTCTCCCTGTTCTATGGAATGGTTGGTCAGATCGGAGGGCTGGCACGGCCTACCGAGATGCCCGACGCGGAACGGGTGCACCGCGCCAAGAGAGTCTTTTTGGAGAAGCTCGACGCCGACATGGCCGTCGAGCTGGAGAGCTGCATCCACTGCGGAATGTGTGCCGAGGCCTGCCACTTCTACGTGGGTACCAAGGACCCGAAGTACACGCCGATCCGCAAGCTGGACCTTATGAAGAGGGTGTACAAGCGCGAGCTTGGCCCCCAGCGCTGGCTGTACAAGATCTTCACCAGCGATATCACGGCAGCAGAGCTGGAGGCGTGGCAGGAGCTGGTCTACGACTCCTGCACCGAGTGCGGGCGGTGCAGCATGATTTGCCCGATGGGCATCCACATTTCGGAGATGGTCAACGTCAACCGCCAGGCACTGGCCGAGGCGGGCCTCATCCCGGCGGAGCTGCGCGTGATGCAGCAGGGTCAGCTCAAGGCGGGAACCATCTTCGAGGCGGGGCCGGACGTGCTGCAGTTCAGGATCAATGAGATCAGCGAGCAGCTCGGCTTCGAGGTGCCCGTGGACACTCCTCACTCCGAGATCATGATTCTGACCAGCGGCCTCGACATCATGCTTTTTACCGATGCCCTGGCCGGTACTGCCAAGATCATGCACCACATTGGCCGGCCGTGGAGCTTCTGTACCCAGGGCTATGAGTCCGCTAACTTCGGATTGCTCTCCGGACACGAGGATACCCAGCGCGAGGCCAGCACCAAGATCATCGAGGCGGCGATAGCCTGTGGCACGAAGGCAGTCATAACGCCAGAGTGCGGACACGCGTTCCCGTCCCTGCGCTGGGAGGGGGCCGAGATGTACGGCAAGCCGTTGCCGTTCGAGATCATGGCCATCTCCGAGTTCCTCGGCCGTGAGTATCGGGCCGGCAACATCAGGCTGAAGAAGGTGCCAAACAAGAAGGCCGTCGCCTGGCACGACCCGTGTAAGGTGGGCCGCCACGGCGGCTCGTTCGACGAGCCCCGCGAGATTATCGAGGCCATGGGGCTTGAGCTGCACGAGACGGCTTCCAATCGCGAGCTTAACTGGTGCTGTGGCGGTGGTGCCGGTGTCTTCCTGCTGCAGCGGGCGGCGCCCCTGCGACAGAAGGCATATGAGATAAAGATGGGCGAGATCAAGGACACCGGTGCCGAATCCCTGGTGGTGTCGTGCGGCAGCTGCAGGCTGAACTTCGAGGTAGGCAAGCTCAAGGCCCACGACGCGATGCCCGTTGACAGCCTGGTTGCGCTGGTGGCCGAGAACCTTGCCGACTAGAGGCGCGGCACACGAATCCTGCTAGAGGAAACCTCACGATGAATGAACGAGTTGTCGTAGATCCTATCACCCGGATTGAAGGCCATCTGCGCATTGAGGCCCAGATGGATGGCGACAAGATCGCGCAGGCCTACTCGGCCGGCACGATGGTGCGCGGCATCGAGATCATTCTCCGCGGTCGGGATCCGCGGGATGCTTGGGCGTTCGCTCAGCGCATCTGCGGCGTATGCACGCTGGTCCATGGAATTGCCTCGGTGCGGGCAGTGGAGAATGCGCTGAAGTATTCGATACCTCCCAATGCGCAGCTCATCCGTAACCTCATGATTGCGGCCCAGTACGTTCATGACCACGTGATGCACTTCTATCATCTGCATGCTCTGGACTGGGTGGACGTGGTCTCGGCCCTGAATGCCGATCCCAAGGCCACCTCCGAGCTCGCGCAATCGCTGAGCAGCTATCCGAAGTCCTCGCCCGGCTACTTCGCGGACACGAAAAAGAAGCTCAAGGACTTCGTGGACTCGGGTCAGCTAGGCATATTCGCCAACGGTTACTGGGGGCACCCCGCCTACAAGCTGCCGCCGGAGGCGAACCTGATGGCGGTGGCTCATTATCTGGAGGCCTTGGCCTGGCAGCGCGACGTGGCCAAGCTACACGCC
>CAYWTP010000182.1:0-7127 GCA_964461215.1 uncultured Ectothiorhodospiraceae bacterium | reverse complement strand
GTGTTTCCCTCCTCCCAGATCCAGAGCTTCGTGGACACCGAGGGCAGCAATTTCACCACCTACACGCTGACGGCGGGCTGGGCACACGACACCCGCAACCGGGCCATCTTCCCGGACCGCGGCGTGCTGCAGAGCTTCCGCGGCGAGGTCGCGCTACCCGGAGGCGATCTGAACTACTACAAGGCAACCTACCGGCAGCAGTGGTATCACCCCCTTTGGTGGAAGGACTACACTCTGCTCCTCAAGGGCGAGGTCGGCTACGGCAAGGCCTATGGCAGCACCAGTAGCCTGCCGTTCTTCGAGAACTTCTTCGCCGGCGGCGTGCGGAGCGTGCGTGGGTTCAAGGACAACACCCTGGGGCCGCGCGATTCCAACGGCCAGCCGCTAGGCGGCAATCTGATGCTCACCGGCAACGCGGAGGTCATTCTGCCGCTGCCGTTTACCAAAGACTCCAAGTCAACCCGCGTGTCCGGCTTCTTCGATGTCGGCAACGTGTATGGGACCAATGAGAGCTTCGACGCGGGGGCTCTGCGCACGTCCCTGGGCGTATCGGCGACCTGGCTCTCCCCCATGGGGGCCCTGACCTTCAGCATCGCCAAGCCGCTGAACAGCGTGGCCGGCGATGAGACGCAGGTGTTCCAGTTCACCTTCGGCAGTGTCTATTAAGTTCCCACAGGAGTAAGGCTTTGAAGAAGACTCTTTTCATCGTGACTCTGTTGGCGGCTCTCTGCGTACCCGTTGCGAGGGTTAGCGCGGCCGACATAAAGGTCGGGTTCGTCAACGTCGCCAAGGTCCTGGAAGAGGCCCCCCAGGCCGAGGACGCGCGGGCCAAGCTTGAGAAGGAATTCGCGCCGAGGGACCGTGATCTGGTGGCGGCCCAGAAGGCGCTGCGCAAGCTCGAGGATAAGATGGTGCGCGACGGCGCCGTGATGAGCGACGAGAATCGCACCAAGCTGGAGCTGGATGTACGCTCGCGCAAGCGCGAGATCAAGCGCCAGCAGGACGAGTTTCGCGAAGACCTGAACCTGCGCCGGAATCAGGAGCTGGCCTCTCTGCAAACACTGGTACTGGACGCCATCCAGAGCCTGGCCAAGGCTGAGAATTACGACATCATCGTCGGCGATGGCGTGATCTTCGCCAGCAGCCGGGTCGACATCTCGGCCAAGGTGATCGACCGGCTGAAGCAGGCGTTCAAGGGATCCGCGAAGAAGAAATAGGCGGATCGCGGCGTGGGTTTGTCCCTTGGCGAGCTCGCCCGGCGCGTGGGAGCCGAACTGCGCGGTGACGCGCAGTGTCGCATAGAGCGGGTCGCCACCTTGCAGAACGCCGTGCCCGGGGACGTGAGCTTCCTGTCCAATCGCCGCTACCGCAAGTATCTGGCCGACACCAGAGCTTCGGCGGTCATCCTCGGGCCGGAGGATGCATCGGCGTGCCGCACCGCGACGCTGGTCATGGCGAATCCCTATGTGGGCTACGCCAGGGCGGCCACCTTGCTCAATCCGGCGCCGGCGTTTGCCGGCGGCATCCATCCCAGCGCCTGCGTCAGCGAGCGGGCCAGGGTGGATGCAACGGCCTGGGTAGGCCCGCACGCGGTGGTGGCCGCGGGCGCGCAGCTGGCCGCCAGGGTCTTCGTGGGCCCGGGCTGCGTGCTGGAGGAGGGCGTCAGCCTGGCGGAGGACTGCCGGCTGGTCGCCAACGTTACTCTCTGTCGCCACGTAAGGATAGGGCGGCGGGTCTTGATGCATCCCGGCGTCGTGATCGGCGCCGACGGCTTCGGTCTGGCCAACGACGAGGGGGTGTGGGTCAAGATCCCACAGCTCGGTACGGTCGTCATCGGCGACGACGTGGAGATCGGAGCCAATACCACCGTGGACCGGGGCGCTCTGGATGACACGGTGATTGAAGAGGGCGTCAAGCTGGACAACCAGATCCAGGTCGGCCACAACGTGCGCATCGGGGCTCACACGGCCGTGGCCGGCTGTGTGGGCATTGCAGGCAGCACCACAATTGGCCGGCGTTGCACCATCGGCGGCGGCGTCGGGATCGCCGGTCACATTCAAATTGCGGACGACGTGCACGTCGGCGGGCGGGCCGTGGTCTACAGCTCCGTCCCAGAGCCGGGGGTCTATGCCTCCGGCATGCCTTTGCAGGACCAGAGCGACTGGCGGCGCAACTACCCGCGCTTCCGCCAGCTAAACGAAATGATGCGCCGGATAAAGGCGTTGGAAGACCGGCAGTCCTGAGCGGGGACCAAGGGCCCGATAGCAGAGCAAACATCCGACATGCAAGATACCAATACGCTGGACATCTATCAGATCCTGCAGCACCTGCCCCATCGTTACCCGTTCCTTCTCATCGATCGGGTGCTGGAGTACGCGCCTGGAGAGTCGTTGGTGGCGATCAAGAACGTCACCTTCAACGAGCCGTTCTTTACAGGGCACTTCCCGGCGCGTCCCGTCATGCCGGGCGTACTGATCGTCGAGGCGATGGCGCAGGCGACGGGCATACTGGCGATCCGCAGCCAGAACCTGCCGCGGGACGACAACTCCTTGTACTACCTGGTGGGCATCGACAAGGCGCGGTTCAAACGGCCGGTCGAGCCGGGCGACCAGCTGGTCATCCGGGTCGTTTTCGAGCGCTCGCTACGGGGTGTGTGGAAATTCACCGCCGAGGCCAGGGTCGACGGCAACCTGGCCGCCAGTGCCGAGGTGATGGCGGCCCTGAGGGAAATCGGCGCTTGATCCATCCCAGTGCCATCATCGACCCCTCGGCGCGGCTGGGCCCCGGGGTCACCATCGGCGCGTACTCGATCATCGGCGCGGAGGTCGAGATCGGCGACAACACCTGGATCGGGCCGCACGTGGTCATCAACGGACCCACGCGCATCGGGAGGGACAACCGGATCTTCCAGTTCGCGTCCATTGGCGACGCGCCCCAGGACAAGAAGTACCACGGTGAGAAGACCTCACTGGAGATCGGCGACCGCAACGTCATCCGAGAGTACTGCACCATCAACCGCGGCACGGCACAGGATGTGGGGGTAACCCGCCTCGGCCACGACAACTGGATCATGGCCTACGTGCACATTGCCCACGACTGTCAGCTTGGTGACCATACGATCTTCGCCAATGCCGCCTCGCTGGCCGGACACGTGACGGTCGGCGACTACGCCATTCTGGGCGGATTCACGCTGGTTCATCAGTTCTGTCAAATCGGTGCCCATTGCTTCACCGCCATGGGCAGCGTGATCGGCAAGGACGTGCCGCCCTACGTCACGGTTTCGGGCAACACGGCCGAGCCTCACGGGCTGAACACCGAAGGTCTCAGGCGCCGGGGAACGGACAAGGACGCCATCGCCCGCCTGCGCGAGGCCTACAAGATCGTCTACAAGCAGGGCCTGACCCTGCAGCAGGCCAAGGATAAGCTCAAGGCGCTGGCGCGGGAGTGCGAGGAGGTTGCGGTGCTGCTGAGCTTCCTGGAGTCCACCCAGCGCGGCATCGTGCGCTAGCGTGCACTTCTTCCTCTTCCCGCTGTCAGCCGGTGGCTGGTTGCTGGCTGCCGGCGGCTGATAGTCCCCATGCTCCGTATCGGCATCGTCGCGGGTGAGGAGTCCGGCGATCTGCTGGGCGCAGGCTTGCTTCGGGCCCTCAAGGCACGGCATCCGGACCTGGAAGCCGAGGGGATTGCGGGTCCGCGCATGCAGGCTGAAGGCTGTGAGTGCTTGTATCCCATGGAGCGGCTCTCCGTCATGGGTCTGTTCGAGAGCTTTGGCCGCTATCCCGAGCTGATACGCCAGCGCCGGCGTCTTGCCGCATACTTTCGCGCTGCGCCGCCGGATGTCTTCATCGGAATTGATGCGCCTGATTACAATCTCGGACTGGAAGGCTGGCTGAAGTCTGCCGGCATACCCACGGTGCACTACGTCAGCCCCTCGGTCTGGGCCTGGCGCAGCTACCGGGTGAAAAAGATCAAGCGTGCCGTGGACCGGATGCTGACCTTGTTTCCTTTCGAGGCCGATTTCTACCGCGCACATGGGGTTCCTGTAAGCTTCGTCGGCCATCCTCTGGCCGACAGCCTTCCGGCCGAACCCGACCGGGACGCAGCCCGGGTTGCATTGGGACTCCACCCTCGGCACGAGATCGTCGCCCTGCTGCCGGGCAGCCGCGTCAGCGAGCTGCGGTTTCTGGCTGACCTGATGGTGGAGACGGCCCGGTGGCTGCTTGGACGGCGGCCCGGCCTGCACTTTCTAGTGCCGCTGGCGAACGGACCGACCAGAGCGCTGTTCGACGAGACCTTGGCGCGTACGGGTCAGGGGCTGCCCATCACCCTGGTGCAAGGGCGCAGCCAGGAGGCGATGAGCGCCGCCGACGTCGTCCTCGTTGCCTCGGGTACCGCCGCCCTGGAGGCCATGCTGCTCAGCCGGCCCATGGTGGTGACGTACAAGATCACGGACCTGAGCTATTTCATCCTGCGCCGGCTGGTTAAGGTTCGGCAGTACTCCCTGCCCAACCTCCTGGCGGGCCGGGCACTGGTGCCAGAGCTGATCCAGAATGCGGCGGTACCGGAGCGCCTGGGCGCGGCGGTCCTGCGCTATCTGGAGCATCCCGATCTGTGCCGCGAAGCCCAGGCCGAATTCCAACGCCTGGGCGCCCAGCTTCGTCGCAACGCCAGCGAAGGGGCCGCCGAGGCGGTACTCGAGCTGGTCCGACGGTCGTAGCGCCGGTGTGCGGAGTGAGGCGAAAGGAAATGCTTGACACCGCCCATGACCCAGTCCCGCTTCACCACGCACCACTAGACGCCTAGCCTATTTCTCGATGCCGTCGTCTTCCCCCAACGGATCACTCGCACTGATTGCCGGTGTCGACGAAGTTGGGCGGGGGCCGTTGGCCGGGCCCGTGGTAGCGGCGGCGGTAATTCTGGATCCGGCGGCACCGGTCGGCGGTCTAAGGGACTCCAAGGCGCTGTCGCCGGCGCGGCGCGAGACTCTGGCGGCGCAGATCCGGCAGTACGCACTTGTCTGGGCCGTGGGCCGGGCTGACGTGGCCGAGATCGACGAGCTGAACATCTTCCACGCGACCATGCTCGCCATGCGCCGCGCGGTCTTGGGGCTTACCGTACCGCCGCAGCAGGTGCTGGTTGACGGTAACCGCTGTCCTTCGCTGCCGTACCCGGCCCGGGCCATTGTCAAGGGTGATGCCACCGTGGCGGCGATCAGCGCGGCCTCCATTCTGGCCAAGGTGGTACGCGATGCCGAGATGTGCGCCCTGGATGCCAGATACCCGGCGTACGGATTTGCCCGCCATAAGGGCTACCCGACCCGGGAGCACCTGCTGGCGCTGGACCGGCTGGGACCGCTGCCGGAGCATCGAAGATCCTTCGGGCCGGTGAGGGATAGACTGGGGACCGTGGACCGCAAGCTGTAGGTCTCGAAGTCGGGCACAGAGGGTGCGGCGGCACCACCCGCGACCGGGCGGACTCCCGGGGCGCACTCCCTCTTGACCTACAGCCCAAAGCCCACGGCCTACAGCCTGATTCCCCCCTTGCCACCCCTCACGCGTACCTTGTAACGTATCGGAATGCCATCCGCCTTCGTCCACTTGCACGTTCACACCGAGTACTCCCTGGTCGACGGGATCGTGCGCATCAAGCCCCTGGTCGGCGCAGTGCGCGACGATGGCATGCCGGCGGTGGCGGTCACGGACCAGAGCAATCTGTTCTCCATGGTCAAGTTCTACCGTGCAGCCATCGCGGCGGGGATCAAGCCCGTCGTAGGCGTGGACCTGTGGCTGCACAATGACACCGATCCCAACCAGCCGTGCCGGCTGGTGCTGCTGTGTCAGGACGAGAGGGGCTACAAGAACCTCACCCGGCTGGTGTCCCGGACCTATATCGACGGTCAGGTACGCGGCCTGCCGTTCCTGCGCAAGGCATGGCTGGAAGGGGCGTGCGACGGGCTGATCGCCCTCTCGGGCGGGCCTGCGGGAGACGTGGGGCTGGCACTGCTGTCGGGCCGTGAGGCCCAGGCCGGCGAGCTGCTGGATGGCTGGCAGCGGCTGTTTCCCGACCGCTACTATCTGGAGCTTCAGCGCACCGGCCGCGAAGGCGAGGAAGAGTATCTGCATGCCGCCGTGGATCTGGCATCGCTGAGGGGCGTGCCGGTGGTTGCGTGCAACGACGTGCGCTTCCTGCGCGCCGACGACTACGAGGCCCATGAGGCCAGAGTCTGCATCCACGAGGGACGCACGCTGGACGATCCGCGGCGGGTCCGGCGCCATAGCGAGCAGCAGTATCTGAAGAGCGCGGGTGAAATGCGGGCGCTGTTCGCCGATATCCCCGAGGCGGTCGAGAATACCGTGGAGATCGCCCGGCGCTGCAACCTTGAGCTGTCGCTGGGCAGGAATTTTTTGCCCGCCTTCCCGGTTCCCGAGGGCAAACGCGAGGAGGAGTGGTTCACGGAGCAGGCCGGCTCAGGGCTGGAGGCGCGCCTGGCCGCCCTGTTCGATATCGCGGCGCCGGACTTTGCCCAGCGGCGCCAGGTTTACGACCAGCGCCTGCGGGCCGAGCTGGATGTCATCATCGGGATGGGCTTCCCCGGCTACTTTCTGATCGTGGCGGACTTCATCCGCTGGGCCAAGGACAACGGCGTGCCGGTCGGGCCGGGACGTGGCTCCGGCGCCGGCTCCCTGGTGGCCTATGCCATGGGCATCACGGATCTGGACCCCATCGCCTACGATCTGCTGTTCGAGCGCTTCCTCAATCCCGAGCGGGTATCTTTGCCGGACTTCGACGTGGACTTCTGCATGGAAGGCCGCGACCGCGTGATCGACTATGTGGCCGGGCGCTACGGTCGGGATCGCGTGTCCCAGATCATCACCTACGGCAGCATGGCGGCCAAAGCCGTGGTAAGAGACGTGGGCCGTGTCCTGGGCCATCCCTATGGCTTCGTAGACAAGATCGCCAAGCTCATCCCCTTCGATTTGAAGATGACGCTGGACAAGGCTCTGGAACAGGAGGAGGAGCTCAGGCGGCGCTACGAGGAAGAGGAGGATGTGCGCGCGCTTATCGACCTGGCCCGCAAGCTGGAGGGTCTTTCGCGCAATGCCGGCAAGCACGCGGGCGGCGTGGTC
>CAYWTP010000181.1:0-7146 GCA_964461215.1 uncultured Ectothiorhodospiraceae bacterium | reverse complement strand
CACCCCGTGCTGGCCCGCCCCGGTCTCGGCGATGATCCGGGTCTTGCCCATGCGCCGCGCGAGCAGCGCCTGGCCCACGGTGTTGTTCACCTTGTGGGCACCGGTGTGGTTGAGGTCCTCGCGCTTGAGGAAGATCCGCGCGCCCCCGAGCCGCCGCGACCAGCGCTCGGCGAAGTACAACGGCGAGGGACGGCCGACGTAATGGCGCAGATCCGCGTCCAGCTCGGCGACAAATTCCGGATCCTTCAGATAGCGCTCGTAGGCCTGGCGCAGCTCGTCCAGGGGCTCCATCAGCGTCTCGGCCACGAAACGGCCGCCGTAGATCCCGAAATGCCCCCGCGCGTCTGGCAGGGTACCGATGATGTGCGGCCGGCTGGCGGCCTCAGCTTGTTGCGACACTGTCGACTCCTCGTATGAACGCCGCCATCTTGGCGGCGTCCTTGATGCCTTTGCTCGACTCCACGCCCCCGCTCACATCCACGGCGTAGGGACGGACGCGGCGCACCGCCTCCGCGACGTTGTCCGGGCGCAGGCCCCCGGCCAGGATGACCGGCCGCGCGAGCCCCGGCGGTATGCGGCCCCAGTCGAAGCTCTCCCCCGTTCCGCCGGCCAGGCTCTCCTTGTAAGTATCCAGCAGCAGTGCCCTGGCGTCGCCATAGCGACGGGCGGTCTCGACCAGATCCAGCCCGTCGCGCATCGCCACCGCCTTGATGTAGGGACGGCCATGGCCGCGGCACTGCGCGGGGGTCTCGTCGCCGTGAAACTGCAGCAAATCCACTGGAACCGCCTCCAGCACCGAGCGCACCGCCTGCGGCTCGGCGTTGACGAACAATGCGACCACGCTGACGAAGGGAGGCAGGGCCTTCACGATCGCGCGGGCCTGGTCCGCAGTCACCGCCCGGGGACTGGGCGGATAGAACACCAGCCCGATGGCATCCGCCCCCAGAATCGCCGCGCCGACACCGTCCTGGGGCCTGGTGATGCCGCAGATCTTCACTCGGGTGCGGACAACGACGTGCGTGTCCATGGGCTTTGGGGTCGCCAACGGGTGCCTTGCGGGCGTCGCGGACTCGAACACAAGCCGTTAAGGCTACCAGACGAGGGGAGACGGGAAAACCCGGGGCAATCCGAAGCGCAGGGGATACTCGACCCCCATGAGATACAGGCCGTCGGGCGGCGCCGTCACGCCACCGCGAGTGCGGTCACGGGCTTTCAGCACGTCCCGCGACCAGGCCGGGGCCTGCCGGCCCATGCCGATGGCCATCAGGACCCCGGCCATGTTGCGCACCATGTGGTGCAGGAAGCCGTTGGCCACTACGTCGATGAATATCATGACACCCCGCTGGCTCACCTCCAGGCGGCGGACCTGCCGCACCGGACTCTTCGCCTGACAGGCCACCGCCCTGAACGAGGAGAAGTCGTGCTCACCCAGGAGGTGGCCGGCCCCCTCCTGCATTGCCTCCACCGCCAGTGGTCGGTGCTCCCAGCACACCCGCTGGCGCAGCACCGCGGGGCGGGTCCGACGGTTGCAGATCACGTACCGGTAATGGCGCCCGCGCGCAGAGAACCGGGCATGAAAGTCGTCGGCTGCGGACCGGGCCCAGGTGAGGCTCACATCGTCGGGCAGATTGGCGTTGCCGCCCAGGAGCCAGGCACGCAGTTCCCGCGTAACCTCAGTCTCGAAGTGGACCACCTGTCCCCAGGCATGCACACCGGCGTCCGTGCGCCCCGCGCAGATCACCTTCGTGGGCCGGTCCGCGACCGCGGACAGCGCCTTCTCCAGCTCCCCCTGCACCGTACGCCGACGCGGCTGGCCCTCCCAGCCGGAGAACTGCGCCCCGTCGTACTCCACACCCAAAGCGATCTTCATGAAAGCCGGATGCGGTACCGCATCCGGTACCTAGTAAGAAACCGACGGGATTCATGCATCCGGTAAACCACAGTCTCCCGGCTCAGGACTCGCCCAGAAGGGCCGCCGGTGATCGCTAGTGACTCAGGTTGAACAGAGTAATCCTTGGCAACTAAGTACCAGTATTGAGCTGGTCGACAAGAGAGCGGGACCAAACGAGCGACCTGTAAGAGGTTTGAGTGCTCGGATCTGTGCCTTATAACCCTGAACTCTTTGAGACATTGGCGCCAGCCGCCGACGCCTTGGTCCGCGGCTGGCGCTTTATTGGAGCTTCTCAAGCAGCTCCGACGCTTCCTTCTTCTGCTCGTCGCTGCCTTCGCTCAGAACCTCGTTGAGGATTCCGCGGGCACCATCGCTGTCGCCCATATCGATGTAAGCCTGCGCCAGGTCCAGCTTGGTGGCAAGCTCGTCGATCTCACCGGATACCTCGCGGCCCAGCATCAGAGTCTTCTCCGGCTCCTCTTCGCCCTCTTCCAGATCCAGATCGAAGTCGATCTCAGGCGCCGCCTCTTCGGCCCCGGCCGGCATCTCGGCTCCACCGCTTGCAGCCAGATCCAGGTCAAAGTCGACGGGGGGCTCCTCGGCCTCTGCGCCCTGCGCCTGCTCTTCCTCCATCTCCAGGGACAGGTCGAACTCGCCCTCGGTAGTCGACTCCGTGGAGCCTTCGAATCCGGGTTCTTCCAGGTTGAAATCCAGCTCCCCTTCCGGAGCCTGAGCGGCCTCCAGCTCTTCGGCCTCAGGCTCCTCCAGACCGAAATCAAGATCTTCGATTTCGGCAGTCTCCTCCGCGGGCGGCTCAGCCGCCTCCAGCACCTCCGTGTCTTGGCCCAGGCCTTCCTCCAGCACCAAGTCTTCGTCCGCCGGCGCCGCTTCCGGCTCAGAGGAAAGGTCTGCCGTACCGATCTCGCCCGCAGGCTCCAGCTCCACGGTCAGGCCCAGCTCCTCCTCGACCGCCTCTTGCTCCGCTGCCTGGGCCTCCCCGGCCTCCAAATCAAAGTCTACACTCCCCTCCTCTGGGGTCCCCTCCTCAAGGGCGGCAGTTCCCTCGCCAAACGACAGATCCAGGTCCAGCCCTTCCTCTTCATCGGCGGCACCGGGCTCTTCACCCAGCTCCGGCCTCTTGCCCTCTTCAGCCGCGGCCTCTTCCGCGGGCCCGGCCTCGAACCCCAGGTCCAGATCCAGGCCGGCATCCTCGCCGGGCGCAGCGACCTCCTCGGCGGCGCCTTCAAGCGGCAGCTCGAAGTCGAGCTCTCCGCCGGCTGCGGGCTCCGCACCCGCCTCGGCGGATCCGATGAGATCGAGGTCGAAGTCAATCCCGCCGGCCCCTTCCTGCTCAGCGGACTGCTCGGCGCCTTCCAGGCCCAGGTCGAAATCGATCTCGCCGGCGGTCGCAGCCTCCGCCGCCTCCATGGTGACGGTCTGGGCCAGGTCCTCCGCGGACAAGTTTGTATGGGTGGCTTCGAAGCCAGGATGGGTGGATTCGAAACCAGGCTCGGCGGCAGCAAAGAGCTTCCGATCCGGAGACAGCTCGGCCCACCAGATGGCCGCCTTCTCCATCAGGGGGCTCTCGTCACCGACGGCCTCCTGCAGGACGCGCGCATCCCGCTCGAACGCCTCCTTGTCCTTGGCGGCAGAATGGATTTCCAGCATCTTGAGCTTGTACTCGTGGCGGTCCGGGTAATTGGCGATCGCCTTGCGCACCAAGTCCTCGGCTTGATCGAAGCGCTCGTACGCCAGGTAGACATTCACCTCCGCCAGCGGGTCTTCCTTGGGGCCCTCCTCGTGCGGCGGCATGGCGCGGATCTGAGTCGCCTCGTCCTCTTCCGCCTCGAAGGCGCGCTCCGTCACCGGCTCCTCGGCCTCCAGCACCTCGGCCGGCTCCGGCTCGTCCTCCGCGGGAGTAATTGCGGCCGGCCCCTCCTCCGCAAAAGCTTCCTCTTCGGCAAGGAAACCCTCCGCCTCGCCAGGCCGCCGGCGCCGCAGCAGATACACCATGCCGATGCCAATGGCGAGCAGCCCCACCAAGCCGCCGGCCAGCACCGCGGGGCTGAACGGCAGCGATTCCAGGAACGACTTGGGCTGAGCGGCGGGCGCCGGGGGCGCCACGGCCGTGGGGGCAGGGGTTACCGGCTGTTCCGGAGCCGGCGCCGGGACTTCCGCGGCGGGCGTCGGTGGAGCTTCCTCCGGTGGCGCGGGGGCGGCCGGTGCCTGAGCCTCCGGGGTCGGCCCGGGTGTGCTCGGCGCCTGGACCTGCTCCGGCGCTGACTCAGGTACCGGAGCCGCCGGCCCTTCAGGCCCTTGCTCAGGCGCGCCGGCCTGCTCTGCGGGCGGTGCCGGGGGAGTTTCACCGGCCGCGGAAGCAGCGGTACCCTCCCCCTGAGTAGCCAGCTTGGCTTGCAGCGCTGCCAGGTTATCGTCCTTGAGTTGAACCAACCGCTGCAGGTCCTTCACGAGGGCCTGCGACTCGTTCACGCGCGCCCGCAGATCTTCGATTTCCCGGGACTTTGAATCCAGATCCTCGTGCGCGAGGGTCAGATCCTTGCGCAGGGCCTCAACGTCGGCCTGGCCACCGGTGACACCGCCTACCGCCGACTTGCCGCTGCCGGCACTGAGCAGCTTGAGCCGCGCAGCCTCACCCGCCTCACCGGGCGCGCCCGGCGCCGCAGCGGTAGGAGCCACGGATCCCCGCGGTGCCCGGCCAGGTGCCTGGGCCACGCGCTGCCGGTATTCCTCCCACAGGGCATGCTGGCGCATGACCTGCTTCAGAGCCTGCGACTGGCTCAGGCCCTCGATCTCCTGGCGATCCGGAATGCGCAGCACGTAGCCTGCCTTGAGGGCATTGACATTCTGGATCGTGAACGCTTCCGGATTTGCCCGCAGCAGGGCCAACATCATTTGCTGGAGCGACACGCTCGCATCCGGACGCACACGGCTGGCGATAGACCACAGCGTATCGGAGGACTCCGTCGGCCCATAGCGGTCGCCGGAAGCTCCAGGCGTGGCAGTGCGCGGCGCCGTCATGACCGGCGCCGCCGCCGCTGCGGACTTGGTGGGCGCCGGCTTGGCCGTCTGCGTGGTGTGGATGACCGGCCCTCTTACACCGAGGGAAGCGGCCGCCCCATAGACCGGCGGGTCCAGCAGCACGGTATACTCACGCAGCAAGCGCCCTTTCGGCCAGTTGATCTCCAGCAGGAAATCCAGGAACGGCTCGCGTATGGGCTCACTGCTTCGGAGCTCTACCCAGGTCCCCTTATCCGGGTCCTCGACCACCTTGAAGCGCAGCTTCGACAGCAGATACGGGCGGTCCAGGCCGGCCCGCTGAAAGTCCTCGCTGCTGGCGAGACTGACTTTCACGTCCTCGGCCTCTCCCGGCTTTACCGACAGCAAAGGAATCTGGGCACTGAACGGCTGGTTCAGTGCCGAGTGCAGACTGAGGTTGCCGAGCCCTATTGCGGACGCGTCGAGCGGAAGCGCAATGGCGATCGCGGCCGCGAGCGAGGCCAGTTTTCGCATCATCACCAGTTCCTTTAGGTTCAAACCCCGATCAAGGATTTGTTAGTGAAATAGAGAACACACATCAGGAGCGCTGGCCCCCCCGTTGCGCGAAGCCCGAACTTCGAATGTGCTTTACAATTGCTCACTAACTATAGCTTACAGATACTCTTTTACCAAAATTTCCGCAATTTGAATACTATTGAGGGCAGCTCCTTTGCGCACATTGTCGGATACGACCCACAGGTTCAGCCCGCGAGGATGGGAAATGTCCTCGCGGATCCTGCCGACGAACACCGGATCCGCGCCGGCCGCCTCGGTAGCCGCCGTCGGATAGCCGCCGGGCTCACGCGCGTCGAGAACTCTCACTCCGGGAGCATGGGCCAGCAGCTCGCGGGCCTGTTCAGCGCTGATCTTTTCCCGGGTCTCGATATGTACCGCCTCCGAGTGACCATAGAAGACCGGCACCCGCGCGGTGGTGGGATTCACGGCGATACGCTCATCACCCATGATCTTGCGGGTCTCCCAGACCATCTTCATCTCTTCCTTCGTATAGCCGTTGTCCATGAACACGTCGATGTGCGGCAGCACGTTGAAGGCGATCTGTTTGGGATAGACAGCTGACTGCACGGGCTTGCCGTTGAGCAGCGCCGCCGTCTGCGTTGCCAGCTCTTCGATGGCCTCCTTGCCGGTGCCCGAGACCGCCTGGTAGGTGCATACGTTGATGCGCTCGATACCCACGGCATCGTAGATTGGCTTGAGTGCCACCAGCAGCTGAATGGTGGAGCAGTTGGGGTTGGCGATGATGCCGCGATTGCCGTAGCCGGCGATGCTGGCGGGATTGACCTCCGGTACCACCAGAGGAACGTCATCGTCATAGCGAAACTGGGAGGTGTTGTCGACCACTACGCAGCCAGCCGCCGCCGCTTTGGGGGCATACACCGCCGACACGCCGGCACCCGGAGAGAACAGCCCCACCTGAGTCCGAGAGAAGTCGAACTCCTCGAGGTTGCCCACCGTGACATTCCGGCCGTTGAACTGCACCCGTTTGCCCGCCGACCGGCTGCTGGCCAGGGCGTAGAGCTTCCCGACGGGAAACCTGCGCTGCTCCAGGATGGAAATCATGGTCTCACCCACGGCACCGGTGGCACCGACCACAGCAACATCGAATACGCGACTCATCTGCGTGACTGCTCCAAGAAGACGCAAAGCGTACGGGCCGCGCCACGGCTAGCAGCCGGCCCGCAAAACGGCTTGATGATCAGGATTGACCCGGCCACCATCGCCCAGGACCCATATACCCAGCGAGCGCTACAAGGCCTCGACCACGGCATCACCCATCTCCCGCGTGCTCACGGCGCCGGCGCCGGCGGAGGCGATATCGGCCGTGCGCAGGCCCCTGTCCAGCACCCTGCCGACCGCGGCTTCGATGTCACCGGCCAGGTCTGCCCGATCAAAACTGTAACGCAGCATCATCGCGACTGATAATATCGTCGCCAGTGGATTCGCCACGCCCTTGCCGGCGATGTCCGGCGCCGAACCGTGGATCGGTTCGTACATGCCCTTGCTGTTTGCATCCAGTGACGCCGACGGCAGCATACCGATCGACCCGGTCAGCATCGCGGCCGCATCCGACAGAATGTCGCCGAACATGTTACCGGTCACCATCACGTCGAACTGCTTCGGCCACTTCACCAGCTGCATCGCCGCGTTGTCGACATACATGTGGCTGAGTTCGACTTCGG
>CAYWTP010000180.1:0-7187 GCA_964461215.1 uncultured Ectothiorhodospiraceae bacterium | reverse complement strand
GGTCCGTGATGACGGTGATCTGCATCCTGCTGTTCATCGGGGCCATGGGCAAGTCCGCTCAGGCGCCGCTGCACGTCTGGCTGCCGGACTCCATGGAAGGCCCGACCCCCATCTCCGCCCTCATCCACGCCGCCACCATGGTCACGGCGGGGATCTTCATGGTCGCCCGCATGTCGCCCCTGTTCGAGCTCTCGGAGACCGCGCTGTCCTTCGTGCTGGTCATCGGCGCCATCACGGCGTTCTTCATGGGCCTGCTGGGACTGGTGCAGAACGACATCAAGCGGGTCGTGGCCTATTCGACCCTATCCCAGCTCGGCTACATGACGGTGGCGCTGGGGGCATCGGCCTACGCCGCCGGCATCTTCCACCTGATGACCCACGCGTTCTTCAAGGCCCTGCTGTTCCTGGCCGCCGGGTCGGTCATCATCGCCATGCACCACGAGCAGGATATGCGCAAGATGGGCGGCCTGCGCAAGTACATGCCCATCACCTACTGGACGTCCCTGGTCGGCTCCCTGGCCCTCATCGGCTTCCCGGGCTTTGCCGGGTTCTTCTCCAAGGACACCATCATCGAGGCGGTGCAGGAATCCCACGTGGCCGGCGCCGGCTTCGCCTACTGGTGCGTGCTGCTCGGGGTGTTCGTGACGGCGCTGTACTCGTTCCGGCTGTTCTTCCTGGTCTTCCACGGCCAGGAGCGGATGGATGAGCACACCCGCGAGCATCTGCACGAGACGCCGCCGGTGGTGACGGTACCCCTGATCATGCTGGCGATTCCATCGGTGCTGGTGGGGGCCTTCTACATCGGGCCGGTGCTGATCGGCGACTACTTCGGCGACTCCATCTTCGTGGCCCCCGAGCACGACGTGCTCGAACACATCGCCGAGCACTACACGGGAATGGTGGGCTTCGTGGGCCACGGGCTCTTGGGGATGCCGTTCTGGCTCGCCATGGCGGGTCTTGGCACGGCCTGGTACCTGTATCTGAAGCGTCCCGATCTGCCCGCAGTCATCAAGCAGCGCCTGCACATCGCCTACGCAATTCTGGAACGCAAGTACGGCTTCGACGAGTTCAACCAATTCTTCTTCGCGGGCGGCGCGCGGGGGATCGGCGGGCTGCTGTGGCGGTTCGGCGACGTGCGCGTGATCGACGGGCTGCTGGTGAACGGCTCGGCCCGGACCGTCGGGTGGTTTGCCGGGGTCGCCCGCCGGATCCAGAGCGGATACCTGTATCACTACGCGTTTGCCATGATCATCGGCCTGTTCCTGCTCCTGAGCTGGTTCGTGCACGGTTAGAACAACGGGGAATGACCTTCCATGTCGCTTGACGCACTGCCGCTTCTGAGCCTGCTCACCTGGACACCTGTCGCCGGCGGCGTGTGGGTGTTGCTGGCCGCCGGAGACCGCAACGCGCCGGCGGCCCGGGCCGTGGCCCTGGCAGTGTCAATCGTCACGTTCCTGCTGTCGATTCCGCTGTACACGCATTTCGACACCACGACCGCCGCCATGCAGTTCGTCGAGAACGTGTCCTGGATCCCGGCTTTCCATATCAACTACCACATGGGCGTGGATGGGATCTCCATGCCGCTCATCCTGCTGACCACCTTCACCACGGTGCTGGTGATCATCGCCGGCTGGGAGGTCATCCAGCATCGCACGGCCCAGTACATGGCCGCCTTTCTGGTCATGGAAGGCCTCATGAACGGGGTGTTCGCCGCGCTGGATTCCATCCTGTTCTACGTGTTGTGGGAAGCCATGCTGGTGCCCATGTTCTTGATCATCGGGATCTGGGGTGGTCCGCGGCGTGTCTACGCCACCATCAAGTTCTTTCTCTACACCTTCCTGGGCTCGGTGTTCATGCTGGTGGCCCTGATCTACATGTACTCGAAAAGTGGCAGCTTCGACATTCTGGATCTGCACAATCTGCGCATGGGCATGACCGCCCAGACCTTGATCTTTCTGGCCTTCCTGCTGGCCTTCGCCGTCAAGGTGCCCATGTGGCCGGTGCATACCTGGCTGCCTGATGCCCACGTAGAGGCACCCACGGGGGGATCCGTGGTACTGGCCGCCATCATGCTGAAGATGGGTGGCTATGGCTTCGTACGTTTCAGCCTGCCCATTACGCCCGATGCCTGCCGGGAGCTGGACTGGCTGATCATCGCTCTGTCGCTCATCGCCGTGGTCTATATCGGCTTCGTGGCCATCGTGCAGACCGACATGAAGAAGCTCATCGCCTACTCCAGCATCTCGCACATGGGCTTCGTCACCCTGGGCTTCTTCGTGGGGTTCTCCATCCTGGAGAGCACCGGCAGCGTCAAGGGCGCGGCCATGGGAATGGAAGGCGGCATGGTTCAGATGATCTCCCATGGATTTATCTCCGGCGCCCTGTTCCTCTGCGTTGGCGTGCTCTACGATCGGATGCACACCCGCGAGATCAGTGCTTATGGCGGGGTGGTCAACACCATGCCGGCGTTCGCGGCCTTCATGATGCTGTTCGTCATGGCCAATTCGGGTCTGCCAGGCACCTCCGGATTCGTCGGTGAGTTCATGGTCATCCTTTCCAGCTTCAAGGCCAGCTTCTGGTTCGCCTTTCTCGCCGCGACTATCCTGCTGCTGGGCGCCGCGTATAACCTGTGGCTCTACAAACGGGTGATCTACGGCAAGGTGGCCAACGAAGGCGTGGCAAGCCTGCAGGACATCACCGGCCGGGAGTTCCTGATCCTGAGTGCCCTGGCAGTGGTGGTGCTGCTGTTCGGCCTCTGGCCAGCCCCCCTGCTGGACGTGATGCGTCCCACGCTGGACCACCTGGTGCAGCACATTGTGCAGTCGAAGCTGTGATGGGACGTAAGGCGTAAGGAGCGAGGAGTGAGGAGTGAGGGGGGTAGGGAGCACTTGGAATCACGAGTCGCGGGTCACGAGTAATTGGTTGCGAATCACGAGTCACGAATCGCGCGTTACGAACAACGAGTCATGACCAATGGTCTTTGAAACTCCGAATTTTGTTCCGGCCATCCCCGAGATGTTCGTGCTGGCCATGGCGTGCGTGGCCCTGGTGCTGGACGTGTTCGTATCCGAGCGGTATCGGCTCTTCACTTACCAGATCTCGCAGGCCACCCTGGTGGCAGCCGCCGTCATGGTCCTGCTGTTGCATCCGCAGCACAGCACGGTCACCTTCAACGGGACCTACGTGAGCGACGCCATGGCGAGCGTGCTCAAGGTGTTCATCTTCATCGTTACCTATTTCGTGTTCTTCTACTCCAAGGACTATCTGCGCGAGCGCAATCTGTTCAAGGGCGAGTACTACGTGCTGGGCCTGTTCGCCGTGCTGGGAATGATGGTACTGACCTCCGCGCATAGCCTGCTCACCATCTACCTCGGGCTGGAGCTGCTGTCGCTCTCGCTCTACGCCATGGTGGCTTTGAACCGGGATTCGGAGGTGGCCTCCGAGGCGGCCATGAAGTACTTCGTGCTCGGTGCGCTGGCATCCGGCATGCTGCTCTACGGCATCTCCATGATCTACGGTGCCACCGGCAGCCTGGACCTTGCGGTCATCTCCGCCGCCGTGGGCGGTGGGCAGGCCAACGCCACCGTGCTGGTGTTCGGCCTGGTGTTCCTGATCGTGGGGCTGGCATTCAAGCTCGGGGCGGTTCCCTTCCACATGTGGCTGCCCGACGTCTACCAGGGCGCTCCCACGTCCGTGACCTTGTTCATTGGCACGGCACCCAAGCTGGCCGCCTTCGCCATGCTGATGCGCCTGCTGGTGGACGGATTGCCGGGCCTGGTGCACGACTGGCAGCAGATGCTGATCATCCTCTCGGTGCTCTCCATGGCAGTGGGCAACGTCATCGCCATCGCCCAGAGCAACCTCAAGCGCATGCTGGCTTACTCGACTATCTCCCACGTGGGCTTCCTGCTCCTGGGAGTGCTGGCCGGTACGCCCGCCGGCTTTGCGTCCGCGATGTTCTACGTCATCGTCTATGCGCTGATGGGCATGGGGGGCTTCGCCATGATCATCCTGCTCAGCCGTGCCGGCTTCGAGGCCGAGCGCCTGGATGACTTCAAGGGACTGAACGAGCGCAGTCCGTGGTTCGCCTTCATCATGCTGATCCTGATGTTCTCCATGGCGGGCGTGCCGCCTTTCCTGGGCTTCTGGGCCAAGTGGTCCGTGCTGCTCGAAGTGGTCAAGGTCGACATGCTCTGGCTGGTGGTCACGGCGGTCGCATTCTCCGTCATCGGGGCATTCTACTATCTGCGCATCATACGCCTGATGTACTTCGACAAGCCTGAGGATCTGACACCGCTGACCGCCGCCACCGACATGCGCGTGATGGTGAGCGCCAACGGCCTGGCGATCCTGGCCCTTGGTGTGTATCCCGGCGCCCTGATGGCACTGTGCACGTCGGCGCTGGGTGCCTGACGCGCAGCGCTAGTACGCCATGAAGCAGGACAGCACCCAGCGCGAGTTCGTTCGCCGCCCTTCCGAGGACGAGTTCCTCGAGTTCACCCGGCGTGAGCTGGAACGGCTGAAGACCTCGGACGCTCAATTTGACGAGACCCTCTACCGGGAGGCGGTGGACCTGGTCATGGAGAAGCTGGGCCGGATCACGGAGCGCGGGCCATGATCATCAGCTCGGTGCGTGCCCGCAACGTCTTGAAGTATGCGCGCCTGGAGCTGGCCACTCTGCCGGAAAAGGGCCTCATCGCCCTGAGCGGTCCCAACGAGTCCGGCAAGACGGCCATCGTCGAGACCGTCTGCTTCGGCCTCTTCGGCCGGACCTTCTCCTTGCCCGCCGAGGAGATTGCCAAGAGCATCCGCTGGGGCGAGACCTCCAGCTCCGTGGAGCTGGAGTTCACCGTGGAGGGCAACACCCGCTACCGGGTCTCGCGCTCACTTGCCGCCGACGGCGTACACGGGGCCACCCTGACGCGGGTCGGCGAGCAGACGCCTATGGCCAGTGGTGCGGCCGCCGTGTATGACGCGGTGGTGGCGCTGGTCGGGTTCAACTTTCAACAGTATCTGGATTCCCTGTATCTCGCCCAGCGTGAGATTTCCGCGCCGCATTCGCAGAGCAGCACCATCAAGGAAGTGGCCGGTGGTGCCCGCCTGGAGCGCGTGGCGGAGGTATTGGCGCAGGACATCCGCGGCGAGCAAGCCGCCATTGGGAACCTGGACACTCAGGCGAGCGCGATACGCGAGCAGATCAACGCCATGGGGATCTGGGAGGACGGTCTCTCGCGTTTGGAGATGGCCAAGGACGCGCTGCGCGAGAAGATAGCGCGTAATCTGGACTCCATCGAGAAGCTGCACGGTACCACCGATACTCTGCAGGCGGGGTGTGTGCAGCTCCAGGAAGTCGGGCGCGAGATGCTGGAGGCCTCCAGCAACGCGTCCTACGCCAGATGGCAGGCCTATTCGGACCTGTACACCAAAGGGCTGCACGAGATCAGCCAGGGCTGTGAGGCCTTGGAGCCCGGCGAGGATCTGTGCGAAGAGGAGGGGATGAAGAGCTTCGTCTGGGAGCTCGAAGGCCGGCTGTCGGCTTTTGACGACGTGCGCCGGCGGACGCGGGAGCTGCGCGAGGACCTGGGCTCCAGGCTGGGCGAGTCAGGCACCGCCGCGCCGGCGGGTGCCGAGCCGCCGTTGCCGCAGCAGCAGGCGGTCGTGGAGGGCAGGCTGCACAAGGTCCGTCGCTGGCACTTCCTTGCCCGTTTGAACCTGCTGCTGATCTCGCTTATCACCGGCGCAGCCTGGGCCGGCTGGTTCCTGCTGCACGAGAACCCTCACACCGACGCCGCCTCCGAGCTGGGCCGCTGGCTGGAGCAGAACGTGAGCCTGTGGCAGCCCACCTATGTGCCCTGGCTGTTCTACGCCGCCGTGGGCTTGTCGGTACTGGCCTTGCTGCTGGCATGGCGGGCCCTGCGTCTGGGCACCCGGGTCTGGGAGGTGAGGGAGGCTCACGCCGCATTGGGAAGGCGCATAGAGGTGGCGCGGCACAGGGCGGAGCTTCTGGATTACATGGAGGGGATGGCCTTTCCCCAGGCCCTGGAGTCCCTTGACGAGCTGGGGGACGAGTCTCTGAGCAAGGCGATAGCGGCCTTCGCCGACGGTCCGGGCGAGCCGTTCCTGAGCGACGAGGCCTTGGCACCCATGAAGCAGCGGCTCGAGGAGTTGCTCCAGCAATGCGACAAGCAGCTACGGGACGTGCGTGAAGGCGTCGCCGCCGGAATCGGCGGGCTGGAGAAGGAGAACGAGCAGTGTCAGCGTGACATTGCTCAGAACGACGAAGCCATAGGCCGAGAGCAGGAGAGACGCCGCCGGGCCGAGGAGATGAACGCCGCAATCGCCGAGCTCAAGGAGCGGATCCCTGATCACGAGGGCCGAATCCGCCTGTTGGAGATGGCACTGCGCCTGGTGCGCGGCACCTGCCAGGAGCTCTACAGCCGTTTCAACCGGGTGCTGCGCCGTTACACCGGCGAGGTAATGCCGTTGCTGACCGAGGACCGCTATCAGCACATGCAGATCGACGACGATCTGGCGGTGCGCGTATTCTCCCGGGAGAAGAACGACTTTGCCGGACTCGACGAGCTTTCCAGCGGTACCCAACGCCAGATCATGCTGGCCGTGCGCCTGGCCATGGCCAAGGCGCTGACCGAAGCCGCCGTGGCCGGCCGGCAGTTCGTGATCCTGGACGAGCCGTTCGCCTTCTTCGACCGGGAACGGATCCGCAGCACCCTGAAGGCACTGCCGGACATCGACCAGAAGATGTCCCAGGTCTGGATCATCTCCCAGGAGTTCGAATCCTACGAGCCGTTCAACCTGCATCTGGCGTGCTCCCGGGACGCCGACGAGATCGTGCGGGAAGGCAGCGCCTGACGCCGTTGCCTTGGGCTGTCCTCCGTCCGCTTGGTCGCTGGCTGGCCACCAGCGCTTCGCAAAGCCAACGCACCTCAGCCTCCCGCAACGCTTGCGGCTAACAGTCTAATTGGGCACCTTCTGGCTTTGGCCCATTGAATCACGCGAAGACGCATCAATCCGCTTGCAGAATGGAAAGCGTCCTAGCATCCGGTTCACCTTCATAGAATGTTTCCAGAGCCTCAGAGAACGGCGTGTTCCTGCCGGCAACTCCATATCGCTGCGCATTGAAGCTTCGACCGAGCCCTTTGAGTTGGGGGAATATGTACCACATCCAG
>CAYWTP010000179.1:0-7198 GCA_964461215.1 uncultured Ectothiorhodospiraceae bacterium | reverse complement strand
ACGGCGTGTCCTGCGGACCTCACATGGACGCCACGGCCTAAAGATCCTACGTATGGGTCATCACTATACGCTGCATGAGTGTCGGCGGGATACAACGGGATCCGCCGGGGATCCAGAGTCTGCCGATGGCACCCTTGTGCAAGTCCGCCCTGTCGCCCGTACCCAGGAACATTGTGACGGAGCGCAAGAAACCAGTTCCTGATCGTCACATGGCAGGTGCCGCGTCGATCAGCTTCCTGGTGTAGGCGTGCCGCGGCGAGCGGAATACGGTGTCACGGTCGCCCCGTTCGACCACCCGCCCGTTCTGCATGACCGCCACCTCGTTGCAGAGCTGTTCCACCACCGCCAGATCGTGGGAGATGAGCAGATAGGTCAGATGCAGCTCCCGGCGCAGCTCGCGCAGCAGCGCCAGGATCTGGGCCTGGATGGAGACGTCCAGGGCGGATACCGGCTCGTCGAGGATCAGGGCCGCGGGCCTCACCGCGAGGGCGCGGGCCAGCACTACCCGCTGCGCCTGGCCGCCCGAGAGCTCATGGGGATAGCGGTCGCGCAGGCGCGGGGACAGGCCTACCTGGTCGAGCAGCCCGTCGACATGCCGGGTGCGCTCGGCCGGTGACAGGCGAAGCAGCGCCGCCAGCGGGGCTTCCAGGATCCGGCCCAGGGTGTGGCGTGGGTTGAGGGCGCTCTGAGCGTCCTGAAACACGTATTGCGCGGTGCGCCAGCACCGGCGCCAGTCATCGTGGCTAAAGGCGGACGTGGAGTGGCCTTCCCAGCGCAGCTCGCCTGCGGTGGGACGGTCGAGTCCGATGAGGATACGCGCCAGGGTCGACTTGCCGCTCCCGGACTCGCCCACCAAGCCCAGGCTGGTGCCGCGGCTCACGGTCAGCGACACGTTTTCGAGGGCCACGGTGCGCCGCCGTGCGCCCGGCCACCAGCCCGTCCCGCGGCAGAAGATCTTGGTGATCCCGCGCGTCTCGATCAGGGCCGCCACGGCGGGATCTCCTCGGCGCGGATGCAGCGCACGCGATGAGTGTCGCCGAAGGCCCGCAGGGCCACGGCGTGATGGCGGCACGCGTTCCGGGCGTGCTCGCAGCGCGGGGCGAAATGGCAGCCGGCTGGAAGATCATTGAGCGGCGGAGGCTGGCCCGCGATGGGCGCCAGCGGCTTCTCCGGCCGGCCCAGCTCGGGCGCACAGGCGAGCAAGGCGCGGGTATAGGGGTGCGCCGGCTGCGAGAGCAGGACCGGGACGCTGCCTTCCTCCACTATCCGGCCGGCGTAGAGCACGATGACCCGGCTGCACAGTCGGGTCGCGACGGCCAGATCGTGACTGATGAACAGCAGCGCTGCACCGGTCTCGTCGCACAGGGTACTGATGAGCTTCAGGATCTCCGCCTGGACCGTCACGTCGAGCGCGGTCGTGGCCTCGTCCGCGATGATGAGGGCCGGATCGTTGGCCAGGGCCATGGCGATGACCACGCGCTGGCGCATGCCGCCGGACAGCTCGTGGGGATAGGCCTTGAACCGCTCCGACGGCAGGGGAATGCGCACCCGTTCGAGCAGCTCCACGGCGCGCCTACGCGCCTCTGCCCCGTCCAGGGCCTGGTGCGCGCGCAGCGTCTCCACGACCTGTGCGCCCACGGTGAGCACCGGGTTCAGGGCGGTCATGGGGTCCTGGGGGATGTACGTGACGCGGCTGCCCCGCAGGCGTCGGCGCCGTTCTTCAGGCGCCCGCACCAGATCCTCGCCCTGGAACAGGATGCGTCCGCCTACGACGCGCCCCGGAAACGGCACCAATCCCAGGAGGGACAGCGCCGCGACCGTCTTTCCCGATCCGGATTCGCCCACCACCGCGACGCGCTCGCGCGTGCCCAGGTCGAAGCTTACCTCGTCTACCGCATGGTAGGTCTCGGATGCCTGGCGGAAATGGGTCGACAGTCCTTGCACGCGCAGCAGCACGCCGGGCAGCGGCTCCATATCCCCGGCTGGAACGGCGGGGGGCGCGGCGGGCGCCAGTTGGCCGTCGCCCTTCAGGCGGGGGTCCAGCGCGTCCCGCAGTCGGTCGCCCATGAGATTGATGCCGGCGACCAGGGCCAGAATGACGAGACCGGGGAGGATTGCGACCCGGGGTACGGTGGTCAGGAACTCGCGGCCGGTTCCCAGCATGCCGCCCAGATCGGCCGTCGGCGGCTGGGCACCGAGGCCGAGGAAGCTCAGGCCCGCAGTCTCCAGGATCATCCAGCCTAGATTGGTGGAGATCATGATGACCACCACCGGCAGCACGTTGGGCAGCAGCTCGTGAAGCAGGATGCGTGTGTGCCCCGCGCCGGTGAGTCGGGCGGCATCGACGAATGCCCGCTCGCCAAGCCCCAGCGCGGTGCCGCGCACGGTGCGGGCGAAGAACGGGATGTTGACCACCGCAATCGCGACCATGGCGTTGCGCAGGCCCGGTCCCAGCGCCGCCACGATGGCGAGCGCGAGCAGCAGGTAAGGAAAGGCGAGCAGCACGTCGATGGCGCGCATCAGCACGGTATCCACCCAGCCGCGGAAGTAGCCGGCGACCAGCCCGATGGGAGTGCCGAGCAGCGCCGCCACCAGCACGGCGAAGAAGCCTACGGCGAGACTGGTGCGGGTTCCCCACACGAGACGTGAGAGCAGATCGCGGCCGAGCTGGTCGGTGCCCAGCAGGTGGCCCGGGCTTGCGGCCGGCAGCAGGCGACGACCCAGATCCGTCGCGTACGGATCGGCCAGCGGCAACAGGGGGGCCGCCAGCGCCAGTGTCACCAGCACCGCGAGCAGTCCCATGCCGAGCGCGGCGAGCCGATTGCGCCGAAGCCCGCGCCAGGCCGACGGAGACCAGAGGCTGGCGACAGCCGGCCGACTCATCGCAGCCGTATCCGCGGATCCAGCAGATGCTGAAGGACATCGGACAGAAGGTTCACCAGAACGTAGGCAGACGCCATGACCAGCACGCCGCCCTGGACCAGCAGCAGATCGCGGGTGGCGATCGCGTCCACCAGCATCCGTCCCATCCCGGGCCACTGGAACACGGTTTCGATGTACACGGCCCCGCCGAGCAGGAAGCCGGCCTGTAGCCCAATCACCGGGATCATCCTGCCGAGCATGTTAAGGAAAGCGTGCTTGTAGAGCACGCTGCGTTCCGGCAGGCCCTTGGCCCGTGCCATGCGCACGTAGTCCTGCGACAGCTCTTCCAGCATCGCGCCACGGCTCAGGCGGGCGAGCACGCCCGTGACCACCACCGCGAGGCTCGTGGCCGGCAGCACCAGATGCCGGAGCAGATCGGCAAGATCCCCGCCGCCGTAGACCGCGAGCATGCCGCTCACCGGCAGCCAGTGGAGCCGCACCGCGAACACCAGGATGAGCAGCAGGGCAAGCCAGAACTGGGGAGTGGAGATCCCGAGCAGCACGGCGAGGGTCAGCGCACGGTCCTGCCAACGGCGGTGGTGGGCGGCGGCGACTACCCCGGCAGCCAGACCCATGGCCACGGACAGGAGCAGCGCACTGGCGGCCAGCAGCAACGTCGGCCCGATGCGCTCGCCGATCTCGTCGATGACCGGCCGGTGCAGCGTGATCGAGCGGCCCAGATCGCCTTGCAGCACGTGGCCCAGCCAGATGAAGAAGCGCTGCCACAGGGGCTGGTCCAGACCGAGCTCCTGCCGCAGGGACGCCAGCGATTCCGGCGTGGCGTACGGACCCAGGATGGCGAGCGCCGGATCGCCCGGGAGCAGGGCCATGATCAGGAACACCACCAGCGAGATCCCGAGCAGCACCGGGAGGAGCTGGAGCAGGCGGCGCAGGACGTAAGCGGTCATGGGACCTTGAACGCGTCGCGCAGCAGGAGGAAGAACGAGGGCTGCAGCGAGAATCCGCGCAGGCGGCGTGTGGTGACCACGTTCTGCCGCCAGCTCGCGACGAAGATCCAGGGCGCATCCTTGTGCACGATGCGCTGCAGCGCACGGTAAAGCCGCGCGCGCTCACGGCGGTCGGTCGTCGTGCGGGCGCGTTCGATCAAGGCGTCGACCCGAGCGTTGGCGTAATAGCCGGAGTTGAAGCCGCCGTGCTCCGGCGTGGCTGCGCTGCGCAAGGCCAGATAGGGCAGGGTGTCGGGGTCGTTCGTCATCCACGCCATCTCGGCCATGTCGGCCTGGTCCGCCAATCCCTGGTTCACCTTGGCGAGAAAGGTGTTCCACTCGTAGGTCTCGATCTCGACCTGTACGCCGATGGCGGCGAGGTTGCCCTGGATGGCCGCTGCCATCTGTACCGGCGCCAGCATGCCCGAGCCCGAGGTGGGTGCCAGCAGGCGCAGCTTGAGGCCGCCGCTGACGCCGGCCTCGCGAAGCAGGGCTCTGGCGCGTTCGGGGTCGTAAGGATAAGGCGTGACGTCGTTATTGTAAGCCCAGCGGAAGGCCCTGGGGACCGGCCCGGCCGCGACCGTTGCCGTCTTCTGAAGCACCTGCCGGACCAGCGCCCGCTTGTCTATCGCGTAGTTGAGCGCCTGGCGTATGCGCCGGTCGCGAAGCGGCCCGCTCCGGGTGTTCAGGATCACGAACCACAGGTGCGGTCCGGTCTGCTCGTACACCGTGAAGCGGGGATCGTGGCGCAGCAGGGCGACCTGATCCGGAGACAGCTCGGTGACCATGTCGATGCCGCCCGCCACCAGCTCCGCCACCCGCGTCATGGCGTCGGTCAGCGGTCGGAACACCAATACCCGCGAGCGCGCTGGCGTTCCCCAATAGTCCGGGTTGCGCTCCAGCACGACACGGCGGCGGGGCTCCCAACTTGTGAAGCGGAAAGGACCGGTGCCCGCCGGGTGTCTGCCGTAGTCGACGCCGTAGCGGCGCACGGACGCGGGAGAGACGATCAGCCCGGTGGGATAGGCCAGGTTGGAGAGCAGCGGCGCGAAAGGCTGCGTAAGATCGAAGGCGACGGTGTAGCGGTCGATGACGTCGATGGCTTTGATCTTATCGAAGAAGAACGCCAGCGGAAACGGGCCGGTATGGTGAAACGGGTGATGCGCGTCCAGCATACGCTCGAAGTTGAACTTGACCGCGTCGGCGTCGAAGACGGTGCCGTCATGGAAGCGCACGTTCGGGCGAAGGTGGAACGTGTAGCGCTTTCCGTCCTCGCTGATCTCCCAGCGGGTCGCCAAAGCCGGCTCAGGCTCCAGGGTGCCGTCGCGGAAACGCGCCAGGCCTTCGTAGACGTTCACCAGGATGCGGAAATCGTTGAGCGACGTCGTGACCTGGGGATCCAGGGACTTCGGCTCCGCAGTCTGGCCGATGACCAGAACGTCGTCGGGGCGGTGGCCGCCGCGGGGCGTACACGCCGCTACCGCGAGCAGCGCAACCAGCGTCACCAGCAGCGAGGCGAACGAAGAGGGCTTGGGGTGCAGCGTGTCGCCGGCGGAGCGACGGAAGAGGGCGCAGGCCAGCCCGGTCAGCCGAGGCACGAAAAGCAGGAAGGCGCTACCGCCGAGGGCTGCGGGGGGCGCGGTGAGGAAGGTTCGGGAGCACCGTGGTACGCGTTTCATCCGGCGTTGATTGCCCGTGCTCACTCCACTCCTGCCACAAATGCCCGTATGGCAACTCATACCGGCTCTGGGCCGGCGTCCGGCTGCGGTATGGTGCCCACTATATAGACGGAGCGGGGGAGGCGACAAACCGGCCGGGCGATCCGGAACAGGCAAGTGACGGGGCGTGCAAGGAAGGCGCCGGTGGCCAGGAGGCTGGACCGCTGATGCGCCTCGTTCAGGCCGGCATGCAGCCATGGGCGGCCAGGGGCGGGCGGCTGGTCCGCCTCCTCAAGTGGTACGCCGCCTCGCCGATATGTTGTCTTGGAATACGTGTGGACGGACCAGGAGGCCACCTGGGTTCATGTTACAGGGTGCAAAATCTGCGATGCCGGGAACTGCGGCGGAGACGGAGCTCTTCGGATCTGCCAGCAATACCCAGCTTTTGGATTGTGCCCGCCTGCTGGCCCGTAGCGTTGCGCTGCACCGAGCCAGATTCGGGGTCGTACCCTTGGAGTGGGCCGCGTCCGGCGTCGTGCGCCGTGGCACCGCGGACAATGAGAGTGCCGTGAGGGCGGAGGCGCGGCGGATACTGACCGAAGCCATGCATCTTGTCTCGCTCCGGGAGCCCTCCGAGGCCACGCCCGCGGACTCGGTGGACGAGGTGGCACGCGAAGAGCGCAAGCAGCCGCGAGTGCTGCTCTCGGTACCCATCCAAGTGTCCAATGCCAGCGGCTCGGTGACCACGACCGGCACCCTCACCAACATCTCGTGGGGTGGTGCGGCGTTTCACGTGCGGGAGCCTGTCGGTGCCGTCGACGAAACCCTGAAGCTGGCCCTGAAGGTCCACGATGGAGAGGCAATCACTTTGGTTGGACAGGTGCTTCGCCTCTGGCAGACGCCCCTGGGCCAGGGTGTGGTTATGCGCTTCACCAGTCTGAGCACAGAGGACGATGAACGCTTCGAACGTCTGCTCCTGGGCCTGCTGCGCGAGGGTGTCGGAGGCGGGCAGCGGCGCGAGCCTCGTCTGGCGCAGCGTCTGGAAATTCAGTACGGGGACGACGACGAGCTGCAAGCCGTGCTGCACGACATCTCCCAGGGGGGCATGCGGGTCACCATGCCCGAGCCCCTGTCGCTCAATCAGTCGGTGCAGGTCGTCATCAGCGATGCCACCGACGAGCGTCCCATCAAGCTGCGGGCACGCGTGGTTCATCAGGACGCCACCCAGGTTTCCGGGGTCGATCTCTATCAGGTCGGCCTGGAGTTCGAGCATCCGGACGCCGCACTCAAGCGCCGGGTCAACCATATGATGGAACGCCTGATCCAGCGCGGAAAGCCGTAGGACCTGGCTGCGCAGGAGGCTCGCCCAGGACGCCTTGCGCGCCGGCCGATCAAGTCTCGGTGAGCAGCGTCGTGCTGCCGATGAACAAGAAGTTCCAGCTCACACCCAGTAGCACCAGGGCCGTCCACAAATGCCAGACGCTGGTGCCCAGCAGTGTTGCCAGCATGAACAGCATCTGCTGCTATTGAAACCACAAAGGCACGAAGGTGCATGGGTGCCTCTAGAATGGAATGTCCTCGTCTTCCCCATAGGGATCCATATTGCTCAGTAAGTTGAGAAAGACACCGAGTGACTCACACAGGTTCTTTACTGTTTCGCTATACACGAGC
>CAYWTP010000178.1:0-7232 GCA_964461215.1 uncultured Ectothiorhodospiraceae bacterium | reverse complement strand
CTGCTGCTTGGACTGCTGATCCTGGGATTTCTGGTCCTGGGACTGCTGCTGCTCGGACTGCTGATCCTGGGATTTCTGGTCCTGGGACTGCTGCTGCTTGGACTGCTGATCCCGGGATTTCTGGTCCTGAGACTGCTGCTGCTCGGACTGCCGCTCCTGGGACTTCCGGCCCTGGGACTGCTCCTGCTTCGACTGCTGATCCTGGGACTTCTGGCCCTGGGCCTTCTTAGCCTGCGCCTGCTTCTGCTCCTCCTTCTTCCGCTCTTCGGGCCGCTCCTCGCTTCTGAGCATGGCGCGAGCCAGACTCAGGTTGTGGCGCGCGTCGGCGTTTGCCGGATCCTGCTCCAGAACCTTCTCGTAGGCCTCCACGGCTTCGGGGTACTTCTTGAGGTGGAACCTTGCATTGCCCAGGTTGAACATGGCGTCCTGGGCCACGTCCTCACGCTGCACGGATTCGAAGGCGCGCGCGGCCTCTTCGTAGTGCGCCGCGCGATACAGGGCGACTCCGCGCCGGTAGTCGTCCTTGAACAGCACCGCCGCCGCGTCGTAGTGCCTCTCGCCGAACAGCTCTCTTGCCGTTTGCTCCGAGGTCTTGAACCAGCTCGCCGACGCCGGGACAGCCAGCCCCGCGGCCACCGCGACCAGCACAACGCCGCGGACCAAGCCCCCGGCAACGCGCCTCACGCCCGCTTCTCTGCCCCACATGTTCAGCATCAGCCCCTCACACTGCGGTTCCGCCGGAACCAGCCAAGCAACAACAGCATCATCACGACGACCGGCACGTAGAAGCGTTCGTTCCAGATCCGGCGCGAGCCCTTCTCGAGCGCCTGGGGCCTGCCACCGGCACTGATCCGCTCCAGCAGCTTGCGGGTATCGTCGTCCCGGTAGTCCGCCCGCACGTAGAGCCCGCCGCCTGCCCGAGCCAGGGCGCTCAGACCCCGCTCGTCCAGATGGGACACGACTTCCTGGCCCTCGGCGTCCCGCAGCCAGCCACCGTCGGACAAGGGCACGCGCCCGCCCTCCGGCGTGCCCACACCAAGCACATAGAGATGAATCCCCGCCTTCTCCATCGTACCAACTTGTTCTTCCAGGCCAGGCTCGGCAAAGTCGCCGTCACTGATGAGCAGCACCGCGTTGGAGCTGTCGGGGGCCTGGCCCGAGAGAAGGCGGCGGGCACGCTCGAGGGCGCCCGACAGACGGCTGCCCTGCCAGCGCACCAGTTCGGTGGACAGCGACGGCAGCAAGTTACGCAGCGTCTCGTCATCCTCGGTGATGGGTGCAATGACGTGCGCCACCGACGCAAAACCGATGAGTCCGATCCGGATCCCCGGGTTGCGGTCCAGCATGTCCTCCACCTCCTGGCGGGCACGGGCGAGCCGCGAAGGCTTCACATCGGCAGTGCGCATGGATCCGGACAGATCGAAAAGGATCACCAGGTTGGTGCCCGGCCGGTAAACGCTCACATCGGTGTAGCCTAGGCGCGGTCCTGCCATGGCCAGCACCCCCAGCCCCCAGAGGGCCGTCCACAGGAGCAGCCGGCGCCGGGTCTTGCCCGCGTTGTCACCACCCAGCACCACGTGCGGCAGCAGGTGTCTGTCGGCATAGCGTTCCAGTCGCTGGCGGTTGGCCAGGGACTGCTTGGCCTGGGGCCACCACCACAGTGCGAGCGGGGCCAGCAGGGCCCAGAGCCACAGCGGCTGGGCAAAGTGAAAGCCCGTCATTTCAGGTGTCATCATCGGATTTCAAGCTCGGGCGAAGGCGCCGCGGCGCAGCGACAGCCAGCCCATCACCAGCAGCGTTGCCATCCCTAAGCCCAGTGGCCAGCGAAACAGAGGAGTCGGCACCATGGTGCTGCGGGTTTCGGCCTGGGTCTTCTCCAGGGAGTCGATGCGACGATAGATGGCTTCCAGGGCCTGGGTGTCGGTGGCCCGGAAATAGGCGCCGCCGGTCATGGCCGACATCTGCTGCAGCAGGTCCTCATCAATCTGCATGTCGGCCATGGTCATGCGGCCGTTGTCCATGAAGGGCACCTCGCCCTTGCTGCCCACGCCGACCGTGTAGATGCGGATGCCATACTGCCGGGCAAGCTGGGCCGCCTCGACCGGAGGCAGGCTGCCGGCCGTATTCTCCCCATCCGTCAGCAGGATCAGAACCCGGGAGCCCTTGGGTCGGTCCCGCAGCTTCTTCACTGCGAGCCCCACGGCATCGCCGATGGCCGTCGCGTCGCCAGCCATGCGCGGCAGGGCGTTGTCCAGCATGCTGCGTACCGCCTCCCCGTCCAGGGTCAGGGGGGCCTGCAGGTAGGCGCTATCGCCGAAGATGATGAGTCCGATGCGGTCGCCCCGGCGCTGCTCGATGAAGCGACCCACGACGCCCTTGACCACCGCCATGCGGTTCACCCGCCGGCCGTCCACGGTGAAGTCCAGCGCCTCCATGGAGCGGGAGGCATCGACCGCCAGCATGATGTCATAGCCCTGGCTGAGCACCTCGGTATGGGGCTCCAGCCACTGGGGCCGCATCAGGGCCGCCACCAGAGAGACCCAGAGCAGCCCAGAGAGCAGGTTCTGCAGCATGGGTGGCAGCCCGGTGGCCGGTGCCAGGGCGACGAAGGCGCTCTCCAAGCGCGCTACCCCCGGATGCAGCAACACCGACGAGGCGTCGGCCTGATCGGGGGTGGCCTTGTGGGCCGGAAGGAGGCGGCGCAGCAGCCAGGGCAAGGGCAACAGCAGAGCCAGCCATGGCCAGCCGAGGCTAAACATTGCCGCCCCCGCCTGCCGCGCGCCGGAGCCGGCGGACCGTCCCCCAGCGTGGCCACCGGCGCCACAGACCGGCAATCCTGGAGCGGCTCGGCACCGGTGCCGGGACTGTCTCTTCAAGACGAACCCACGCTTCCATGGCATCCAGCAGCGGGGCCAGCTTGGCAGCGGCTTCCGACCGCTTTCCCGCGGGCGCATAGGGCAGTTCAACCAAGACACGGCCCTCGCGGCGCCACGGAAATTGTGCCGGATCGTGCGCTTCCAGCCACTCCAGCCACTGCATCCCTACCAGGCCGGCGCAGCTGCGCCGGCCGAAGCGGGCCATGGAGATGCGCCGCAGCAGCTCCGAGATCTCTCCGGCCAGTGTCCTGGCGTCCGCCCAGCGCATGTCGCCCCGCACCCGGCGGATCTGGCGCGCCGCATCCCCGCGCCAATCGCCACGGGGCCAGCGCAGCCACCGCCAGAGGATCGCTGCCAGCCCCGCCAGGACAAGCAGTCCCACCAGGACCAGCCACCAGCCGGGCGCAGGCGGCCACCAGGACGCCGGGTCCAGGCCCCGAATATCGCGCAGTTGATCGACGCCGGACATCATCAGCCGTATACCCTCGCGTGGGCCCGCCGGCGTAGACCGGTAATCAGGGCGTGGTGAATATCGTCGTTGGTGGGCAGTGGAATCACGGGCACGCCCAGACGCACGGCCAACACCTCCAGCTCGGTCCGGTTGCGCTCCCACATGTCCCGGTATTGCCGGCGTCCCGTCTGGTTGCCGGTGTCCACCTCGACACGGGAGCCGTCGGCCGCCTCGAACACGACGCGCCCGATGTCGGGGATCTCGCGATCGGCGGGGTCGTCGACCGGCATTAGCACCACCTCGCTGCGCTGGCGCAGGCCGCCCAGGCCCTGGTGCAGCGGGGCCGGATCGCGGTTGAAATCGCCGATGATGAACACCAGGCTGCCGGTGGGCGTAACACGGTTGAGCCGGGCCAAGGCTGCGAGCAGGGGATCACCCTCCTCGCGCACGGTGCCACCTTCCTCGGTCAGTGAGCGGAGCATGCGCCAGAAGGACATGCGGGCACGGCTGGGGCGGAAGTACTGGATACCCTTGTCGGCGTCCCCGAACAGCAGAGCGCCGACACGGTCCTGGTTGGTTGAGGCGGACCAACCCAGCAGCGCCGAGGCCCTGGCGGCTTGAATGGATTTGAAGGTGCCACGGGTGCCGAAGCGCATATGGGGACCCACATCCACGCACAGCATCACGGGCCGCTCGCGCTCCTCGCGGAAGACTTTCAGGTGGGGGACCCCCGTGCGAGCCGTGACCCGCCAGTCCATGTTGCGGATCTCGTCGCCTTCGCGGTATTCACGGGTCTCCTCGAAATCCATACCCTGGCCGCGGAATACCGACAGATACAGTCCGGCCAGAGCGGACTTGACCTTATGATGCGAGGCCAGCCCCGAGGCATGGGCCCGGTGGCGAAGCTCCAGCAAATCGTCCAGCTGTGGACTGATACTCATCTTGTGACTGTCGTCCTCGTACGCGCGTGCGCTCCTTTCCGGATTTCCGGGTAGCTAGGGAATGGCCACGACCTCAAGGAGTCGGGCGATGTAATCGTCGGTGGTCACCCCGTCGGCCTCGGCCTCGAAGGTCAGAAGGATCCGGTGGCGCAGCACATCCGCCGCAACCCGCTGGATGTGATCGGGTCCCACGTACTCATCGCTCTGCAGCCAGGCAAGAGCCCGCGCGCAACGGGCCAGCGCGATGCTCGCGCGGGGCGAAGCCCCGTAGCGGCACCAGCGTTTTAGGTCAGCGTCGTAGGCTTCCGGGCTCCGGCTGGCCAGAACCAGGTCGACGATGTAGCGATACAGCTTGTCATCCAGATAAACGTTGGCCACCGCCGCACGGGCCGCGAAAAGCTCGTCCTGATTGACGACCCTCGCGGGCGGCGCGGGCCTGTGCTTCTGCTGCTCACTGTCCAGCTTCAGAATCGCGAACTCCTCCTCCCGGCTCGGATAGCCGACCCATACGTGCATCAGGAACCGGTCGAGCTGAGCCTCGGGAAGGTGGTAGGTGCCTTCCTGCTCAATGGGATTCTGGGTCGCAAGGACCATGAAGAGCTTGGGCAGCGCATAGGTCCGCTGGCCCACCGTCACCTGGCGTTCGCCCATGGCCTCCAGCAGTGCCGACTGCACCTTGGCCGGGGCCCGGTTCACCTCGTCGGCCAGCAGAATGTTATGGAACAGGGGACCCGCGCTGAATTCGAACTCGCCCTTTTCCTGGCGGTAGATGTCGGTACCAATCAGATCCGAAGGCAGAAGGTCCGGCGTGAACTGAACCCGGTGAAAATCGCCTTCGACGGCTTCAGAGAGAGTCTTGACTGCAGTGGTCTTGGCCAGTCCGGGCAGCCCCTCCACAAGCATATGTCCATCGCTCAACAAGCAGACCAGCATACTCTGAATAAGTTCCTGCTGTCCGATGATTCTGGAGGCCAGGTGCTCGCGTACCGAGTCGAAGAGAGATGGCTGCATTGGGAAATTTGAATGTTCTAATGTAGTTAATTACATAAATTTCCGATACTTTTCGGAAATCCCATGAGAGCTGTATGGTCGGCTGCCAGCGTGCCGCCGTCAAGCCCGATCGATGGCTGGGCCGTCGATCTCGCCAGGGCGGCGGCAGGCGCGAAGCCAGCCAAGCGGGCAAACCTCAAGCCGGCACGCGAGCAAGAACAAGAGATTCTCTACGTGGCATGATGCGCCGTACCTGCGCTGGCTCGGCCAGGACGTTTGCACAGAGCTGCGGGGCCTGCGCCGACCTGAAAAGAAGGGGCTCCCTGAAGGAGCCCCTGAAGGGGGATCTCTCGCCTGCGCCGCCGCCCCCCGCCATCAGCGATTAACGTCGGGCAGCGGCTACCCCGGGCTCCCGGGGTCATCCACCGGTCTAGCCGACCTCACTCTCCGCAGCCAGCCAGTCGTCCAGCTCTCCCCCCGGGGTAAAGCCCCTGGCCTGGGCGCGGAAATACGCGGCCACCGCGATCTGCTCCCAGCGCGACGCGGTGTCCAATAAGCTGTGGTCCTGCTTGCCCCGCGACTCCGAGCGGGGGGTAGTCTTGCGGCTTGCTCTCGGCATCGAAACCTCCTCATTTTGACCATAGGGGTATAACGACGTACGCCCACCTCTCACCTTGCAGGGCAATTAAACGACGGCTACGGGGCTGGAGCCTATACGTAGTTTTACTTAATCTACATTAGAGACGCGGGGCTGTCCGCCGCGGCCCGCAGGCTGCACCAATGGCGAGAGCTGCGGGCTCTGGCGGCCGGCGCCGGCTTTGGCCATAATGCCCCCCCTTTGCTCTCCGGGATGCTCGCCATGTGGTTCAGAAATCTGCAGCTCTACCGTCTCACTGCACCGCTCCGCCTGTCCCCCGAGGATCTCGGTGAACGATTGTCGAGCCATGCGTTCCGCCCCTGCGGCAGCCTGGAAACCGCCAGCCAGGGCTGGGTACCGCCTCTGGGACGTCACGCCGAGACCCTGGTGCACGCAGCCGCGGGCCGGATCATGGTGTGCGCCCGGACCCAGGAGCGGCTGCTGCCCGCCGGGGTGGTCAAAGAGATCGTGGACGAGAAGGTGGCCGACATCGAGGACGCTCAAGGCCGCAAAGTGGGGCGCAAGGAGCGGGAGCAGATCCGTGACGATGTCATGCTGGATCTGCTGCCCCGGGCTTTCACCCGCTCCCGCTTGACCTGGGCCTACCTGGCCCCCAAGGATGGCTGGCTGGTGGTGGACGCGAGCACCCCACGCCGAGCCCAAGACCTGATTACTCTGCTGCGACAGTCCCTGGACAGCCTGCCCGCAGCTCCACCCGCCGTGCGCCGGGCACCGGCCTCGGTCATGACCCAGTGGCTGGCCGGAGAGAGTATGCCGGAAGATTTCGCCCTGGCTGACGAGTGCGAGCTGCGCGAGCCCACCGAAGGCGGCGGGATTGTGCGCTGCCGGCGCCAGGACCTGACGGGCGAGGAGATCCAGGCCCACCTGGAAGCGGGCAAGCAGGCGGTGAAGTTGGCCCTGATCTGGGACCAGCGCCTTTCCTGCCTGCTCGGCGACGATCTGTCCATTCGGCGCCTGCGCTTCGAGGACGCGGTCCAGGAGGAGGCGGCCGCCACCGAGACGGAGGACGCCGCGGCCCGGTTCGATGCCGACTTTGCCCTCATGAGTCTGGAGCTGGCCAGGTTCATCCCGCGCCTGCTGGAAGTCTTCGGCGGCGAGGCCAGAGACGCCGATGGCGAGGCCGCATGAGGATCGTCACACTGCTCGCGGCGTTGCTCTGGGCAGGCACGGTACAGTCCCAGTACCTGACGGGAGATCAGGTGCTGTCCTTGTGCGCCCGCCACGACCAGCCGTTGGAAGGCGCGACTGATCAGGAGCTGGTACGCGACATCTCGGAGACAGCCACCTGCCGGGGCTACCTGATGGGCATGACCGAC
>CAYWTP010000177.1:0-7263 GCA_964461215.1 uncultured Ectothiorhodospiraceae bacterium | reverse complement strand
CGGGGTTGGTGGGCATCAGCTTGCGGTGATGGTTGAGTATCGCGCCGTCCGGGCAGACAACCACCAGGCTGTTGTACAGGGTGGTCCGCCCGGCGGTGCCATCGCGCTCGTTCATGCCCATCACCACCGTGACACTGGATTCGGCCGCGGCGGTGCGCACCTTCGCCAGGCCGTCCCGGGCCAGATCGACGGCATTCTCCATCAGCCGCCGGTGGAGCTGTTCGCTCAGGTCCCAGTCACCGCCAGGCCGCAACCGCCATATCCAGGCCGGGTAGCCGGGTACGAAGGCCTCGGGAAAGACAATCAGCCGTGCACCCTTGGCGGCCGCTTCGGCAATAAGACCTGCCGCCTTGTCGAGCGTGGCTTCCTGGTCGAGCACCCGCGGCGCATGCTGAATGATTGCTATCGTTGCCACGACGGACCTCCTCTCAGCGGGTGCCTACGGCAATCAACATCTCGCAGGGCCCCTTGAATTGCCGGTCATTCTCGAACTGCTGCAGTGCCAGCTCGATCTCCTCCCAGGCCTCGTCCTTCTCGGCGTCCGACAGCCCGCCGAGCATCTGGTGCAGTGCACCAAAGGACTCCTGTTCGAACTGCAGGCATTCCGAGGCACTGCTGAGTCGCACCGGAGCCTCCGCCCTCTCGACCCGGATATCCTTGAAACCAGCATCCGAGAACGCCTTCTCGAACACCTCCGGCTGACCCAGGCTGAAGGGTCCCGGCTGGCCCGGCAGCGGCGGCGGGAGCTGTGCACGTCGGCGAATAATGGAAACCGGTACCGAAAAGAAGCCGTTGCTCGCAGGTGTAGAATAGACCATGGCCGCGACCTTGCCCCCGTCGCGCAGCCTGTTGCGCATGCCACGCAACGCTTTCTGCTGGTCCGGGAAGTAGATCAGGCCGACGCGCGAGATCACGGCATCAAAGGGGCTGGCATCCAGCTCGTTCAGGCGTTCACCGTCGAGTGTATGGGTGACGACATTGTCGAGCCCGGCAAGACGCGCGGAGCGCTCGGCGTACTCCAGGATCACCGGTGAGAGGTCGGTAGCGAGAACATGCCCTGTCGGACCGACACGGCGGGCCGCCGCCAATGTCTGCTCACCGGCGCCCGCGGCCACGTCGAGCACCCGCGAGCCGTGTGTCACGCCGGCCATGTCTAGCATGGTCTCGGTGGCGGGGCCGAGCCAGCGCGACAGCAGGCTGCCCCAGCGATCCCAGGCCTTGGCGGCCTGGTTCCACTGCTCCAGGGTCGTCTGCTTGTATTTCTCGGCATCGAATACCGGTCGTGTCGCTTGTGTCTGTTGCATTTCGCTCTCCTCCATCGTGAATCCCGACTGGGATGTAGGAGAGTCTAGGTCTAGGATTTTTCATGCCTATTCCAAAAAAATCGAAACCGTATGTGCAAAATTGCACAGTCGGGGTAATGCAGCGTGAGGTTAAGGTGAACTGGGATGACCTGAGGGTGTTTCTGACGGTGGCGCGCGCCGGCTCGATCTCCGGCGGCGCCAGGCAACTCGATCTGCAACATTCCACCGTGTCCCGGCGCATGCGCAAGCTGGAACAGGATCTCGGCGTCAGGCTGTTCGATAAGGTGCCCAGTGGCTATGCGCCGACCACGGCGGGTGAAAACCTGGTGCAGGCTGCAAGCCGCATGGAGCGCGAGGTGCTCTCCGTCGATGGCACCCTGTCGGGGAAGGACATGAAGCCGTCCGGGCCGCTACATGTAACCGCCATCGACAACATGGCAACCACAGTGCTAATGCCCATGCTCACCAGTTTCAGCCGGCAGTACCCCCTAGTAACACTGCACCTGATGGTATCCAACAGCGACGTCAGCCTGGCACAACGAGGGGCGGACGTAGCGATCCGTCTTACCAATACGCCGCCCGACACCCTGATCGGGAAACGGGTCGTCACAGTCTCTTCCACCATTTACGGCAGCCCGGAATACATCGAGCAGTTGCGCAAAGAAGGGGCCGAGCCCCAATGGCTGGGCGTCGAATGCTGCGATTTCCACAAGTCGTGGACCAGGCAGGCCTGCGACGATCAGCTACATCGGTTCTATGTCGATGATACCTTGCTGACCCAGGCGGCCCTGAGAGAGGGAATGGGTGTGTCTATCCTGCCATGCTTCATGGGCGACCCGGACCCCGCGCTAGCGCGCTATGTGGAACCCCAGCGGGAATGGGATCTCGGGCTCTGGATACTGCTGCACCCCGACCTGAAGCGCACGGCACGTGTGCTGGCCTTTCGCGATCACATGATGAAGGCCATAAAGGCACAGGGCCATCTGTTCACGGGCCGGCAAGCCGGTTGAAGCGAACGCCAGATGCACATCATCTGGCATCATGCATTAGGCCCACACCTCGGTCCGCGCCGAGCGCGAGAATTTAAGCCATAGGCGCAAGGGAATATGCGTAGTCGGAATCATTGAAGAAAGTCCGCTACCGACTGACAGACTCGCCGGAAATAGCAGGTCCTTCCGGCGGCGCCGGAACCCCGTAGAGTGTCGAAGAACTTTACAGTCGATTGGGACCGGGCACGGTCACAAACCGAAGCGCGATCCGTAACATATTGATGTTCATAAAAACATCGACATATTCCCCCAGGGACGGCATGTATATTGCCAAGGTTAAGGTGATGGCCAATCTACGACGTGATTCCGTGGACGGTGATTGCCGTGCGGACAGGGAAAGAGGTGACGAGTTCGCCTAATCGGTTTCTGTAGAGTGGCCCCGGGACAGAACGGCGGATGCAAATTCTTATCCCCCGTCTATGTCCGTGTATTCCAAAATATATACGAGAGGAGGTGAGATAGGACGTGAAGAAGAATCTGATGTTTTTATGTGCATTGACATTGGTCCTTCCTGTGGCAGGCAATCTGCAAGCCGCCCCGATCACATTCGATTTCTCTGGAGGTGGACCAAATGCAACCAAGCTGGTATTCACTCAGGCAGGAATCAAGCTTACGGTCAAGGCGAGAGACCTGACCAACGATGTCGCGGCTACGGTGACGCATAACAGTAATGGCCTCGGGGTCCGTGTGCAGGGTGATGGGGAGGGAGCACTCGATTCGATAGGCCCGAACGAAGAGCTTGTCTTCAAGATCACCGGGCTACCGATCGGCGTTCAGGCTCTAAGACTGGACCAGGTCCTGTTTGCGGGGCTAAACATCAACCAGGGCGAGGATTTCAGCTTGAGGATTGACGGAGCCAATCCCCTGGGCAATCAATTCACTCCCAGCAGCAACCCCTGGAATGTGGGCGACGATATTCTGGATGTTGGCGACAGAACAGCCTACGCCAACGTTAAGTTCCGGGTGAACAATAAAGGAGGGGAGGAGGCTTTCAGGATCAGTAGCTTGACCTTTTCCCCCTTCGCCTCCGTACCCGAACCGTCGACCATACTCCTGATCGGCTCTGGGCTTTTCAGCCTGGTCGGATTCACGAAAAAACTCAAGTCGTAAGTCTATGTTCAAATGGCAAGAACGAGGGCAGGGCCGGCGATTGCAATGGCACTGCCCTTTTTTGACGTGACACGCTTCTGAGCCACGCGCATAGGAAGCTTGTCTTCGCAGGCGCCGCCGGCTTCTGGGATGGAAAATAGCTCGGTCCCCAGTTACCGGTAGCATTGGTCACTCGCAGGGAAGAAATGCTTCTGTGCGGCACCTGCGTGGATGCCCGTGGACTCACATCCGCTACGTGTCACCCTGGTCCTTGAGCAGCTTGTCGAGCTGCCGCTGCACGGCGTCCGGAGCTCGAAACCTGAACTTGCGCCAGTAGGCGTAGAACTCGTCCTGGGACTTGAAGTCCCCCTTTCCGTCGCGGAGCTTCTGAATGGAATCCACGGCCCCGATGTACTCGCGGGTGGTGGAGGAGCGCTTGCGTGAGCCGATGCGCCACGCCTCATGGACGATCAGCTCAATGCCCTCGATTCGTCCGAGCGAGTCGGGGTTGAACGTGTACAGCGCGATGAGATCGAGGTGGCTCTCGTAGTCCGCGAATGGACGAAAGGTGCCCGGCCACCGCAGCGTCGGATGTCGAAAGTAGGTGTTCCCCGTGTACAGGGTGATGCGGCTCTGTGTCTTCCGGGCATCCTTCCGCCGGGCCACCTTGATATCCAGGGCGTGATATCCACCGCCGAAGGCCGGACCGGAGATCTCGACGTCCGGGTACTGCCGCTCGCCGCCGCGCCTCGCGGAGCCACCCGGGAAGCTGTCGACCCGCTGCAGAATGAATCCGGCCAGCGACACCTCAAGCACGTTTGCCAGCGCCGCCGGCTCCCTCGGCAGCGGCAGGAAGTGGCCGCCGGCCTCCAGCTTACGCTCCAGCTCGGCCTCGTCCGCCGCCTCCAGCGGCCACCCATGCTCTCCGTGCCGCCGGTACACCGCCACCGGCTCTAGGACGTACTCCGCGCAGGCAGCCCGGAGCCACTCAACCAGCTTGGTCCTATTATCCATTCCTATCGCCCCGCCCGTGGGAGCAGACAGAGTACCGGTCCCCTCGGGCTCGCTCAACGCCGACGGACACAGGTCTGCAAGCACACACTCTCCGCAGCGGGGGCGCCGGGCCTGGCAGACGGCGCGACCGTGGGCCACCAGGGTGACGTGAAGCGAGGCTCGGATGCCGGCGGGGATCGAGATCTCCAACGCCTGAGCACAGGCCGGCGACCAGGGGTGTCGCGGCGCGACCCCCAGCCGCCCGAGGACCCTCCACACGTGGGTGTCCACCGGGCACACGTCCCGGCCCAAGGCGTAGAGCAGCACGCAGCCGGCCGTCTTGCGGGCCACCCCGGGCAGGCTCGTCAGGTAGGCCTCCGCCTCGGCATCGGGAAGCTCCCGCAGGCGCTCCAGGCTCAGCCGGCCCTCGCGGGCCGTGATCTCCCGGAGCACGCCCTGGATCTGCCATGTCTTCGTGGCCGACAGGCCGGCATCGGCCAGCAAGTCCGCCAAGACGGGCTCGGGCGCGTCCCGGACCCCTTCCCACCCCGGCAGCTCCTGACGCACGGTGCGGTACGTGCGTACGTACTTCACCTCCTGGGTCATACGGGAGAGCATCACGAAGACCAAGTCGTCCAGGGCATCCCGCGGGTTATGATGCCGGGGCTGACCATAGGCGGCCCGCAGCCGCGCCTCGATCTCCCGGAGCCGGGCCTGGACCTCGGATGCAGTATCTGTCCGCGTCCTCGTCATCTGGTAGAATTCGCCGCCAGCATGCGCTATATGTTGTGGGTTCGCCTTTCCCGGCCAGGGTGGCCGTGCCGCCACGTCAGCTCAGGAGCAGCTCATGGATAAGAAGCTCACTGCAATCAGCCTCTACACCGGCGTCGGGGGCCTGGACTTCGGGTTCGAGGCCGCCGGCTTCGACACGGCCGTCGCCGTGGAGATGGATCCCGTGTGCTGCCGCACCATGCGCGCCAATCGCCCCTGGGGGGTCATCGAAGGCAACATCAACGCCATCTCCTCGGAGCAGATCCTAGCAGCCGCCGGGCTGGATCCGGGCCAGGCGGACGTGCTCGTCGGCGGCCCACCCTGCCAGCCGTTCTCCAAGTCCGGCTACTGGGCCACCGGCGACGCCCGCCGACTGAAGGACCCCCGGTCCGACACCCTAACCGCGTACCTTCGCGTCCTGCGCGACACGCGACCACGGGTCTTCCTGCTGGAGAACGTCAAGGGGCTCGGCTACAAGGGCAAGGACGAAGGGCTGCGTCACGTCCTGAAAGGCATCGACAAAGTCAACCGCGAGGCCGGCACCCGTTATGGCTACGAGGTCCAGGTCCTCAACGCCGCGGACTACGGCGTGCCCCAGCTCCGGGAGCGCGTGTTCATCATCGGTGCCCGCGACGGTACCCCGTTTCGCTTCCCCGAGCCCACCCACGGGCCAGACCGAACGGAGCCACACCGCACCGCCTGGGACGCCATCGGCGACCTGCCGCCGGATCCCGGCGAGCCCGGGCTAGTGGTCAACGGCAAGTGGGGTGGCCTGCTGCCGACCATACCGGAGGGCGAGAACTACCTCTGGCACACCGACCGCGGCGGCGGCCACACGCTCTTCGGCTGGCGCCGGCGTTATTGGACCTTCCTGCTCAAGCTCGCCAAGGACCGCCCTGCCTGGACCATCCAGGCCCAGCCCGGCACGGCCACGGGCCCCTTTCACTGGCGCAGCCGCCGCCTCTCCGCCCTGGAGCTGTGCCGGCTCCAGACCTTCCCGGAGGGACTCAGCTTCGACGGCTGCAGCCGCCAGGACATCCAGCGACTGCTCGGCAACGCCGTGCCATCACTCCTCGCCGAGGTCCTGGCCCGCGAGATCCGCGCCCAGCTTCTCGGCACCACCTGCCGGTCAAAGGAGCCGACGCTCCTGCCCCCTTACCGTGGCGTGCCACCAGCTGCCGAGCCTCTGGCGCCACTGCCGCGGCGATATGAGCAGTACATCGGAGACCACGCGGCGCATCCAGGAGAGGGGAGGGGGCCGTCGCGAGTCAAGATCGTCAACCTGCGGGCCGCAGGCGCATAGCGGCGATTCAGCAGACCAAGCTGCTGGACCGCCCGCGCGCCAACCTTTGCCGCCAGCACTTCCGACTTCGACCTCTTACTCGGGCGAATAGGCGCAAACGGCACTCACCGAGGTTGCAGGTTGATGCAATAGCGCAAATGCGCAAGCCTAACCCCAGGCTTCCCACTTTGGCGCCAGCAGGCAACGGTGAAATCCCGCTCTACGCTTCGCGGACGCGCCCTGCTATTCAACAAGAAGACCTGCAGAGTCGACTCGGCGAACGCCGCTGCCCAGTGAACAGCGGCGCCGGCGAACGGGCAGTCCACGAAAGGACTGCCCTGGTCCTATCGGCCTCGCAGGACAGCGTGGCATAGCAGGCGGGCCCGCGCTGACGGGACATGGCTGGCTGTAGGAGTGGCCGCAAGGCCGCGAACAAACGCCGAGTAGTGCGTAAACCATTCGCCGGCTAACGCCTGCTCCTACGTTGGGCAAGCAAAGAAAGTGACCCGCCCGCAGCAAAAGGCCGTAGTCAGGACACGCCAATCTGGAACGGGAGGAACAGCGACCGCTACAAAGGACAAGGAAAGACAGTCTCGGACTTGACTCGGTGCACAGCGATCGTGACACGTTCCAGAGACACGCCCATACCCGCCCCTCTTCGCGGGCACAGCCCGCTCCTACAGTCTTCGGCCCATGGTCTACAGGCCAATCGCCGGCACCCGTCACGGCAGCGACGCATCATCGCCCGTGAAATCCATGGACTTCCGCCGCGGCC
>CAYWTP010000176.1:1773-7285 GCA_964461215.1 uncultured Ectothiorhodospiraceae bacterium | reverse complement strand
CGGTGATGATGATCTACAACGGCTACCAGTACCTGGTGTTCCGCGGCAAGGTGGAAAGCAGCGGCTATGGTCGTGAATAAGCCCGCTCAAACGGTCTTTCCGGCAGCCGGGTCGCGATTGCGTTTTTCAATGCCCTGCAGAGTTCTTTCGCATATTGATAACCCTATGGGGTTCGAGCACACTGACCGCGTCATGCGCCATGACTGAAGCGAGATGCCCAGATGATGAATGATGAGAGCAAGACCAGCCGGATCAACGTCGAGCTTGGGTCCGAGACGCCGCAGCAGCTATTGGCCCGGGATGATCTGACGCAAGCGCAGAAGATCGAGATTCTCCGGCAGTGGGAACTGGATCTGCGCGAGCGCATGGTGGCCGACGAAGAGAACATGGTGGCCGCCGAGCCGATGCGCGTGAGCCTGGACGAGGTGCTGATCGCCCTGGATGCACTCGGCGCGGGCCCGGAGTCCCACCCGGTGCCGACGACACACGGATGAGCACCGGCGCCTGCGCCGGGCTGCGGGACTCCGAGGCCGGGTAAAGATACGCCGCCGGCGAGGCATTCGTGGGCACCCCGGTGGAGCGCGTCGGGGTGAAGCTGCAGATCGGCAAGGAAGGCGGCGTTCCAGCCGCCTGTCCGTGGTGGCGGGAAGGGAGCAAGCCATGCTGGAAGTGCATCACAGCAACCGGCTGGAGGTCCTGGTCGCGGTCCTGGCCGAGGTGACGGCGGCGCCCCTGGCGGACCCCTTCCGGCGCGAGCTGATCGTGGTCCAGAACCCGGGCATGGCGCGCTGGATCAACCAGCAGCTGGCGGAGCGCGCCGGCATCAGCGCGTGCCTGGACTATCCGCTGCCGGCGGGGTTCTTCTGGCAGGTGCTCAAGGCCTGGCTGCCGGACGCGCCGGACCTGGAACTGTTCGCTAAGGACGCCCTGGTGTGGCGGATCCTGCGCCTGCTGCCCGAGCGCCTGGGGGAGTCCGCCTTTGCGCCGCTGCGACGCTACCTGGAGGCCGACGCCTCCGACCTGCGCCTGTACCAGTTGGCGCGGCGCATCGCCGACCTGTTCGACCAGTACCTGGTGCTGCGGCCGGAGATGATGCTGGACTGGGAGGCGGGGCGCGACGAGCAGTGGCAGGCGCAGCTGTGGCGCGCCCTGTGCGCGGAGGGTGATCACGCCCACCGCGCCCGCCTGTTGACGGACCTGGAGCAGGCCATGGCGGACCGCAAACCCGCTCCAGGGGCATTGCCGGAACGGGTCAGCCTGTTCGGGCTCACCGCCTTGGCCCCGGTCTACGTGCGGCTGCTCGATCGCCTGTCGCGTTTCCTGCCGGTGCACCTGTACTACCTCACCCCGAGCCGCGAGTACTGGTCGGACCTGGTGGACGAGCGCGGCCAGGCGCGCCGCCGCGCGCGAGCCCGGCGCGCCGGGCTGCCGGATCCCACCGGACTGCTGGACGTGGGCAATCCCCTGCTGGCCTCCCTGGGCCACGCTGGGCAGGTCTTTCTGGACCAGTTGCTGGAACTGGGCGGCGCCGACCACGACCGCTTCGAAACCCCGGACGGCGCGAGCCTGCTGCACCAGTTGCAGCGGGACATCCTGGACTTGGCCGATGCCCGGGCCGAGTATTCGCCGCGCCGCTTCGGCCCGGACGACATCTCCGTCCAGGTCCACAGCGTCCACAGCCCCCTGCGGGAGGTGCAGGTCCTGCATGACCGCCTGTTGCACCTGTTCGAGCACCTGGAGGGCCTGGAGCCACGGGACCTGGTGGTCATGGCCCCGGACATCGACGTCTACGCCCCCTATGTGGACGCGGTGTTCGGTGCCGCCGCTGCGGATCGGCGCATCCCCTGGTCCATCGCCGACCGCCGGGTGGGGGCCGAGCAGCCGGTGCTGGAGGCGCTGAAGCTCCTGCTGCTGCTGCCGCGCAGCCGCTTCGAGGCCAGCGAGGTCCTATCCCTGTTGGAGGTGCCGGCGGTGCGGCGGCGCTTCGGGCTGGACGAGGAGGGGGTGGAGCGGATCCGCACCTGGGTGCGCGAGAGCGGGGTGCGCTGGGGCGAGGACGCCGCCATGAGCGTCGGACTGGGGCTGCCGGTGGAGCAGGCCAACACCTGGGCCTTCGGCCTGGACCGCCTGTTCCTGGGCTACGCTCTGCCTCCGGACCCGGACGCCGACCCCTACGGGGAGGTGCTGCCCTACGTGGACGTGGAGGGCGGGGAGGTGGCTTATCTGGGGGTGCTGCAATCCTTCCTGGAGGTCCTCGGGGCCTGGCGCAAGCGGCTGACGGTTGCACGCACACCGGACCAGTGGCGGGCGGCGCTCAACGAGCTGCTGGCGGCCTTCTTCGTGCCGGACGAGGACGAGGAGCCGGTGCTGCAAGGGGTGCGCGACCGGCTCGATACCCTGGTGGCCCTCGCCCAGCGGACGGGCTTCCAGGACGCCTTGTCTCCGGACGTGATGCGGGCCCTGCTGGAGGGGGTGTTCGAGGACACCCGCGGTGCCCACCGCTTCCTCACCGGCCGGGTCAGTTTCTGCAACATGGTGCCGATGCGCAGCATCCCGTTCCGGGTGGTCTGCCTCATCGGCATGAACGGGGAGGACTTCCCTCGCAGCCAGCGCCCGCCGTCCTTCGACCTCATGGCCCAGGCCCCGCGCCGGGGCGACCGCTCGCGCCGACGCGACGATCGCTACCTGTTTCTGGAGGCCCTGCTGTCCGCGCGGGACGTGCTGTACCTGAGCTACGTCGGCAACGACGTGCGCGACAACAGCATCAAGGTGCCCTCGGTGGTGGTGAGCGAGCTGCTGGACTACCTGCACCAGGGCTGTGTCTGCGCGAACGGCCAGGCGCCGGAGCAGCGGCTCCTGGTCCGCCACCCCCTGCAGCCGTTCAGCCGCCGCTATTTCGATGCCTCCGATGGCCGGCTGTTCAGCTATTCGCGGACCTGGGCCGATGCGGCCCGCACCCAGCCGGGAACGGAGCTCCCCGCTTTTGCCGACGGCGAGCTGGGGCCACCCGACGACAGCCTGAGGGTCCTCGATATCGAGGAGCTGGTCCGCTTCCTGTGCAACCCGTCGAAGTATTTTCTCACCCAGCGGCTGGGCCTGCGGTTGCCGGACGAAGAGGAAGTCCCGGAAGACCTGGAGCCGTTCGACGCCCAAGGTCTGGAGCGTTACCGGTTGCGCCAGTCTCTGTTGCGCCAGCGACTGATCGGCCGGGTCGAGGCCGAGATCCTGGCGCGGCTGCGGGGCGAGGGGGTGTTGCCCCACGGCGCGGCCGGCGAGCTCTTGCTGGAGGAACAGCTGGAGGTGGCGGATCCGTTTCTCCGGCGGCTTGCGCAGCACGCGGACCAGCTGCTCGAGCCCCTGGAGGTGGACCTCGCTCTGGGCGACTTCCGGCTTCAGGGTCAGTTGGGCAACCTGCGCCCGAGCGGCCTGCTGGACTCGCGCTTGGGCAAGCTCCGGTGCAAGGACCGTCTGGCAATCTGGGTGCGCCACCTGGTGCTCAACGCCCTGGCGCCGCAAGCGGTAGAACGCACGAGCCTGTTCGTGGCGGAGGATGTCACACTGCTCCTGAGGCCCGTGGAAGGCGGCCGGGACTTGCTGCTGGATCTCCTGGAACTGCGCTGGCAGGGGCTGCGCGCACCCCTGGCCTTCTTCCCGGAGACTGCCCTGGCCTGGCTGGAGGGAGGCGACTATGGCTCCGCCTTCGGCCAGGCTTGGTCCAGTGAGTTTGCCCCGGCACCGGAGGCGAGCGACCTGGCGGTGCGCACCGCCTTCCGGGGCCGGGAGCCCATCGGCGAAGCGTTCCAGGCCACCGCCCGGCGCATCCTGGGCCCCCTGCTCGAGCACGCCGAAACCGTCAAGGCCGACAAGGAAGTGCCATGAATCCGCTCGAGCCCCTGGCGCTCCCCCTGCACGGGCTCGCCTTGATCGAGGCCAGCGCCGGCACCGGCAAGACCTATACGATATCCACCCTGTACCTGCGACTGCTGTTGCAGGGCGGCCTGGAAGTGGACCGGATCCTGGTGGTGACCTTCACCCAGGCCGCCACCGAGGAGCTGCGCGACCGCATCCGCCGCCGCCTGGCCCGGGCCCTGGAGTGGCTGGGGGGGGACATCGCCGCCCGCCGCGACCAGGACCCGACGCTGGCCGAACTCCTGCTCGCCCTGCCAGACCGGGAGGCGGCCTGCGCCGCCCTGGCCGACGCCCTGACTCGCATGGACGAAGCGGCGATCCACACCATCCACGGGTTCTGCCAGCGCACCTTGCAGGACCACGCCTTCGAGAGCGGCGCAGCCTTCGAGGTCGAATTCATCACTGACGAGAGCCGGCTGCGGGAGACCGCCGCCGCGGACTTCTGGCGCACCCAGGTGGCGCAGGCCGACCGGGAGCGCACGCGGTGGGTGCGCGCGCAATGGAAGTCGCCCCAGGACCTGATGCGGGACCTGGGGCCCACCCTGGCGCTCGACGACCTGACGGTGCTCCCGGCCGAGGGGTACGCCGAACAGCTCAGCCGGGAGCTCGACCGGGTCTTCTCGCAGCTCCGCGACACCTGGCGCACGCGGGGCGACGAGGTTCGCGCACTGCTGGAGACCAGCCCGGCGATCAACCGCAGGTCCTACAAGGCGGACATCGTGAAACGGGTCATTGCGGCCGCCGAGACCCTGGCGTCGCAATCCGGGCCACCGTTCGAGTTCCCCCGCGATTTCGAGCGGCTCACCCCGGCGGTGCTCGAAGACAAGGGCACCAAGAGCGGCCACACCCCGCCGTCGCACCCCTTCTTCGACCTGTGCGGACGCCTCCAGGACCTGGTGGCGCAATGGGCGATGGCCGCCCGGGCCCAGTTCCTGAACGCCGCCCGCGACTACCTGCGCCGGGCCCTGGACCGGCGCAAGCGCGACGAAGGGCTGCTGTACTTCGACGACCTGCTGCGCCGCCTGGACCAGGCCCTGGCGGGGGAGGGAGCGCAGACCCTGGCCGCCGCTATCCGCCGGCGCTACCCGGTGGCCCTGATCGACGAGTTCCAGGACACCGATCCCCAGCAGTACCGGATCTTCCGTCGGCTGTACGCGGGCCGGCCGGAGTGCGGGCTGTTCCTAATCGGCGACCCCAAACAGGCCATCTACGCCTTCCGCGGCGCGGACATCTTCACCTACATGCAGGCCCGAGATGACAGCGGGCGGGAGGGAAGCCACTACACCCTGGACGTCAACTGGCGCTCCGGCTCCCACCTGATCACGGCCCTCAACACCCTGTTCGAGAGCGCGCACCAGCCCTTCATCTACGAGCCGCACATCCAGTTCCACGGGGTGATTCCGTCCGAGCGGGCGGACGAGAAGCCCCTGTGGGTGGACGGCGGAGAGCCCGCACCGTTGCAATTCTGGTGGCTGGCGGCCAACGAAGATAACCGCACCCGGTCCGGTTCCATCCGCAAGGACGCGGCCCAGGACGCAGCCGCCCGCGCCTGCGCCGAGTACATCGCCGGTCTGCGGAACCGCGCGGACCGGAACCAGGCCAT
>CAYWTP010000176.1:0-1763 GCA_964461215.1 uncultured Ectothiorhodospiraceae bacterium | reverse complement strand
AACCGCTCCTGCCCAAGGACATCGCCCTGCTGGTGCGCACCCACCGGGAAGGGGACCTGGTGCAGCAGGCCCTGCGTACCTGCGGCGTGAGCAGCGTCACCCTCAGCCAGAGCAGCGTCTTCGCCAGTGAGGACGCACAAGAGCTGGCAACCCTGCTCGCCGCGCTGGCGGCGCTCACCGACGAGGGACGCGTGCGCGCAGCCCTGGCCACCGGCCTGCTGGGCCGCGGCGCCGCGGAGCTGGAGGCCCTGGCCCGGGACGAGATTGCCTGGGAGGCCCTGCTGGCCCGCTTCCAGGGCTACCGGGAGCTGTGGCAGGCCCGCGGCTTCATGCCGGCGTTGCAGGAGATGACCCAGGCGGAGGGGATCGCCGCGCGCCTGCTGCGGCGGCCGGACGGCGAGCGGCGCCTGACCAACCTGCTGCAACTGCTGGAGCTGCTGCAGATGGCCTCGCGGGAACACCCGGGAATCGACGGCCTGCTGCGCTGGTTCGCCGATCAGCGCGCCGGGGACGCGCGCGACGAGGCGCGGCAGCTGCGCCTGGAGAGCGACGAGGGCCTGGTCAAGGTGGTCACCATGCACAAGAGCAAGGGGCTGGAATACCCCCTGGTGTTCATCCCCTTCCCTTGGAGCTTCTTCGCCCACCGGAACCGGCAACCGCCGCCCTTGTTTCACGATCCCGAGCGCAAGACCGCCTGCCTGGACCTGGGCTCGGCCGACCTGGAGTCCAACCGGGCGCTGGAGCGCACCGAGCAACTCGCCGAGCGGCTGCGCCTGTTTTACGTCGCCGTGACGCGGGCGGCCAAGCTCTGCGTGCTCTGCTGGGGACGGATCAACGAGGCCGGGAACTCCGCCCTGGCCTACCTGTTGCACCCGGCCTCGGGCGGTGACTCCCCGGCCAGCGGCATGGCGGGGCTGTCGGAGGCGGAGATTCGGGCGGATCTCGAGGCCCTGGCCGCTAAGGCACCCGAGTGCGTCGCGGTGCAGGACCTGCCGGCTTTGACGGGCGAGCGCTGGGGCGGCCCGGCGGTGGACCGCAAGCGGCTCGCGCCGGCGGAATTCGGTACGTTGATCGACACCAGCTGGCGCGTGTCGAGCTATTCCGGACTGGTGCGCGGTGCCGAGGCCGAGCAGCCGGACTACGACGCCGTGGCCGAGCCGGAGGCCCTGGGCGAAGAGCCGGAGGTCCCGGGAGAGCCGGTGTTCGAGCTGCCCGCCGGCACCCACGCCGGTCACTTCCTGCACGAGGTATTCGAACGGCTGGACTTCCCCCAGGCCACCGGAGAGCCTCTGGAACAGACCGTGCGGTCGCTGCTGGAACGCTACGGCCAGCTCCGGGCCGGGCGCGGTGCGGCGGCCAGCGAGCAGACCGACTGGACACCCGTGGTGCTGGAGCTGGTGACCGACGTCCTGGATACGCCTCTGGACGAGGCCGGCACCCGGCGCCTGCGGAACATCGGTGTGGGCGATCGCCTGCCCGAGCTGGAGTTCCACTTCCCCGTGGCGGGGCTGGATCCGGCCGGCCTGCGTCACGCACTGGACGGCAGCGCCGACTATGCCGCCGCTGCCGAAGGGCTGGGCTTCGAGCCCCTGCGTGGCCTGATGCGCGGCTTCATCGACCTGGTGTTCCGTCACCGGGGGCGTTTCTACATCCTGGACTACAAGTCCAACCTGCTGGGCCGGCGCCTGTCGGCCTACGGCCGCGAGGGCATGCGCCAGGCGATACGCGAACACCGCTACGACCTCCAGTACCTCATCTACACC
>CAYWTP010000175.1:0-7290 GCA_964461215.1 uncultured Ectothiorhodospiraceae bacterium | reverse complement strand
TCTCCGGCGAGAGGTCGCCGATGGCGCCATCGACACGCGCGGCGGCTTCCTTGGCATCGAGAACGGCTACGTGCAGAATGTCGCGACGTTCAGAAACCCCGAGACGACCGTAGTGCTCGACAACACTTCCTATGCCCTGCGCCCCGGGCTCGACGTGCAGATGTACTCCCCGAAAGGGGCATTCCACGATTTCCGCCTCGACGGCTACTACGTGACCACGGACGCTTATGTGATCTATCGCGATCCCGACCATGGAGACTTCACACCGGGTGGACCCGACATCAGCGCCCTGGAGCTGGACTACGACGATCTGGCCAGGGATCAGAATGGACTGGTGCACTTCAAGGCGCAGCCGGCGGGTCCGGCCGGTGGTACCAAGAGCGGCACCGGTGGGTCAGTGGTGACCTCGGTTGGCGGTGCGGTTTGCGCCAGCGCCACGGGTGACGGCTGCGGGCCGGCGGGCTTGTAGGCGCCGGGGCTCGCACGTTGACGGATACACAGACTACGGCTTTGCGCCGCGCCTGGAGCCCCGCCGCCGGGATGCTGCTGCTTGTGGTGGGCGTCTTGGCCGCGCCCTTGGTTTCGGCACAAGTCCAGATCCCGGCGGGCGCCCAGCCGGGCGCCATTCAGCAGCGATCCATCGAGGAGCAGCGGCGCAAGCGCCAGGAAGAGCGGCCGACCCCTTCCTCGGAGCGACCCGTGCAAGGCGTGCCGGCCCCGGCGGTGCGGATTGCGCCGGGAGCCGAAAAGGTGCGCTTCTTCGTACGCAAGATCGAGTTTTCCCCATCCGCGATCCTCAGCTCCGGCGAGCTGAAGACGCTGGCGGCGAACTACTCCGGCCGCGAGGCCACGCTTGCCGAGCTGCAGACACTGGTGGCCAAGGTCAACGATCTCTATCGCAGCAAGGGCATCGTCACGGCCCAGGCCGTTCTGCCCCCCCAGGACGTGAAGGCGGGCGTCGTCCACATCCGACTGGTCGAGGGACGCGTGGGTGAGTTCGTCATTGAGGGTAACGCAACCACCAATGCAGATTTCGTGCGCAACCGCATCCACCAGCACGCCGGCGACTTGGTGGACTTGAAGGACATCGAGCAGGACCTCATCCGCTTCAACCGCACCCAGGACGCCCAGGCGCGGGCTCAGCTGCGGCCGGGGAAGGAGTTCGGCCGCACCGACGTGGTCGTCAAGCTCGCCGAGCCCGAACGCCAGAGCCTGCGTGCCTTTCTAGACAATAACGACAGCGACTCCAGCGGCAAGTGGCGGCGGGGGCTTGCCTACCTGAACCGCAGCGTGTTCGGTTTTCGCGACGACCTCAACCTTACCCTGGTCAATGCCAGTGGTCACCAGGGATACTCGGCGGCCTATGGCTTCCCGGTGAATACCTGGGGCGGGCGCCTTGACGTTGCCTACTATCACGATCGTACCCAGGTGGTCAGCGGTGCGTTCAGCGCTCTGGGGATCCGGGGCAAGGCCCAGTCCACGCTCATGACCCTGCGCCAGCCCATTGCCGTGCATCGGGATTACCAGATCGACGGCCTGGCCGGATTCCGCGACAGCTGGTCCAAGGTCCGGATTGGCTCGGTCCCCCTGCAGAAGACACAGGTACGCACGGGATGGGGAGGGGTCGAGCTGCAGTCGGCGGATACGACCGGCAGCTGGCTCGCGGCCCTCAACTACCAGCGCGGCCATGCCTGGTCCTCGAGCAGCCGATCCTTCGGTCTGTGGCGGGGCAACGTGCATCGGGGTCAGCGGCTCGGCCGCGGGTTCTCCGGGCTGGTGAACCTCAGTGCGCAGTACAGCAGCGACGTCCGGCTGCCAAGCAGCGAGCAGTTCTTCCTCGGTGGTGATGGTAGCGTGCGGGGCTATGCCACCGGGCTGTTCGGGGGGGACAAGGGCTACACGCTGAATCTGGAGCTGCATCACCCTTTGCCCGAATCCTCCGGCTCGGGCGGCAGGCTTTCCTCGTCGGGCTATGCCTTCTTCGACTTCGGACGTACCTCCCCCTACCGCCCCGTCAACTCAGGCAGGGGCGACGACGTCATCTCCAGCGTCGGCCTGGGGCTGAACTTCTCCTTGGGCAAGGTGCTCACCGGCCATCTGGCCCTCGCCCGGGGACTGCACGAGCGGGTGGAAGAGCCCGACCGGTTTCGGCTGTACCTGCAGATTATCGTGGACCCCATCGCGTTGCTTCCGAAAGGCTAAGCACCTGTTCCCAAATAGACGACACTCTTGGCCAGGGTGACGGTCACGGGTCTTGCCTCCGCTTAAGCTCGCTACGCCATCCCTGGCTTCCCTCGAATCGACGGTGTCGCGCTGCGCTGTCCCTGCTGCGCGCGAGACCGACGACGCTCCGTCAAGACCCGTTACCGCGTCGCGAGCAGTGGAATCCGGAACAGCTATTTATGCGATTCCTGCCGCTGCCGGCGCCGGAAAATATCGCTGGCGTTTCCCGCAGGCGGTGCGTATAGTGGCGCTGCTTCCCCGTAAGAGGGGGGAGCTGAGACGTTTCTGACCTTCCCCGTATAGCTGCCTTACCGGCTTTCTGGTTAGCGACGTTAGCGGCCAATCCCAGGATTGCAGTCCGCGCGAGAGCGAGCCAGCGCTGGTGACTCCCGTCATTCCGCCGACGTTCGTCCTTTTATCTTAATGTGTCTGCCTGATCAGGCGGACGGGAGTAGTTATCGTGAATTTTTCTGAGCTGAATCTTGATGCACGCCTGCTGAAGGCGGTCGACGCCAGCGGCTATACCAGTCCCACGGACATTCAGCAGCAGGCCATCCCGCTGCTGATGGCGGGTCGCGACCTGATGGCCTCGGCGCAGACCGGGACCGGCAAGACGGCCGCCTTCGTGCTGCCGGCGTTGCAGCGGTTGCTGGCGCCCTCCACCCGCAATAGCAACGGTCCGCGGGTGCTGGTGCTGACGCCGACACGCGAGCTGGCGGCCCAGGTAGACCAGAATATCGAGAAGTTCGGCCGCTTCGGCCGTTTCGTTACCGGCAACGTGGTAGGCGGCGTGCCCTATGGGCCGCAGATCAAGCTGCTGCGCCAGCGCGTCGATCTGCTCGTCGCGACTCCGGGACGGCTGATGGACCACATGGAGCAGGGCCGCGTGGATTTCTCGCGCCTGGAAATGCTGGTGCTGGACGAGGCGGACCGCATGCTGGACATGGGCTTTGTCGATGCGGTGCGCACGATTGCGAAGCATCGCCCCGCCCAATGCCAGACCCTGCTGTTCTCGGCCACCTTGGAAGGGCGCGTGCTCAAGGTTGCGCAGGAGCTGCTGAAGAATCCGGAACGCATCGCACTGGCCGCCAATACCCTGCAGCATGCCTGCATAACGCAACGCACCTATCGCGCCGATGACCTGGGCCACAAGCATGCCCTGCTTCGGCACCACCTTTCGGCCACCGACATGAGGCAGGCGGTGGTCTTTACCGCCACCAAACGCGGCGCCGACAAGCTGGCGCGGGCGCTGTTCCAAGACGGCCACCGCAGCGCCGCGCTGCACGGCGATATGGCACAGTCAGAGCGCCGTCGTACGGTCGAACGCATGCAGCGCGGCCACGTCCGTGTGCTGGTGGCTACCGACGTGGCCGCACGCGGTCTGGATATCCGCGGCATCAGTCACGTCATCAACTTCGACCTGCCGATGGTGGCCGAGGACTACATCCACCGCATCGGTCGCACCGGACGCGCGGGCGCCAGCGGCATTGCGATCTCGCTGGTCGGTCCCGATGACCGCGCCAAGCTGCGTGGCATCGAGCGCCTGACGGGTAGCCGGATGGAGCACCACACCGTGCCCGGACTCGAACCCAAAACACCGGAGGCCGTTCGCCGCAACGATAGGCCGGGCGGGCAGCGCCCGGGCGCCGGCAAGGGCCGCCCTGGCTTCAAGGGCAGGAAGAGCTTCGGCCAAGCTCGCGGCAGCAAGCCCCTAGGCCGCACCGGCGGTCACCCCAAGCCGGCTTCCGGCGGAGCGCGCAGTCAGGGCCGACCGGCCTAATCTCGTCAAAGGGTCTTCAGGTACTCGATGAGTGCGTCCTTGTCTGCCTCAGGCAAGGACGTGCCGAAGATATGGCCCTCATTGCCGTTGCCGCGCTGCTCGACATCGAGCCGGGTGCCCACTTTCTCGGCCTGGGCGCCAGTGGCGACGAAGCCTCCGTTCACCGGGTCGTAGACATCGTAGCCACGGTAAAACACCCTGGGCCGCTGCTCCACGGGCTTGAGTAGATCGCGCAACGTCGGCACCGAGCCGTTGTGCAGGTAGGGCGCCCGCAGCCAGATCCCGTCCAGGTACTGGGCCACGTAGCCGACCAGCGGTTCTTCCACCAGCCCCTTGCGGTCAATGCCCATGGCACTGAGCACCTTGTTGGAGTCGACGGGGTACTGCTTGCCCGAGGTGGCGATGCGGTCGGGATTCGTGCCGACCTCGGCCAGCGGTATGGGTGTGCCCGTTCTCTTGCTCGCGTGACACGCAGCGCAGGTCCGATCGAAGATCGCCTTTCCTTTCGCGGCCTTCGCTTGATCGATTGGGAACGGATAGGCCGGAGCCCGTTTGGCTCGCAGATAGCTGTTGAGCCAGTCGATCTGGGCCAGGAAGTCCTGCTTGTGCTTGGGGCCGTTCTGCGAGCCCAGCAGTCCCAGCGCGGAGTCGATGATCACCGAGTAGGCGTCATAGCTGTCGCCCGCCCAATTCATGCGGTTGTTCGGTGCGTCGTACTTCTTCAGGTTCCAGATCGAGGGCATGTCGGTGGGGCCGAAAGTGTCGTCCATCGGCAGCTTGAGCATGAAGTATTTCGTCAGGTTCATGGCATCGTCGCGGCCACGTCCCCAATCCGGAAAGTCGTGCCGGTAGATCCAGGCGAACTGCGCCTCGCGCTCGAGCAGCCGCTGCTTGGTGATCGGGATGATGAGGAACCTGTAGAGCAGCTTGTCCAGCCAGGAAAGCTTGGTCACATTGGTGATTTCCCACAGGACGTTGTCGCCGTTGAAGCGCGGATCCTTGGCGCAGTCGACGAAGAAGCGGAAGAACGCTTCGACGTTGGTGGTGTTTCCCGGCCCCGCCGTCACGACGGTCGGGATCTCGTCCGGCTTGGTCCGGTAGCGGGCCGCGTGGCAGACCGCGCAGTTGTTGGCAACCCGGGGAAAGCCGATCACCTTCTTGGTGAATCCCACCGGCAGCTCCTTGCCTTCCTCCCAGGGTACGCCGAACGAGGCGTAGCCGCCGGGCCCGGGCAGCTTCTCGGGAAACATCCGCGGCAGGACGTAGAAAATCCAGTACGGAATGCCGGCGTCCCATTCGGCGCCAATGGAACCGTACTTGAAGCGGGTGTCTGGATCCGCAGTTACCCAGGCCGGCTGCGGTTCTTCGCGAAAGAACTTGTACCAGGCAACGAAGCCGCCTGTCACGAGCAACAACAGGAGGACGGCAGCCGTTCCCACCAGAACCGGCCTCTTCTTGCACTGCTCGGCGATGTCGATCATGACAGCCAGTCTCCTCAGAAGGTCTTCAGATATTCCAGGAGCGCAGCCTTCTCGCTCTCCGGAAGCTCAGTGCCGAATGCCGGGCCTTCGTGACCGGCATTGCCGTTGCCGGGCACGCTCGTGTCGTAGCGGAAGAACTTGCGTCCCTGCGCCTCGGCGACGTCCGAGACGAAGCCGACGTTCTTCGGGTCGTACACATCGTTGCCGCGGTAGAAGACCGACGGGCGCTTGCCGGCCGGCTCGAGCAGGGCGCGCAGATTGGGCACCGAACCGTTATGCAGATAAGGCGCTCTCAGCCAAATCCCGTCCAGCGGCATGTTGGCGTAGCCGAAGGTCTTGCGAAAGTGCGTAAACCGGTAGGGCGTGCCGGCGTAGAGGGTTGCCTGGTTGACGGCCAGATCGTAGACGTAGTTGTCCAGACGATACCGGTCGGTGCCGATCTCCTCGATGGGGGTGACGAAGCCGACCCGTGCGCCCGTGAAGTCCCTGCCGGATGCGCCGTGGCAGTCGGCGCAATAGGTCCCGTAGATTTGTTTGCCGTGCGCCGCGAGGCTCTGGTCAATCGGGTAAGAATAGGGCGGCGGCTGCAGCGCCAGCAGCCAGCGCTCGATGCGTCCGATCGCCGCGTGGTCGATGATGGGTGGCAGGGCACCGGTGCCGAAGGCGGCACTCAGATTTCGCTCTTCGACCTTGTCGTTGTTGCCGTCCCAGTGCAGCTGCATCTGCTTGCCGTCGGCCCGCTTCTTGCGCGGTGCCTGCAGCCAGATCGACGGAAAGTCGGCGGTGCCGAGTGACTCGGGATCCACGCGCCCGCCCTGGTGCCAGTCGGGCAGGTTCTTCCATGGCCAGTCGAAGATGGCTTTCGCGGCGCTGAAGGTGTCCACCCTACCGGGACCCCACGGGGGCTGCTTGGCGGCGAAGCCCAGGCGGCTCTCAAGCTGCTTGACCTGGTCGCGCATGATCCAGACCGCCACCGGGTAAACCAGATAACGGTCTACCAGGCCGAGATTGGCTCCCAGCGCGTCGACCGCAGGCACGACGTTGTGCTTGTTGAAACGCTCGTCGTCCGCGCACTGGAAGAAGAAGCGCTCGAAATCGTAGAGGTTGAACAGGTTCGCCGGCATCCCGAGCACCAGGCGGGGAGCGTCTCCCGGCGCATCGCGCACGGTGCTGGTATGGCAGACGGCGCAGTTGACGAACACACGATCCAGACCGAGATTGCGGCGCTTGGAGACGCCCACCGGCAGATCCTTCTCCTTTCCGTCGGATCCCGTCTCATAGAGCATGCCCAGGGCCTTGTACCCTTCGCGCGACAGGGCGAGGCGGTCCGCGGCGGTCTCTCCCCGGCGGTAGCTGGCCACCCGCGCACGGTAGTCCGGCGCCAGCCGGTCGGCCGGCAGATAGCTCGGGCACAGCAGCGGCATTTCCTGCCAGATCCAGTAGGGAAAGCCAAAATTCGCCTCGCCGCCGGTGGAGCCGTACTTGAAATGCTCCCGGATGTCGGAATAGGTCACTGGCCGGTTCGGCAGAAAGCGTGCCGCTGCATAGAGGCCGGCCAGCAGCGCAAGGCCCGCGGCCACCACCGAGAGCACCAGCCACCAGCGCCGCAGCCTAGTGCCCCAGCCACCGCTGCATGAGGAAGCGTCTGTCTGTAGGGCGTCACCTGTCATCGCAGTCTCCTATACGATAGCGCGTCGACGTTCGTGCAGCGGCACGGTGCTCGGCTAAGGTCTGAGCGGCACGAGGCGGAGGGACCGCCGGCCGCAGGGGTGAGGCGGAGCACGCCGCTGTCCAGTGAACAGCGGC
>CAYWTP010000174.1:0-7309 GCA_964461215.1 uncultured Ectothiorhodospiraceae bacterium | reverse complement strand
GGCTGGCTGGAACGGGTGCCCACCTACAAGGATCAGCAGGAGAAGCTCAAGGAGAAGGATCTGGCTACCTACGGGTTTCTGGGCTATCCACTGCTGCAAAGTGCCGACATCCTGGTCTATAAAGCGGGCCTGGTGCCGGTGGGCGAGGATCAGGTGGCCCATGTGGAGCTGACCAGAGAGGTTGCCCGCCGGTTCAATTTCCTGTATGGGCGCGAGCCCGGTTTCGAGGAGAAGGCCGAGTTGGCGGCCCGTAAGATGGGCAAGAAGAATTCCCGCTTGTACGGGGATCTGCGTCGCCAGTTTCAGGAACAGGGCAGTTCGGAGGCTCTGGAGAAGGCCCGGGCACTGCTCGAATCCCAGCAAAACATCAGCCTGGGGGACCGCGAGCGCCTGTTGGGGTACCTGGAGGGGGGCGGCAAGGTCATCCTCCCAGAGCCCCATGCGATGCTCACGCCTGCCGCCAAGATGCCGGGCCTGGACGGCCGGAAGATGTCCAAGTCCTACGGCAACACCATCGCCCTGCGCGAAGAGCCGGACTTGGTCGTGCAGAAGCTGCGGACCATGCCCACGGATCCGGCCCGGGTGCGCCGCTCCGACCCGGGTGAGCCGAAGAAGTGTCCGGTATGGCAGCTCCATGCGGTATATTCCGACGAGGCTATCAAGACCTGGGTGGAGGAAGGCTGCCGCAGTGCCAGTATCGGCTGCCTGGATTGCAAGCAGCCCGTCATCGACGCCGTACTGGCCGAGCAGGCACCCATCCGCGAGCGCGCCATGGAGTACATCCGCAGCCCCGAGACCGTGCGGGCCGTCATCGCGGAGGGCTGTGAGGCCGCCCGCGACGTGGCCCGCATGACCCTCGAAGAGGTCAGGCTGGCGATGGGGCTGGCGTATCGATAGCGGAAATGAGGAGAGAGGGGCTAGGGGTGTGGGAAGTGAGAGGGAGGGCTGGTGCCGCCCGCCGCGGCGATATGCCAGTCCTACAGCCTGGAGCCTACGGCCTGCGGCCTTGCTTCCTGTGATCGATCCAGCTACACCCCAGACACCCGAGGCCGAACATCCCTCCCAGGAAGAGATGCCCTTTGCGATGGTTCATGGTGCCCCGGTTACCCAGCTTCCCCATGATCTGTACATACCGCCCGATGCCCTGGAGGTCTTTTTGGAGGCCTTCGAAGGGCCGCTGGACCTGTTGCTGTACCTCATCAAGCGCCAGAACCTTGACGTGCTGGACATTCCCATTGCCGAGATAACGCGCCAGTACGTGGAATACGTGGAGCTGATGAAGGAGTTCAAGCTGGAGCTGGCGGCTGAGTACCTGGTCATGGCCGCCATGCTGGCGGAGATCAAGTCGCGCATGCTGCTGCCCCGTCCGGTTGAGGCCGAGGGCGAGGAGGAGGATCCCAGGGCCGAGCTGGTGCGAAGGCTGCAGGAGTACGAGCGCTTTAAGCAGGCGGCCGAGGATCTGGACGCGCTCCCGCGCGTGGGCCGGGACGTGTTTCCTGCGCGTGCCGAGGCTCCCGAGCTGCGGGTAGTCAGGATCCAGCCTGGCGTGAGCCTGAAGGAGCTGGTGGTGGCCATGCAGGACGTGATGACGCGGGTGGAGATGTTTTCCCATCATCACGTGCAGCGCGAGGCGCTGTCGGTCCGCGAGCGAATGTCCCGGGTGCTGAGCAGCCTGGAGGGAGGCCGCTTCACCGAGTTCACGGCGCTGTTCGATACCGCGGAAGGCCGCCCGGGCGTGGTGGTGACGCTGCTGGCCGTGCTGGAGCTGCTGAAGGATTCCCTCGTGGAAATCGTGCAGTCGGACGCCTATGGCCCCATCCACGTCAAGGCCAAGGCGGCGACGGCCCCATGAATCCCGAGCAGCTCAGGAATATTCTCGAAGCGGCCTTGCTGGCCGCGGGCAAGCCCCTGGGCATGGACGCGCTGCTGGCGCTGTTCGAGGGGGCGGGCGAGCAGGCCCCGGGGCGGGAGTCCGTGGAGCAGGCGCTGGCGGCGCTGGCTGCGGATTACGAGCAGCGGGGAATCGAGCTCAAGGCATTTGCCGGTGGCTACCGGATCCAGGTCCGGCAGAGCTATGCCGAGTGGATCCATCAGCTTTGGGCGGAGCGGCCGACGCGCTATTCCCGCGCGCTGCTAGAGACGCTGGCGCTAATCGCTTACCGCCAGCCGATCACGCGGGCGGAGATCGAGGACATCCGTGGCGTCAGCGTCAGCACCTCTATCATCAAGACTTTGCTAGAGCGGGGCTGGGTGCGTGTGGTGGGGCACCGGGACGTGCCCGGAAAACCTTCCATGTATGGCACCACCCGCGAATTCCTTGACCACTTCAGTCTGAGAAGCCTGGCGGAGCTGCCGACTCTGGCCGAGATCCGTGACCTGGATCAGATCACGGCGGACCTGTTCCCGGAGCCGGAGCCCCCGGACCAGCCAGCGGATACGGTCCAGGCGTCTCCTCTCATCGCGGAGCCGGTGGACGAAGAGGGCGAGTCCTTCGAAGGGGATGCCGCCGACCATCCCCTCGCCACTCCGCAGCCGTGACGGCTCTTGTCTCAGGCAGGCGCCCCGGCCAATGGTCATGAAGCCGCCGCACGTCAGCAAGGTGCCGGTCCGGGAGACGCACAAGCTGCAGAAGGTACTGGCCGCACTGGGCATGGGCTCGCGCCGGGAGATTGAGACCTGGATTGCGGCGGGGCGGGTCAGCGTCAATGGCCAGGTCGCCGCCCTGGGTGCGCGCGTGTGCGAGCAGGACCTCATCCGGGTAGACGGGCACCTCGTGTCGGCCAGGGACCGCGGGCGGCGGCGCACCCGGGTGCTGGGCTACCACAAGCCGGAAGGGGAGGTGACGTCGCGGCGGGACCCGGAGGGCCGGCCCACGATCTTCGATCGGCTGCCGCGGCTTGCCCATGGTCGCTGGGTAGCCGTAGGGCGGCTGGACCTGAACACCACGGGGTTGATTCTGCTAACCAATGATGGCGATCTGGCCAATCGGCTGATGCATCCTTCCGGGGAGGTGGAGCGCGAGTACGCGGTACGGGTCTTCGGCGCAGCGGACGAGCACGTGCTCGCTCGCCTGCGCGACGGGGTGGAGCTGGAGGACGGCCGGGCTGCCTTCGACGCGATTGCCGATGGTGGCGGCCAGGGTATGAACCACTGGTACCACGTGGTGCTCAGAGAGGGCCGCAATCGGGAGGTGCGCCGGCTCTGGGAGTCCCAGGGCGTCCGGGTCAGCCGCCTGATCCGTGTCCGATACGGGGCGGTGACGCTGCCACGCCGGCTGCGTCCGGGCCACTTCGAGGAGCTTGAGCCGGCGGCGGTAGCGGCGCTACTGGCTTCCGCGGGCATGCCTGCCGAGCCTACGCCGCGCACCCAGATCAGAGCCCGCCATGCCGGCAAGGCCGCCAGAGGCCGGCACAAGGGCGTTCACAGGCCGGCCAAGGCCTGATTCAGGCGCGCTTCTATGCGCTTCTTGTAGCTCAGGTAGTGGAGGGTCCGCGGGCTCGCGGTACGCTCCTCCGCACCCACGATCCCTGACAGGTCGATCTCGGTGATGTAGATGGGATAGCGGCCCTTGTGCCGGCGCAGTCCCACTATGTGCCGGGCCACGGCGTCGAAGACACCATCCCCATGGGCGACGGTGGAGAACTCCACGCCGTTGCAGAACAGGGTGAACTCCGTCTTGTCGCCGGCGCGCTCCGTGATGACCTTCAGCTCCACATAGCCTGGCGAGCCGCTGTCCGGACCGGTTTCCACCGACTGCACGATCAGCGCGCCCCGGCTGGTGCGGGTCACGCGGAAGAACTCGACCCGCCAGCTCTCGATTCCGTCCTGCAGAACGCTGGCAGCCGCGTTCTCCCGGTAGCGCACAGCTTCGAAGAACCTGGCGTACTGGCTCAGCAACGTTTCCTCATCATGGAACGGGACGGTGTCGTGGTGCAGGGCTCCATGCTCGTCCAGCACATAGATCGTGGCCGTGCCGCGCAGGGCCTGAAAGAAGAGCTGAACCGCGCCCGGACGGTTGGCGGCGTAGATGGCGGACAGGGGAGAGTCCGGCAGGGTGTGCCGCCAGAAGACTACCGACCAAAAGCGAGTACCCGGTTGCCCCAGGTGCCGCAGCAGATCCGAGTCGCTGCCGATGCGCTCGTAGCACTTGCCGTCCTTGCCCCCGTGAATGACATAGTGGCAGCCTCCGATCCGGGTCACGAAGCGGGTCGCCGTGGGATCGGCGGCCGCCGCGAAGCAGGCGGTTGCATCCTGGAACAGCTCTCCGACCCGCTGTGCGATGGGATCGCCGCGGCTGGCCGACAAGCACACCGTGTCCAGCGGGACGGCCTTGGGCCTGCACGCACGCAGATATTGGCAGAGGCATTCCATCAGCCCGCCGAACCCCTCGAAGCGAAAGGCGAAGATTTCCCGCCAGCTTGTGACATAAAGGTAATCGAAGCTGAGGGCGAGATTCTCTTCACGGCTGCTGTAGTTGAGCGGGTCGTGGCGGTCCGTGGTCAAGAACATTCCATGGCGCGTGTAGGCGGCGAACGGATCCACTCCCAGGTTGATGAAGATGCCGGACCGGGTCGGTCGGGCTGGCGCGGAGAGCTCCATTAGCGAGGGCTCGTCCAGACTCTCCACCGGGTACTGCCGGCGCAGGCTCTCGAGCACCTCGCTGACCTCGCGTAACGAGACCAGGCCATCCGCCACGGGCAGAACTGCGATCTGGGTGGTCCTGGTTGCCACTCCGTTGACGTGGCACCACAGCAGGAGCTCGATCAGGGTCCGGGAACGTTTCAGGGGCTGCTCCGTGCTCCAGCTCCTGTCGGGAGAGGGCGCCCCACGATACAGCAGCCAGCTTTCCTGGTCGCCGCTTTGGAGCTGGCGCAAGCTCAGGTTAGGCTCCGACAGGTCCTGCGTGATCCCCTGGGTGAGCCGCTCGATCTTGCCCGACTTGTGCTCGTAGGCGGCGAACAGCCGGCGCCCGAGCACGTTCATGTCTTCCTGGGTGATAGCGGCCACTTCTTCCTGGTCCCGGGCGAAGGCCGAGAGGAAGCGATAGCTGCGGGTAAGGCCGTTCACCAGCAGCCTGCGTTCGTCCAAGATCCTGTCGACCTTCCAGCTTCCTCGCAGATCCAGGGTATGCAGATGACTACGGTCCCAGCCCCAGCGCCGCGTGAGCTGTAGGAGCTGCTGGCGGCGCTGGTCGTCCGCGCGCAGGCCGCGCGTGCGCGTGAGGTGTACGCCGGTCTTGACGTAGAAGCCCCGTCTGACGAACTCCAGGCGCTCGTAGTCGCGGATCCGTTCCAGGTAGTTCTCGATCTTCTCCAGCATGAGCACGTAGGGGTCCAGCCGATCAAGCTGGGTGTCTCCTTCGTAGATCATGCGCTTGTAACGCTGGCTGAGCAGATCGGTATGGGGAAACTCACTCGCGTATGCTTCCAGCAGCAGGATCTTCAACAGCGATTTGTAAGGAGAGCTTACGGCCTTGTAGAGCTGCCACAAGGTGGCGCCGAAGAATTCGTTGGCGGGAATGTGCGACAGACCCCCGAAGTCGATGACTTCGCCGGGGTTGATCAGCCGCTGTTCCAGCAGCTGCGCGGCGGACTCCCCGTAGTCGTCCTCGTGGTCGGGCGGAACCAGCCACCACAGGGGCTTGCGGCCCGCCACCAGCAGAGCGGTGCGGTAGAACTCGTCGACCAGCAGGTGACGCTGGGCACTCCCACTGCTCTCGCTGGACAAGGAGGTATGCCGGCCTAGGCGCACGTCCTCGGCGGTCAGGACGAAGAAGTGCACCTCCAGGCTCAGCTCGGACGCCCACCGGGAGATTGACTCGGCTTTTGTCTGCAGCCGCCCCAGCGCCGCGGAATCCATCCTCGGCTGGTGGCACAGCCACACGTCGAAGTCGCTCTTGTCCGTGTAGGCAATGGTTCCGGCGCTGCCCATCAGATAGATGGCTTCGATTCCATACTCACGGGGTAGCCGGCGCTTGTAGTCGATCCCCTTCGCAATGGTCTGGGCGGCGGAGATGGTGGACTTGGGAGGCAGATATCCGGCCACGCCGAAAGGGGTGTCGAGGGAGACAAATCCTGGCAGGCCGGCGTGATTGGTGTGGAACAGAAGAGGCAGCAGCTCAATGAAGATCCGCTGCCTGGGGGACAGGGCCGCCATCAGCCGGAGTAGACGCTCGCGATTGACGGCTTGAAAGCGCCGCTCGATGGTGTGCCGGCTGCCGGATTCGTGCGCGGGGACCGATTCGGCCAGCGACCCGGCGACCGGATGCCCGGCCCAGCCCGGGCTGCTCATCGCGGCTCCGACGGCGCCAGGCACCCGTGCGCAATGTGCGGCCGAGCCGCACAGAGCCGCCGGCTTGGAGACCTCATGTGGTTTGAAGTCGGCACTCTTCTTCGTGGTCCCGAATTCTTGCCAGCTCCCTGCAAGCACCCCATCGGCCAGCCGCAGCACCTCCCGGCCATCGGCAAGAGCCGCCGTGAGGCCGTTTCCGCAGCGGGGCCACTGAAATACGTGCGCATAGCCGTCATTGATGCTTGGTTCAACCGCGCAGATCGCGCAGAGAGGTTTGGTTTTCCTCCGAACTCTTGTCGGCACTCGATATCGGTTCCTTGAGCCGTCCAACCAACGGTGGTGGACCGGATACCGAAGGATGTGAGGAGCGAGGCGTTGTACGAGGAATGTGGCCACGGAATCCACGGAAGCACACGGAAGTTGGTCTTCGTGTTCTTTGGTGGTTCTACGGCCTGGCGAGCCCTCCCTCGGGCACCCGTGTTCCCGCAGGGGGCTGGCCGTGAAGGGGTCAGTCTTTAATCGGCAGGGGTGTGGCGATACGTTGCAGCTCGCCTATGGTCTTCACGTTAGGAGTCGCGGACCCTGGCACGACCCCCAGCGGCAGGCGGCGATGCGCTTGCTCGGCCTCTGCCTCGGAATCGAAGAGACCGTACAGAACGCGGTAGGGGGATTCGGGATCGCTGGCGACGAACACTTTGAGCGCCAGCTCGGGGTGGTCTGCCAGAAGCCGCCGCACGTTCTCGGGACGGCTCATGGCAAACACCTGCACGGTGAACTTGGCCGGATCCTGCGCTTGCACCCAGGCGTTTGCGACCGAGAAAGGCGCGGCCGGCTTAGATTCGCTGGTGCTGCTGCCCGGATCGCTAAGCAGCATCTGCAGGTCACCGAAGGTCTTGATGTTGGCCTGAGGCGAGGGCCTAAGCTCGGTTGGCAGGCCGGCATACGCGGCCGAGGCCTCCTCCGTAGAGCTGAATACACCGTAGAGAATCCGGTATCGCGAGTCGGGCTGGCCGGTGTC
>CAYWTP010000173.1:0-7329 GCA_964461215.1 uncultured Ectothiorhodospiraceae bacterium | reverse complement strand
TCCTTTGTGTTGCAAGGAGGAGGTAGTTGCGGTCGGACCACCACAACCTGCTGATAAGAGTGCTATTCTCTCTCTGTACAGGCCAGGCAGAAGACTATTTTGGTGGCGAAAGAATGCCTCTAAGGTCGAGAAACGGCGCTCATGCGAAGAGATGCCTTTATATGTCAATTGGTTACGGTGGTCCGACCCCCCTCCGCCTGCGAGTCAGCAGCCCAACTGATTGAGCTTGGAGGTGTCGGAATTCTTTACATGGAGTTGCGCACTTAACGTTTGCCTAACGCACAGGTAATTGAAAATAGCCTACGTTCAACGATTGGCATGGATGGTGCCTGCCAGTCTAGCTGGGTATGTCTGCCTTCCGCGGTGGGCTGCTATTGCCGCGTCAGGGTTGCAAATGAAAACGTCCGAAAGGGGGGCCGTCACGATGGATATCTCTTCAAATCTGAAGCGCGCCTTGCCGGTCGGCGTCGTCTTGCTGGTGCTGTCGTCCGGCCCGGCCCAGGCCGCACCTGTTCTGATTGATTCATTCACGACGTCGCAGGGGCCGGTCGTCGGCCCGGTCCCTCCATTTACAATCCCGGTCACGGAAAGCGATTTGACCGGTTCTGGGATTCTCGGCGGTGAGCGAGAGGTCGAAGCCACCCCCGCCAGTACCGTTCAGATTGGTGGAGGCAGCGCAACTTTCACGATGGAGCAAGGTAATCCCAGCGACGCCAATCTCATTTGGGACGGGCCGATTTCAGATGGGCTGGGCCTGGGCGCAGGAATTGACCTGACCGGGAATTTTACGAATGACGGCTTCTCATTCGGCTTGGGCATATCCGGTCTTACGACAGGGACGGTGGCGGAGGAACTGGTCCTTTACGACGTCTACGGAAACGGAGCAACGAATACAGCTACATTTACAGCGGGAGCCCCTGTCACCTCGGGGGTTCTGGATGTATTTCTAGGATTTGGTGAATTTGCTCCGATTGGGACGACGACGGCCACAGGCGCGGGCACATTCGCTGGTGTAGATTTCAAGGCGATTACGCACATTGAATTGAGTATCTTTGACCCAACCACAAGCACATACACCCTTATAAATTCGCCAAATCTCGCAACCGTCACGTTTCAAGGTCCGTTCGAGGCTACATCGCTCGCCGCCTCCGTCCCCGTCCCGGCCACGCTGCCCCTGTTTCTGTCGGGTATTGCCGGGATAGGGCTCTTCGGCTGGTGGCGGGAACGCGCGGCCGAGGCGTGAGGCTCTAGTCGCCGCCGCTGTTTCCGCCGAGCCAGCCCTTGTGGATCGATGGGGTCAGACTCTGTGGGATCCCCAAGAATTCAGCGCATTTCGAGGCCGTTTTCGGCGACTTCCTGCAGTAGGCGTCGCCGTGCAGCGAGGAGATCCGTCAGACGCACCCTCACGCGCTGGTCGTCTATCGCACGCAGGCCGATGAATATCGTCGATAGTACCACCCGGCTCTTAACCGTGTTGGCTTGGTATTGGCGATGCGCACCGCGTAATTCGATGGCCTTTCCGATGAGCCAGGCGACCAACAACGCCAACATGGCGACCAGCAGCAGGACCTGTAGGCGCTGCACCTGATAGCTCAGGTGCAGCTCCAGGCTTAGCCCAAAACGCGTGCTTTTGAGATCGCGGAATGCTTCTTCGATTTGCATGCGCAGGCGATAGCACGCAACCGCCTTCGTGGCCAGCGACGATGTCGCGGGCAAGGAGGTGGCCAGCAGCCACGGTTCACGCTGTGCGCACGCATGCTTCTGACTGTGGGCCGAGGGCGAGCGTTCGCCGGTACGCGTCAGAGTGCGTCTTCGGCTTCTCTTTTGAATCCAGTGGATGGACCTCTTCATAGAGAGTCAGGCTACGCCCTTGAACGGGCAACGAGGCACGCAACAGAAAGTGCCGCTTGCACTCGTCCAGATCCGACCAGTCCGCCACGATTACCGGTCGAGTCTGCTGACCAACGAGCACGCCGCCGATGGTTTCGTAAATGCCTACACGCTCGGCGTGCAGGCGTCGATTCGACAATAGCCGGTCCGCGCGTTTGATGCAGTGCTTTTCCTTGGCATCGCTGCATATCGCCCGACCTAGATGGGTGACGGTCAAGCTTTGGCCCTGCAGTGCGGCCATGACGTTCACCGACAGAGCCTTGCGGCGTGCCTTGTGCATATCGGAACAGCATTGGACGAGGACTCGATATAGAATTTGTTTGGCGTGCATGTTGCGCTCCGTGGTTTATTGATTTGTTCAGCAACAACCATTAAATCACGAGCCAACATGCGCGTCATACTTTAAGCCATTGAAATATTTGATCGAAACATCAAAATTCGTGGGGATGCCTCAGTGTCTGACCCCATTGGGCCCACGGAATACATGAAGCTAGGCCACGTCGGTTGCCATGCGCCCCAGGCGGGTCTTGATCTCGCGCACGTCCTCACGGATGTCCTGCTGGCCATCCAGCACCCTTTGGACCATCTGCATCAGCAGTTCCAGGTTTGGTTCCGGCAGCATCCTGTCCCCAATGCGCTTATTGCGTTCGTTCGCAACTAGGTTGTGACATGCATCGGGACGCGCAGCTACGCGGTCCGCACGGAGAAGAGATATTTCGATGGGCCGGCCTGGTTCCCGGGGGTCCATGGCTAGCGTCCCGTGGAGTCCCTGAATAGTACGACAATCAACATCCTCCTAGAGCATTTCGGTACGGATCGAAAGGGATCCGTTTGCAACCGCGCGGGGGGGATAATGTCCGACGCTGGTCAGGAAGATTCGCGACCAAGGTCGCTCCTACGCGGGATGGTGGCTTGACCCGGGGCAAAGCGATTGGGCGACGGAGGGCGTCACATTCCAGCCTCCACCAGCTTCCCCCGCAACCCTTCCGGCAACGCCACCGGGCTCCGCCGTCCCAAATCCACACACACGTGCACCGACCGCACCGACGCGCACAAGGCCCCCGACCCATCCACAAACTCAAATCCCATCGTGTACGACGACTCCCCCACCTCCACCACCCGCACCCGCACCGTCACGTCCTCGCCATGCCGCAACGGCCTGTGGAAGTCCGCCTCCGCATGCACAATCGGTAGCAGCATCGACTCCTCGGCGAAAATGTCGCTCAGGTCCTCCCCCAGGTGGGCCATGAAGGCCTCGTAGGCGTCGTGGGCGTGGCGGAACAGCTCCGGGTAGAAGAGGACGCCGGCGCGGTCTACGGAGGAAAGGCCCAGGCGGAAGCGGTATTCGTAGGGCATGGGTTCACCTCGCGCGTGGGGCGGGGTAGGGGACGCAGCCCAGGCCGGGGCCTTCCGGCAGCGTGATGAAGCCGGCGACGACCTGGGGCGCGGGTCCTACGTCCTCGCGCAGCCAGCCGGCGGTGGCGAGGCCGTGGACGGTGTTGTTGGCCAGGGCGGCGGCCAGGTGGACGGTGCCCCACTGGCCTACGGCGCTGTCGAGTGAGGTCGTAATCACGCATTCCAGGCCTCGGGCCTCGGCCTCGCGGGCGAAGGACAGGGTGGTGCGCAGGCCGCCCAGGACGCCGGGCTTTAGGACTAAGCGGCGCACGGGTGGGTGGGCCAGCAGCTTGTCCAGATCGCGGCCGCCCAGGGACTCGTCCAGGGCGAGGGACCAGGGGACGCGGTCCTGAAGCCGGGCGAGGATGATGTCGTCCGGCTCCGCCAGGGGCTCCTCCAGGGAATCCACGGGCAGGTCCCGAAGCGCCTGTACCACTTCCAGGGCGGTTTCCGGCGTCCAGGCCTGGTTGGCGTCCAGCCGCAGGGTGACGTCCTCCGGCAGTCTGGCGGCGAGGCGGATGAGGTGCCGGATCTCCTCGCGGGGCGGATGGACCCCGAGCTTGAGCTTGAGCACCGTGAAGCCGTCGTCCAGTGCGCGTTCGAGCCGCTCCGGAACCGTACCGTCCAGGCAGCCCAGGGCGCCGTTCACCCGCACCAGGCCCTGCGCCCGGGGATTGAGGTACCGCGCCAGAGGTGTGCCCGCTTGCCGGCACAGCAGGTCCAGCAGAGCCGTCTCCAGGGCGAACCGGGCGCCGGGCGGCAGGTTCGTGCCCCGCATCCGGGCCAGCGCCCGGGCGGGCTCCAGGCCGGTGATCCCGTACCCCGCCTCCTGCAATGCGGTGAGTCCCGGCGCTAGGTCGTCCCGATCTCGGTCCAGGGGCAGTGGCGCCCAGTCGCCGAATCCCGTCTTTGCGTCGCCGGCATCCAACCGCACCAGCCAGCCCCGGCGCTCGCGCACGGTGCTGGAGGCCGTGCGCCAGGGGGAGGACAGAGGCAGGCGGTAGGCAATGATCCGGGCAGCGGAGACGACTGCCCCCGCGGCCGGCGCGGGCGCCACCTCAGGCGCCGCCGAGCAGGCCCTGCTCATGCAGCAGGCCCAGGCACAGCAGCAGGCTGAAGGCGAGCTGGAAGCGCGCAGTGCCGGCCAGCAGGGTGTTGAAGGCAGGCCCCGGCGCCTCTTTGCGGAAACGCCGTACCAGCACCACTGCCCAGGGCAGGGCGAGGTAGGGCAGCAGCGCGTTCCAGCCCAGACCTCCGGGACCGCCCAGCCCGAGCAGAAGGGCGAAGGGCAATAGCATCAGCAGGCCGTACTCCACCTGGCTGGCCCGGCGGCCGAAGCGCACGGCCAGGGTCCGCCGCCCGGCCAGGCGGTCGTTGTCCAGGTCCCGGTAATTGTTGACCACCAGCACCGCGGCGGCCGGCATGCCGATGATGGTCCCGGCGAGCAGGGCGTCGCGGTTCAGGCCGGCGGTCTGGAGGTAATAGCTGCCGGCCACCGCCACCACGCCAAAGAACACCCAGACGAAGGCTTCGCCCAGGCCGGTGTAGGCAATCGGCCGGGGGCCGCCGGTGTAGGCCAGTCCGGCGAGAATCGAGAGCAAGCCCACCACCAGGATGGGCCACCCTCCCGACCACACCAGATAGCCGCCGGTGGCCAGGGCCAGTCCGAAGCAGGCCAGGGCTCCGCGGCGTACCTGCTCCGCCCGCAGCCAGCCCTGGGCGGTGGCCCGCGGCGGACCCAGACGGGTGCCGGGATCGTCGGCGCCGCGGGCGAAGTCGGCAGCGTCGTTGTGCAGATTAGTGCCCGCTTGGATGAGCAGCGCCACCAGCAGGGCTGCGCCGGCCACCCCCCAGTTGAGCCGCCCGCCATCGATCCAGCCCAGCGTGGTGCCCACGAGCACCGGCACCACGGCGATGGTGAGGGTCTTGGGGCGAACGGCCAGCAGCCAGTGTTTCAGCACGCAGACGCCTCCCCTGGCGTGGCCTGGGGGCGGCGGCTCCGGGATCGGCGCTTATCCGGTTTGGCCCCACCTCCCGGGCAACGGCGGTCGGCGCTCACGGGCGGCGCCGGAAGCGGCTGAAGTCCGGGTCGCGCTTCTCCAGCCAGGCGTCGCGGCCCTCCTGGGCCTCGGGCGTCATGTAGAACAGGGCCGTGGTGTTGCCGGCCAGCTCCTGAATACCGGCCAGGCCGTCGGTGTCGGCGTTGAAGGCGGCCTTGAGGGCGCGCAGGGCGGTGGGGCTGAGTCGCAGCATCTCTCGGCACCAGCGAACCGTCTCGGCCTCCAGCTCGGCCAGGGGCACCACGGCGTTGACCAAGCCCATCTCCAGGGCCTGCGCAGCGTCATACTGCCGGCACAAGAACCAGATCTCCTTGGCCTTCTTCAGGCCCACCGTGCGCGCCATCAGCCCGGCGCCCAGGCCCGCGTCGAAGCTGCCCACCCGCGGCCCGGTCTGGCCGAAGCGGGCGTTATCGGCGGCGATGGTCAAGTCGCACACCAGATGCAGCACGTGACCACCGCCTATGGCATAGCCGGCGACCATCGCCACGACCGGCTTAGGCAGACGGCGGATCTGCATCTGCAGGTCGAGCACGTTGAGGTGCTCGGTGCCCTGCACGTCCTTGTAGCCGCCGGCGTTGCCGCGGATGCGTTGGTCCCCTCCGGAGCAGAAGGCCAGATCGCCGGCGCCGGTGAGAATGATGACGCCCACTGCCGGATCGGTGTGAGCCAGGGTGAACGCCAGAATCAGCTCCTTGATGGTCTCGGGACGGAACGCGTTGCGTACCTCGGGACGGTTGATCGTGATCTTGGCGATCCCGTCGGCCGTCTGGTAGAGGATGTCCTGAAATCCGGGCTCGCGGACGTCGGTCCACTGCATGTGCGGGTCTCCAATGGCGCTGCGGCCTGCCATTGTATTGCGGCGTCAGGATTCGGCAACTCTGCGCCAGTACGCCCGGTGCAGGGCGAGGCTGCGCTCCCGGTCCACGGCGACCTCGATCACATCCGTTCCCGGACTGGCCAGCGCCGGCTGCGCGGCCGCCGCGAAATCCGCGGCGGTGCTGACCCGGGCGTGGCGCAGCCCATACAGCGATGCCACTCCTGCCAGGTTCAGGCCAGTGGGGGTCAGCCAGTAGCGCTCGAAGCCGGGCAGGGTGGCCTGGGGCAGATAGCCGAAGATGGCGCCGCCGCCGTTGCTGAATACCACCAGGGTGGCGTTCAGCTCTCTGGCAGCCAGCAGGCCGTTCATGTCGTGATACAGGGCCAGATCCCCCAGCAGGCCAATCACCGGCGCGGCAGTCCCGGCGGCCAGGCCCAGGACCGTGGAGACATTGCCGTCGATGCCGCTAGCGCCCCGATTGCCGTGGCAGTAGAGCGGCTGCTCGCCGCCCGCCAGGAAGGCGTCGGCGTCGCGCACCACCGTGGAGTTGCCCAGAAACAGGTGCGAGCCCTGAGGGCAGTGGGCCGCGACGGCTTCCATGATCCGCGCCTCCAAAGGCGTCTCGCCTTCCCGCAGCAGGTCCCGGGCGCGGCTCTCCTCGGCCAGGAAGGCCCGGTGCCAGTGGGCCGGCCCGGGCACCGTGACGGCCTCGGCCAGACCGGACACCAGACTCTCGGGATCGGCACGGACCACGCGGGTCGCGCGCCGGGCGGGGTCCGCCCAGGGACCGTAGGGCGCCACCAGGACGTCGTGCTCCGGTCCGGCGCTCTCCAGATACGCCAGCAGCGCTTTGGAGGTGGGTGCGGCGCCTAGGCGCAGCACCCACTCGGGCCGCAGGCGTGGGGCCCGTCCGGGGCTGCGCAGATAACCGTCGTAGTGGCTGAGGACCAGGGATCGATCGTGGCGGCCGAAGCGCAGGCCCGACAGGGGGTCGGCCAGTATGGGGCAGGCCAGGCGGGCGGCGAGGGCGCTGACTCTTTCGGCGAATCCGGCGGTGAAGGCGCCGGGCCCGCAGACGATGAGGCCGGGCCGGCCGGAGAAGGCCGCGGCCAGTGCCGCCAGGATCTGGGACGACGCGGCCGGCAGGGCAGTCTCCAGAACCGGGGA
>CAYWTP010000172.1:0-7402 GCA_964461215.1 uncultured Ectothiorhodospiraceae bacterium | reverse complement strand
CTGGAGGCGGAGGTCGGCGGCGGCAAGGACGTGAGTGACATGGCCAAGCGTCTTGAGTCCTTGAGGGCCGAGCTTGCCACGACGACGAAGAAGTATTCCGCCGATCATCCGGACGTCAAGAAGCTGCGAAGGGAGGTCGCCAGCCTGGAGAAGGAGATTGATCAAGCAGGCCAGGGCTCGAAGAAGGGCTTGTCGCCGGGCGTGGAGCCCGACAACCCTGCGTACATCCAGATCCAGTCCCAGCTGGCATCGGCCGATGCGGATCTGAAGGCGCAGCGGGCCAAGGAGGCCGATCTCAAGGCAAAGCTCGCTTCCTTCGAGGAGAACCTCAGCCAGGTCCCCCAGGTCGAGCGCGAGTATCGCGAGCTGATGCGCGAGCATGACACGACACAGGCGAAGTATCAGGACATTCAGGCCAAGCAGCTTGAGGCGCAGCTCGGAAAGACGCTGGAAACGGAGCGCAAGGGCGAGCGCTTCACCCTCATCGAGCCGCCATTGCTGCCGGAGGAGCCGGTGAAGCCGAACCGGCTCGCGATCATGTTCCTGGGGGTCGTGTTGTCCTTCGCCGGCGGCGTGGGCACCGCGGCGGTGGCGGAGACCTTGGACACGACGGTGCGTGGGACCAAGGGGGTGACCAGGCTGGTGGGCGCAGCGCCGTTGGCGGCGATCCCGGCGATAGAGACGCCGGCGGACTTGGGCCGCAGAAGACGCCGGCGCATCGTCATAGTTGTTTCGATAGTCAGCGTACTATTGGTTGCTCTCGTGCTTTTCCACTTGTTCGTGCGGCCGCTGGACGTGCTGTGGTACGTCGCCCTCAGGCATTTCGGGATGTGATGCCGCAGGCGGTGGTGGACTGAAGTCGGGCGTTGTCACGGACGAAGCTCTTGCCGGATCGAGCCACTGGGAAGAGCCTTTTTTTCGGCGCCCCGCATCGGATTGACGAGGGGTGTTGCGAGGCGGGAGTGCGGCGCTACGGCCGCACGCCTTGGCGGTAGCGTGCCCGAAATCGTAGGGCGGGCGTTGCCCGCCAAACGCCGAGACAGGATTAGCCACGGAATCCACGGAAGGTTGAGCATGTAGCCCGGATGCAGCGGAGCGGAATCCGGGGGCGGGGCCATGAAGAAAGAAGGCGAAAGGTTTGATGTCACCAGAGTTGTCCTTTCCTCTGCACAATTAGCCTTCTTCTCCGTGCCTTTGTGTCTTTGTGGTAGATCTTTCTCAAGGATCTTGAGGTGTAGGGCGGGCTCGGCGCCTGCTCCCGGCAGCGCTCTACCTTCTGCATCCATGCAGTCGTCTGCCCGCCGGGCTCGGCTTAACAGCATAGGACTCCCTCGCCCCCGACGGGGGAGAGGGTAGGGGCGAGGGGAGAAGCCCAATCACGAATCACGGATTCTAAATCTATGGAACGTATCAAAGAGGCTCTCGAACGGGCCAATGCGCAGCGGGAGATCTCGCCACCTGCAGGCCAACCATCGCGGAAGACGCCGCCGGCGGCTGGAATCACTTACTCGCAGACCCGGACGGTGGAGGTTCCCGCCAGCACCTACAGGAAGAACCGCCTGGTCGCCGCCGTCGACGATGACCACTCCACCGCTGCCTACAAGATGCTTCGGACCCAGGTATTGCAGCGCCTGAAGGAAAAGGGCTGGAACGCGCTTGCCATAACGAGCCCGGGCGAGGGAGAGGGTAAGACCCTCACCGCGCTCAACCTGGCGATCAGCATCGCGCGCGAGGTGAATCATACGGTCCTGCTGGTAGACTTGGACCTCAGACATCCTGACGTCCACAGCTACTTCGAGTATGTGCCGGAGAAGGGGCTGAGCGACTATCTGCTTCACGATACGCCGTTGTCGGAAATCCTCTTCAACCCGGGCATCGAGCGCCTGGTGGTGCTCCCTGGGCGGGAGCGGTTCCAGAACTCCTCTGAAGTGCTCTCGTCGCCCAAGCTGGTCGCGCTGGTCGAGGAATTGAAGACCCGGTATCCGTCCCGAATCGTGCTGTTCGATCTGCCTCCGCTTCTGTCCGCGGACGATGCCCTGGCCTTCGCCCCCTACGTCGATGCGGCCCTGCTGGTCATCGAAGAAGGCCGTACGAGCCGCGACGACGTGCTCAAGGCAATGGAGTACCTGAGCGCGACCAACGTCCTCGGCACGGTGCTCAACAGGTCCGAAGAGAAGATCGCAGGATACTGAATAGGAAGTGAGGCGTGAGGGGTCTGGAAGCAGCATTCCCGTGCTCCAATTGGAATGCGGCTGACATGGAAGGGCATGCGTATCATCGGGCAACCTTCTTTCGAACCGGCCGTGCAGCGGTGTTGGGTGGGATGTTGATATCTTGCTTCATGCGGCGCGCTTTCCCCGTCTTGCCTCGCGACTTACGCCGCACTCCTCACCCCTCACACCACCATGTATGAGTCCTATTACGGCCTGAAGGAGAAGCCCTTCTCGCTCTTGCCTGATCCGGGATTTCTGTACCTGGGCAGGAAGCACGGCATGGCCCTGGCGATGCTCCAGTACGGCCTGCAGAGCCAGGCAGGCTTTACGGTCATCGCCGGCGAGGTGGGCTCGGGCAAGACCACGTTGATTCGCTATCTCCTGGACCAGATGCCTCACGACGTCACGGTGGGGCTGATTACCAACACCCACAGCTCTTTCGGAGAGCTTCTGGAGTGGGTGCTGCTCGCCTTCGATCTGGAATACAAGGGCAAGGACAAGGTCGAGCGCTATCACCTCTTCACCAACTTCATCATTGACGAATACGCCAAGAGGCGGCGCACCGTACTGATCATCGACGAAGCCCAGAACATGACGCCCCACACGTTGGAAGAGCTGAGAATGCTGTCCAATATCAACGCCGATAAGAATCAGGTCCTGCAGCTTATCCTGGTAGGCCAGCCCGAGCTGCGGGAGACGCTGCGCCGGCCCGAGCTTCGTCAATTCGCCCAGCGTGTCTCGGTGGCGTACTTTCTGGAGCGGTTGACCGAGGACGAGGTCGCGGAATACATCAGACACCGCGTGACCGTGGCCGGAGGAGATCCGGGTCTATTCGAGGCAGAGGCCGTACGCCTCATATCCCGTCGCAGCGAGGGCGTCCCGCGCGTCATCAACACGCTCTGCGACACATCACTCGTGTACGGATTTGCCGCCCAGAAGCCGGTCATCGACGCCGGGGTCGTGGGCGAGGTCGTCCAGGACCGCGACCGCAGCGGCCTGTTCGCCGAGACCGCCTCGGGAAGCGAGGGGTGAAGTGCGACGTGCGGCGCCGCGCGCGTAGGAGCCAGCTTGCTGGCGAATGGACGGCGTGACGATGTTCGCCAGAGCCGAGAGACTTCGCGCCTTTGCTTCTCCCACGTTCGTGCCTCGGTGTTCAATCGTGAAGCTGTCCCCGGTTCTCGCATCTCGCCATGAGAATTACTGCTAAGGAACGACAGGCGATCCGGGAGGCTACGGCCGATATTTTCGGGCCTGATGCCAAGGTGCGGCTTTTCGGGTCGCGGGTCGACGATGCAGCGCGCGGGGGCGATTTGGACCTGCTCGTGGAATGTCCTCGCCCGATTGAGAGCTCAGGTGCGTTGGCCGCCAGATTATCCGCCAGGATTCAGATGCGCATCGGCGAACGTGCCGTCGATGTCCTCTGCACCTGGCCTGGCATGAATCAGTCTCCCGTCCACAGGGCCGCAGCCGAACAGGGAGTCTTGCTTTGAGCGTGGTGCCGCAGGAGGCGAAGATGCGCTTCCTGGCAACGCTGGAAGTTGTAAGTCGCGAGTTGCTCGTTCTCGACTACAGTCACCGGAAGCTGTTCGCTAACCCAATCGAGGCGCAGTGGGTGAGGAGTCTGGAGAAGGACATGGAGGCGGCGGAAACTCTGGAGGCTTTTGTTTCGCGCTACTCGCGCGTGCAGGACACGATTGGCCAGAGGCTTATTCCCAGAGCCTTGCTCGCCTCGTTGGAGATCCCAGGCAGCATGCTCGACAATCTGTCTCGCGCCGAGCGCCTGGGCTGGCTGGATAGCGCAGAGAGTTGGGTGACCGCCCGCGATCTGCGCAATCGACTGGTGCACGAATACATGACCGACCCGCAGCAATTTGCCGAAGACATCCGCAGCGCGGGCAGCTTCGTGCCCATGTTTCGCCAAGTCTACCAGCGACTGTCCGATGTCGCAGCCAGATTGCTGGACCAAAGCGGAAGCGCTCCCGCGTAGGACGGGCTCGGCGCCTGCTCCCAGCAGCGCTCTACCTCATGCATTCGTGCAGTCGTGTGCCCGCCGAAGCCCGACAGCCCACAATGTAGCCCGGATGCAGCGAAGCGGAATCCGGGGAGGCGGGCCGGCAAACTGCCCGGGATTACAGTGCGTTCCATCCGGGCTATGGCACAGCCCGCCTTCATACGTAGGATCTTTAGGCCGTGCCGTCCATGTGAGGCCCGCAGGACACGCCGTGAACACGTCCGTGTGGGCTCGGTCGCAGCATCCCTGCTGCTCACGGTCCTGCAAACCTCACATGGACACCGCGTACTTGGCTTAAGAACTAACCTATGAGCCCGCCTTGCACCTGACGCCTCACGTCTTCTGCCTTTGTGGTGCCTGATCCATGGAAAGCGGATTTCCCCAGATCCTCCACCACGGTGCCATAGACGGCGTCACCGGCTCGTGCCACGAGCTGGTGGTCGATCAGGTGTCCTCCGTGCTGGTTGACTGTGGCCTGTTCCAGGGGGCCGAGCGGTCCCCGGACGGCGCGTCATCGGCGCACCTGGAGATCGACTTCGACATAGGCCGGGTCAAGGCTCTGCTGGTCACCCACTGCCACATAGACCACGTGGGCCGCATCCCGTATCTGCTGGCCGCCGGCTTTGATGGCCCCATCTACTGCAGTGAGCCCACCGCCGTCCTGCTGCCGCTCGTGCTGGAAGATGCCATCAAGGTTGGCTTCACACGCGACACCCGCCTCGTGAGCAGATTTCTCGATCTACTGAAACGCCGGCTGGCGCCGGTGCCCTACGCAACCTGGACCAGCGTGCTCCCGGATGGCAAGGATTTGGCCGACCTGGCCGTCCGCTTCCGGCCTGCCGGCCACATCCTCGGCTCCGCCTACATCGAATGCGACATCCGGCACGGCGCTTCACCCACGCGTGGCGCCTCATCCACCGCACCTCACTCCTCAGCCCGAAGGGTGCTTTTCTCCGGCGATCTGGGCGGCCCGTACACGCCCCTGCTGCCGATGCCGAAGGCCCCGTATGGCACTGACATCCTGGTGCTGGAGAGCACCTACGGCGACCGCCAGCACGACGGGCGTAAGGAGCGGGTGGGCCGGCTCAAGGCTTGCGTGGAGCGCTGCTTCGCCGACCGCGGGGTCATACTCATTCCGGCCTTCAGCATCGGGCGCACCCAGGAGCTGCTCTATGAGCTGGAGAGCATCGTACATCGGGCCGGAGACCAAGCGGCTGCCGGCGGGGTGGCCTGGCGCGATCTGGAAGTCGTGGTGGACTCGCCTTTGGCGGCGCGCTTCACCGAGGCCTACCGCGCCTTGCGCGAGCACTGGGACAACGAGGCTAGACACGTGCTGGCCCAGGGACGCCATCCCCTGTCCTTCGAGCAGATCACCACCATCGATAGCCACCAGGACCACCTGCGCACCGTGCAATACCTGACGCGCACCGCCCGCCCGACGATCGTCATCGCCGCGAGCGGGATGTGCAGCGGCGGGCGGGTGGTGGACTATCTGAAGGCCTTGCTTGGCGATTCCAGGACGGATGTCTTGTTCGTCGGCTACCAGGCCCAGGGAACCCCCGGGCGCGACATCCAGACCTACGGACCCAGGGGTGGCTGGGTCAGGCTGGATGGTGAGCGCTATGACATCCGCGCCGGGATCCACACCCTGTCGGGCTACTCCGCCCATGCCGATCAGCGGGCCCTGGCCGGCTTCGTGAAACGCATGCGCCGAAAGCCCCGCGAGATCCGCCTAGTGCACGGCAGCGAGCAGGCCAAGTCGGCGCTGCAAGCGCTGCTGCGCCGCGTCGTGCCCGAATCGAACGTGGTGATCCCGTGACCACCACCTCAGCTACGATGCCGGACCGGATCAACGGTCTGGTTGACACTATCCGGACCCGTCTGGACGAGGCGGTGCTCGGCATCTACCTCTTCGGCTCCTGGGATACCGAGGGAGCCCGCGCAGACAGCGATATCGATCTGGCCGTCCTCCCGGTCGGGCCGCTCGATACGGTGCAGCGTTGGGAGCTGGCGCAAGAGCTTGCCATACAAGCAGGGCGCGATGTTGATCTGGTGGATCTTCTGGCGGCGAACACGGTCATGCGCGCACAGGTGGTCGCGTATGGTCGCCGCCTGTACTGTGCCGACAGCAGTCGCTGCGACGAATTCGAAGACAGAGCCTTCTCTGCCTATGCGCACCTAAACGAAGAACGCCGGGAGATCCTGCGGGACATCCAGCAACGCGGAAGCGTCTATGGCTGACGATGTGATTCTCAATAAGGTGGCCGCCATCGAGCGCTGCCTGGCCCGTATCGACGACGAATACCGTGGCCACGAGGCGGAGCTGGAAACGAACTTCACACGCCAGGACTCGATCATTCTCAACCTGCAGCGCGCCAGCGAAGCCGCCATCGACCTGGCAATGCATGTTGTCCGGGTGCACGCACTGGGACTGCCGCGAGAGAGCCGAGAAGCTTTCAGCCTGCTGCACCAAGCGGGTTTTCTGGACGAGCAAGGTACGCACCGCATGCAGGCCATGGTAGGGTTCCGCAACATTGCCGTTCACAGCTACCAGGACCTGGACTTGCAGATCGTCCGCCGGATACTTGACGAGCATCTGACCGACTTCAAGCGTTTCGCGTCGCAAATGATCGCCGCGGACCGGGGACACCCATGAGCGGACCGTACTTACTGCAGCGTCAAGCTGATTGGGAGACGGCCCTCCTCACCACGCCCCCCATCGGCGGAGATCAATAGCGCGGGGCGATCCCTTGCTGACGGCAATACAAGAGCACGGGCTTACGGTGTATGCACGATCCGATGTCTGAGGCCCGGCGCTCCTCACTCCGCCTTTACCCGGGTGCAGGCGGAACGGGCAATCGCCGCCGCCGAGGCGATCATCGCCGCGGTCTACGACCGCCTCGTAGCCCTGTAGGAGCGGGCGCCAACCCGCGAACATCTTCAGCCTCCGTTGTAGGAGCGGGCGTCAGCCCGCGAAGGCATCGCAGCGTGAGAAATCTGTTCGCGGCCTTACGGCCACTCCTACACTTGATCCCCTCTCCCCCCGGGAGAAGGCTAGGATGAGGGGATATTTCGTACGCCCCTGTAGCCCTCGCAGGACCAAGCGCCAGCTCGTGAACTCCTCCCGGTAGGAGCCGGCGTGAGCCCGCGAACGGAAATCCGCAGCCCCGTAGGAGCA
>CAYWTP010000171.1:0-7408 GCA_964461215.1 uncultured Ectothiorhodospiraceae bacterium | reverse complement strand
CAACCTCATGTGGGCCTATTTGATCGGCCACGCCGGCATGGCGTTGTTGCACCAATGGCGCGGCGAGGGGACCCTGGCGCGGATGTTTGTTCTGCGTGGCGCAGACCACGGATAGCGGACCGCTGCGCTTCCCTGTCACCGCCCGGTCACATACAATGCGCGGTTAATCGGACGGCTGCCCGCAATGCTCGCCGGCTCGCCCCGTGGGTCGTATCCGCCCGCCTTCGACTTACCGAAAGGACACTCGTCTCATGCTCAGATTCGCCCTTGTTGGCTGCGGCCGCATTGCCAAGCGCCATGCGGAGCTGTTGGGAAACGGCCAGATCGACAATGCCTCGCTGGTGGCCGTGTGCGACATCCAGGAAGACCGTGCTCAGGCGTACAGCCAGAAGTTCGGGATCCCGTACTTCACCGATTATCACCGGATGATGCGTGAGCTGGGCGCGGGCATCGACGTGGTCAACATCCTGACCCCCAGTGGCTCGCACGCCCGCGTGTGCGTGGAGCTGGCGCCTTACGGCAAGCACGTAGTGGTCGAGAAGCCCATGGCGCTCACTCTCAACGATGCCGACGCCATGATTCGGGCCTGCGACGAGGCCCGCGTCAAGCTGTTCGTGGTCAAGCAGAACCGCTACAACCTGCCGGTCCAGAAGCTGCGCGAGGCCATCGAGTCAGGGCGCTTCGGCAAGCTCGTCATGGGCACGGTGCGGGTACGCTGGTGCCGCACGCAGGCATACTACGACCAGGACGCGTGGCGCGGCACCTGGGCGCAGGACGGCGGGGTCTTCTCCCAGCAGGCCAGCCACCACGTCGACCTGATCGAGTGGATGATGGGCAGCATTGAGTCCTTGGTGGCTAAGTCGTCCACGGCCCTGGTGGACATCGAGGTCGAGGACACGGGCGTGGCCATGCTGCGCTTCACCAACGGCGCGCTGGGCATTATCGAAGCGACCACGGCGACCCGGCCCACCGACCTGGAGGGATCCATCTCAATCCTCGGGGAGAACGGCACGGTCGAGATCGGCGGCTTTGCCGTCAACGAGATGAAGACCTGGCGGTTCAAGGAGACCCTGCCCAGCGACGAGGAGGTCCTGGACAAGTACCGGGAGAATCCCCCGAACGTCTATGGCTTCGGCCACCAGCGCTTCCTGGAGCACGTCGTGGACTGCATCCGCAACAACAAGGCTGCCCTGGTGGACGGCCTGGAAGGGCGGCGCTCCCTGGAGCTGATCACCGCCATCTACGAATCCATAGAGACCGGCAAGGAAGTGTTCATGCGCTTTCGCCCGGAGAAGTGCCGCCTGGGCCTGAAGCCGGAGTCCGACCCCTGCGCGGAGCGGGACAAGACCGGCGCACCGGCTGGGGGCACCCGGCCACCGCACGTCTCACCGCCCCGGTGAGGGCTGCGGGCTAGTCCGGCGGTACCCGCTCGGCCACCCGATAGCCTGCCATCCGGGACTTCATCCAGCGCACTGCCAGCATGTCGACGACCGCGCCGGCCCGGTCGAGGACCCCGTAGTGGCTCTGGCCCCGGTGTCGCAGGCGGTTAGTCACCGGCACCTCCACCACCCGGAAGCCTCGCAGGTTCACCAGGATCGGCAGGAAACGGTGTACCCCCTTGAAATAGGGGATGTCGACCAGGCACTCCCGGCGGAAGGCCCGGTACGTGCATCCCGCATCGCTGATGGGATCGCCCAGCACCCGGCTGCGCACCCCGTTCGAAATCCGCGACACCACGCTTTTGAGCCAGGTGTCACCCTCCTGTCGGCTCTGCTTGCGCGTACCGCACACACAGTCCGCATCGGCGATGGCCGCGACGAACTTGGGCAGGTCTGCGGGGTCGTTCTGTAGGTCGGCATCCAAGGTCACGATGACGGCGCCGCGGGCGGCCCGCAGGGCGGCAAAGCTTGCCGCCGATTCCCCCGAGTTGCGGGCCAGGCGCTGCGCGCGCAGGCGCGGCTCGGCGGTGGCCAACTCCTTGAGAAGGTCCCAGGAGCCGTCGGTGCTGCCGTCGTCGGTGACGACGATCTCATAGTCGCGCCCCAGGGCGTCGGCCGCCGCCGTCAGGGTCCGGACGAGGGCCTCGAGGTTGTCGCGCTCGTTGTAGCAAGGAATGGCAAAGCTTAGCTCGGGGGTCGGCATGGCGGTTACCGGAAGAAAGCCTGGACCTGCTCGGCAACGAAGTCCACGTCCGCCAGCGGCAGCTCGCCGTGGACCGGCAAGGACAGGATCTCGTCCACCAGCGCTTCGGTACGTGGCAGGTCAGGCAGTTCCGGGAAGCGGCTGGTGATGGCCGGCTGGCGGTGGTTGGGGACCGGATAGTGGATCCCGGTGCCAATGCCGTGGGCCTTGAGGTGAGCGGCCAGGGCGTCCCGCTGTCCCGTGCGAATTACATACATGTGATACACGGCCTCGGCCCACTCCCGCTCCGGTGGTGTCTGCACGACACTCTGCAGGCGCTCGGCGTAGCGGGCCGCCACCAAGCGGCGATGGGCATTGCGCGAATCGAGCTGGCGCAGCATCACCCGGCCCACGGCGGCCTGGATCTCGTTGAAACGCAGGTTGAACCCTACCAGCTCGTGCAGGTACTTGTCGCGCCGGCCGTGATCGCGCAGCATGCGCACGCGGGCGGCGACCTGGTCGTCATTCGTCATGACGCAGCCACCGTCGCCACAGACCGTGAGATTCTTGGACGGATAGAAGGAGAAGGCGCTGGCAGTGCCCAGGGAGCCCACCGGACGCCCCCGGTAGCGTGCGCCGTGGGCTTGAGCGCAGTCCTCCAGCACCCACAGACCGTGACGCTCACCCAAGGCGAGCAGCGGATCCATGTCTGCGGGGTGCCCGTACAGGTGCACCGGGATGATGCCCACCGTGCGCGGCGTGACGGCCGCTTCCACCGCCGCCGGGTCCACGCAGTAGCTGTCATCCACGTCCACGAAGACCGGCCGCGCGCCCAGGTGGATCAGAGGCTCGATGGTGGGGAAGGCCGTGTGCGCCGGAACGATGACCTCGTCACCGGCCGCGAGATCCATGGCCTGATGGAGCAGGAACACGGCGGCGGTCCAGGACGAGGACAGCACACAGTGGCGCATGCCCACGTAGGCGGCCAGCTCGGCCTCGAAGGCACGGCACTGCTCCCCCAGGATATAGCGCCCGGATTCCAACGCTTGCAGCACGGCCTCCCGGACCTCGTCGGTGATCTGGACGCTGGACAAGGGGATCTGCTTCATGATGGTCCTCTTCGGCCCAATGGGGCTAACGAAAATAGGTGAGCAATTCAGGATGGTTGCTGATGTCGCTGGCCCGCCACACGCCCAGCACCTTGCCCCGGTAGGGCTGGCGGTAAACGGGCGCAGGTTGGCGAGCCGGTGGCCAGGCCGAGGCATCGTACTCGGAGATTACGTAGCCATCCGGGTGTGCCTTGCTCCATTGCCGCGGCTCGTCGGCTGGGGTCAGGTCGATGGGGTGCCGCAGGCGGCCGTAGAACGTGAACTGCCCGTGATAGGAGGACTCGTGGATGGCCAGGGGTGCCCCCTGTCTGGCCAGCTCGCCGAGGAAGGCGCTGGCAGGTCGTACATCATAGGCTGGATGGCTTATCCGCATCAGTGCGGCCGTGGTGACCAGCAGACAAACCCAGGTGCTGGCGGCCATCGCCTGCACCCGGGCCGCCAGCGACAGCCGGCGCAAGCCCAACGCCACCAGCAGGCCCAGCGCCACCATGGCCAGGCCGGCCAGGAGGGACACTCCAGGGTCGTGACCCGCGACCCAGGGATCGAGGCGCGCCACTCGATCATGCAGCGGGATGCTGGCGAGCCATGCCCCGCCCAGCAACAGGTAGGGCAGCCCGGCGGCATTGAAGCGCGTCGCCGGGGGCTCATGGCCAATGAGCACGCGTGCCAGCAACAGAGCGAGCGGAGGGAACATGGGCAGGAGGTAGTGCGCCTGCTTTGCGCTGATCAGGGTGACGATCACGAACACGATCCCGGCCCAGGCCAGGGACAGGCGCACGCCCGGCTCCTGCGCGAGTGCGCGTACCCGGGCGCCAGCTTTCCAGGCCTCCGGCCAGAGCGGCCAGGGCAGCAGCAACACCGGCAATATGGGCAGATACCACCAGATGGGCCGGCGGTGGGAGAAGGACTCCACGGCGTAGCCCGCGGTCTGCTGCCAGAGCATGTCGTGCAGGTAGTCCCGTCCGCTTCCGAGGCCCATCGGCACCAGCCACAGCAGAGCGACGCCACCGGCCACCAGCGTGGCCTGCCCCAGTCCGGCGTACCACCGCCTCCAGCCAAGTCCCTCGGGCCGGCTGTCGAGCATCCACCAGGGCGCGGTGAGTCCCACTGCCATCACGGGAATGAACAGCACCGGACCTTTGGCGAGGATCCCCAGTCCCAGGCCAAGGCCGGCGAGGAGGAAGTACCTGCGCCCCCCGCCACGCCAGACTCGCAGCAGTGCCCACACGGCCACGAGTGTGCAGCTTGCGAGCAGCATGTCGAACATGGTGGCCGAGCTGAACACCGCCCAGTACAGGGCCCCGAGCAAGAGCCAGGGCGCGAGCCGATCGACTCCCATCCCGGGCCAGACAGTGCGCGCGATGCCGGCCGTGAGGTAGAGGTTGGCCAGACCGAACAGAGGCGATACCAGGCGAGCCCACCAGTCGCTCAGCCCGAAGATTTCCCACCCGAGCTGCATCAGCCAGAACAGCAGGGGCGGCTTGCCGTCGTAATATGCCCCGTTCAGATAAGGTACGGCGATGCTGTGGCGCCACCAGGATTCCCAGGCGACGGCGATGTAGCGGGTCTCGTCGATGGGCAGCACCGGGCGCGTCAGCAGCGTCCCCAGAACCAGGAAGGCCCAGCCCCCAAGCAGGAGCAGAGAGCGTTTGCGCATCAGTTCTTGGATCAAGGTTCGGCCAGGTACGGGGTAGGGGTGGGGGGCGAGGGGCGTTGGGGTGGCGAGTATACCCATTCCGTGCAGGTCTTTCACGTCGTCCGGTGGGCACGTGCTGCCTCTTCGGCAGAGCGCGACCCGGCCGGAGGTGAAAGCGGCCACCGGTGAGGATTCGACCGTGAGGCACTGGCCATGGCCTCGTGGCAAGCAGGTTCTGCGGATCCATGGATCTGGCTCAAGGTACGGAGAAAGCGCGCGTGGTAAAAAAGTACTGAGGGAACGGAGGATGGAAGCTCACTGAGCCTTGCTGGAAAAGGAGGTGCGCCATGAACATTCTCAAAACACTCATCGCCACCGCGGTCGTGGTGACGGCGGTCGCGCTGCCGCTGCAGTCGGCCAGCGCGTGGTGGGGGCCCTGGGGTCCGGTAGGCGCGTGGGGGCCGCCGGGTACGCTCGTTCCCCCTGCGGTGGCCCGGATCCCCGGGTGGAGCCCCGAAGAGGTTGCCGAGAGGTATGACTTCTACGGTCCCTATGGGCCGAGCATCACGGACATCCGTCGGCTGCAGCGGGATATCGCGTGGGGGCGTCCTCTGGACAACTTGTACACCCCCTTGGGTCCCAGCCCGACCGATATCCGCCGGCAGGCGCGGCGCGAGTTCCTGCGTGGCCAGGGTGGTTGGTAAGGATTGAGCGGGCGGCGCGACAACGGCTGACCCCGTTTTCGGCGGGAACAGCAGGATAGAGGGTAGGGGCGCGACGCCCGCTTAAGAAGGAATGCGGAAATCTCCGAGGGGACGGAGAGAGCTTTTGCACAGTTCCAGTGCGTAATGCCGCCCATGCCCGGCAGGTTTCGAATAACGCCGTCGTGCACCACCATGGTGCCGCCAACTTATTGATTAGCAGAAGTTAATAGTCGGTGGTCACATTGCGGTCATTCTAACGGAGGGCCAGCATTTGCGCCCCGGCGACCCGGTTGCGCGCAAATTATTCACCGACTTATCCACAGCCTTTGTGGACAAATGAGAATTGTTTCGGTTTCCCGTGGACTTGGGCACGCGGATCGAGACTCCGCGTGAGCTTTTCTTGCTAAATGGATCACAGTTGGGCACGGTTTGCCCGCAGTCCGTCAGCCGACGGTGTCATGGGCGGTGAGTTTACCGGAGCTGGATCTTGCCGCCTCCCGGCACACCGCCCACCCCGCCCGGACCGATCTCCGGGATGACGATGGACGAGGCCGCCTCCCGGCGAAGCTCCTGCAGCTCCTGCGCCGTGTGCTCCAGGGCGACCTCGGCCGCGGCGGCGAACTTCTCCGCGGCGTCGCCCAGTGACGCGGCCTCGATCTCGAAGGACAGCGGGATCGCGCCCATGGGAGTCAGAAGCTGGGTCTGGCCCTCGTAGCGAACTACCCTGGCCGGATCCGTATTCCCCTCAGAAGTGACGGGGGTGAGCACGCGGATGGTGCCAACCCGGCGATCGGTGTAAAGATCCTCGCGATAGAGGTCTGCGGGACTCATCTTGAGATCTGCATGCTTGCTGTCGGGGTTCATAATGGCTGGCACCTCGGTAGAGCGACTATGGGGCCAAGGGTAACAGATCATCGGCCGGTGGTGGGCACCAGCCCGCATATCTGACCGGGTCGGTACCGGGCCGACACCGGCTGCCGGGCTTGCGTTGCGCTCGGCCAGAGTCAGGGCTTGTCCGGCGGCGATTCGCGGAAACCGAAGGCGGCGCGCCAAGACATGCCATGGGGCCGGCGGCCGGGCTGCCCGGGTCGCCGCCGTTAGACTTCCGGGCCAACGCCCCCTATCATCCGCCGGGGCGCGCTGCCCCCCTTGCCCATTTGCAACCCGGAACGTTCCCATGGAGATCCTGCTGGACCCGGACTCGTGGCTCGCCTTCGCCACGCTCACCGCCCTGGAGATCGTCCTGGGTATCGACAACATCATCTTCCTGACCATCCTGGTGGGGCGCCTGCCCAGACCTCAGCAGCCCAGCGCGCGAACGGTAGGGCTGGCCCTGGCCATGCTCACCCGCATCGCCCTGCTGCTGTCCATTACCTGGGTGATGGGGCTGACCGCCAGCTTGTTCGAGGTCGTGGGCCGGGCGATTTCGGCCCGCGACCTGATCCTCATTGCCGGTGGCGCTTTCCTCCTGGGCAAGAGCACATTGGAGATCCACACCAGCCTGGAAGGCGAAGAGGGGCACGGCAGCGCCCGACCCGGTGCCGGATTTGTCTCGGTGGTGCTGCAGATTGCGGTCATCGACATCGTGTTCTCGTTGGACTCGGTCATCACGGCCGTGGGTCTGGCGGAGTACGTCTCTATCATGATTGCGGCCATCGTGGTGGCGGTGCTGGTGATGATGCTGGCGGCCGGCGCGGTGGGCGAGTTCGTGGAGCGCCATCCCACGATCAAGATGCTGGCCCTGAGCTTTCTGATTCTGATCGGCGTAGCGCTCATTGGCGAGGGCTTCGGAATGCACATCCCCAAGGGCTACATCTACTTCGCCATGGCCTTCTCGG
>CAYWTP010000170.1:0-7477 GCA_964461215.1 uncultured Ectothiorhodospiraceae bacterium | reverse complement strand
ACATGGCAACCTCCTCTCAGGTCGCTAGAATGGCCAGGCTTATCCTGGCGCACCAAAGGGCACAAAGTTCTGACTACCTCAAGATCCTAAGCACTGGTGTGCGGGCGGCTCTATGCCAACCCGTTTGCCCTCCTCCGTGGATTCCGTGGGTTCCGTGGCGGATCCCTTTCTTCGCGCCTCTGCGCCGCCGCGCGAGACAATCTTTCGTCTCGTGGTCCGGTTCAGCGTTGGTCACGGCAGCAGATGAGGGCAAATATCGTGCCCGCCAGGGTCACGACGAAGATGACGAGGGCGAGATCAGACAGGTCCAAGTCCATGGCACACCCCTAACCAGTTATCCGGCCACCTTGCGGCAGCTACCACACTTATTGCGCAATAGTATGGAAGTAACTGCTTATGGAGTCTGCGGCGTGGGTGGCAATATTCGGACAGGAGACGAGGCTCCCGCGCGAGTCAGGCTATCTTTCGCCCCATTGTGCCCTTTGTGCCTTTGTGTCCGTGTGGTTCACGCCCAATATGGACGCCGACCATGGCCTGATCCATTATCCTTTTCCATAAACCCGGCGGAGTCCGTCCCCACGGGGCCAGCCCAGGAGAAACCCATGAGCCTCAGCATGATGACCAGGTCCATCCTCGCCAGCGGCGCCCTGGCGCTGTTCTGCGCCGCGCCGGCCGTTACGGCCCAGCAGGAGTGCACAGACATCTGGAGCAGTTGCTTGGACTATTGCCACTATGGCCTCGGGGCCGTCGGCAGCGGCCGGGGGTGTAAGGAGCGCTGCCGGCAGCAGATGGATCAATGCCGCTGGGGCGGAGGTGGGGGCGTTTACGGGTACGGGCCGAGCTACGGGGGGGGACGCGGCTACGGGGCCGGACCGGGCTATCCGCCGCCCGGCGCCGCATACCCCGGCTACGGCTACCCGGGTGCCTACGGGGGGCCGCCGGCCTATGCTATTCCCGGCGGCTCTGGCGAGGACACCGGCTCGGCACCGCGGGAGCACTATCCCGACTAAGAAGCTTGGCTCAGAACCAGAAGGTCGTGTCCTTAAGCAGGAACTCGACGTAGTGCATGTAGTGGGAGCCGTCGCAGGAGAAGGTGAGGCTGATCATGCCGTTGAAGATGTTGATGGAGGCGGTGCGCAGATAGATCGTGGGGTCGGCCATGCGCAGGGCACGCATGGTCTGAAGGATCCGAGAGATCTCCGACTGTGGGATCTGGGCGTTGGCCGGATAGGGCCGGACCAGGTAGAGCAGACAGATATCGGGGTCCGTGAGGGCTTCCGGATCCAGGATGCGGTAGCGGAAGGGGTCGTCCATGACCCAGATGGTGGCCTGGCTGCTGGAGAAATGGATCTGGCACTGGAACACCCCGCGCTGGGTCAGCAGCTCTTCCAGGATGGACAGCCCCAGCTCCAGATTGCCGTCCAGGGGGCTCTCTACCCGGGACTGCTGAAAGACGGTACCGCGTATGGCCGGGTCACCCCGGATTTGCCGCCAGTACCCCGGCTCGTCGTAAAGCTCCGAGGTCACCGGCAGGTCCCGCAGGTCGAAGTCCGCTCCCAGATAGCCCAGCGTGCCGGTGTCAGAACGCACCGTTTGCAGCGCGGTCAGTGAGGGCCGGTTCTCCAGCAGGCTGATGTAAGCGTCGGAGAGCAGGTAGCCCCAGGGCGGAATGGGCTCCTTCATATACGGGCGCTGGGAGCGGTCGCGGCCGAAGTGCTCGGGTGCCAGGCCCTTGCGCCCGACGTTGTCGCTGAGCTGCACGGCGTCCGTGCCCAGGACATACAAGTAAGTGCAGTAGGGGATGCTGGAGAATCCCTCGAGGAGAATCTCGTCGAGCTTCTCCCGCTGTCCCCAGCCGGGAGCACAGCGCTCGGCCAGCCGGGCCAATGGCTCGCGCAGCATCTGGGCCAGCTCGGCACGCTGCCTGTAGATGCTGTCCTTCCACGAAGAGGCCATTACTTTCTCCTGAGCTCAAGAACAACTTCCGCGTGATGCATACGCATCATTTTATAACTATAATGTGCGCATGCAACCACACGTACAGCAGCTCGGTGCGGCGATCGACGATCGCGCCCTGTTGGCCAAGGCCCTGCGCAACGCCGGCAAGGCCATGGGCCTGAGCCTCGCCGAGGTCGGCATCGTCGTCGGCAAGGACCGGACCTCCATCGGCCGGGGTATAGAGCCCCGGAGCAAGTCGGGAGAGCTGGCACTGCTGCTCATCCGCTGCTACCGCAGCTTATACGCCCTCATCGGAGGCCAGAGCCGCGAGATCCAGCACTGGATGCGCACGCCGAACCACGGTACCGGCGGGGTACCGGCCGAGCAGGTGAAATCGGTTCAGGGCTTAATCCGGGTCGTCGAGTACCTGGACGCCCTGCGCGGCAAGACCTGATGGACATCTGGGCCGCGGCCGGCGGCGCCGCGGTTCCGGGGTACCTGCGGGGGCAAGTGCTGCGGATGGTCGAGAGCCAGGAGCAAGTCGCAACGACCAGCCTGGTGGACACCTTGGCCGAGCAGGGCCGCCTGGAGGAGCTGCTGGAAGGCGCCAAGCCGGCGCTGGCACCCGACACGGCGGGGCTGCACTATCTCCTGGCCACGCCGTTCCGTTACCCACCGCTTACTCACGGCTCGCGCTTCGGCACCCGCCGGGAGCCGAGCCTGTTCTATGGCTCCCGGGCCCGGTCTGCGGTGCTGGCCGAGACCGCTTACTATCGTTTTGTGTTTTGGCAGGACATGGCGGTGCCGCCGCCTGCTGGCCGCCTGCTAACCCAGCACACCTTGTTCAGTGCGACCTATGCAACGGATCGCGGCCTGCGCCTTCAGGCTCCGCCGTTCGACGCCTTCCGGGCACAGCTCACCTCCCCTTCCGACTATCGCGCCACCCAGAGACTAGGCGCCGGCATGCGCGCCGCCCGAGTCGAAGCCATCGAATATCGTTCGGCCCGCGATCCACAGGGAGGTATCAACGTCGCCCTGTTCGTCCCCGGTGCCCTGGCCTCCAGGCGGCCCTTGTACCAGCGGCCATGGCTGTGCGAGGTCCGGCCGGAGTCGGTAACGCTGTCCACTCCCGCCGAGCCCGGCAGCCGCCGGCTGGAGCTGTCTGCTTTCCTGGTCGCCGGCCGGCTCCCGCGGCCGGCGACCTGAGGCCCCAATGCCCCGCCTGGCTGAGGATGGCCGGGATGAAATCGCATTTATCGTGATCGGGCTGCGCACCGCTCCCTGCAACCAGCTCCCCGCCCGGCTACGCGAATGGCCTAGGAAGCTTGGCAAGGGTCGTCAGCGCAATCAATTCCTCGTCGGTATGGTGGATGAAAGGTGCGGAGGCCACGGCGACGTTCCCGCTGGCCTGGGGAGTCAGGCGGCGGGCGTTGTGGTGCGTGGCGGTGATGACTTCCTGCTCCGGCTCCGTGGCCACCGTCATCAGCTCGGTTTGACCGAAGCAGGTGCAGAAATACGTTCCGGCAGCGGCGACCTCCAGATAGATGCCCGTGCCGCGGATCCCGATGGTGGCGACGGGAGTGACGACATGCCGTGGACCTGGAGAGAAGACGGACAGCAGGGCGCCGGTAAGCAGGCGCAGACCGGACACCAGTCCGGCGCCGGCCTCCGTCAGGTGCAGGGCGGTGCGCTCGCGCAGCAGATGAGCGTCGCCTTCCAGGGCAAGGACCAGGCGTCCGCCGGGTCCGGTCGTCACCAGGTCCCCGGGCATCACCGGCGTGCCGGGGGTGAGCGGGCGGCCGTTGACCCGTACGTTGCCCTGCACCTCGTGAACTAACGAAGCGTAGGCCAGACCCGGAGCCAAGCTCAGTCCGCCCAGAACGACCGAGCTGGCCAGGAAGCGGCGCCGGGCCTTGCAGTGCGGTGCATCACATCCGGTCATAGCATCTGTTCTCCCTGCGGCTGACCAAGGCAGTTTGTAGGGTACAAACTGCCTTAAGTAAAGCGCACATTAACCACGAAGGCACAAAGGAAGACGAGCCAGGAGCCAAGAAGGCTCAAGATCTTTCGATCTTTGTGCCCTTCGTGCCTTTGTGGTGAAAAGTGGCAGGCCCGGCGCGTACCCCCCTCTGGCGCGCCCTCCGCCTCACTAGGCCCCGTAGAAGGTTGCCGCCAGGCCCAGGAAGATAAGGAAGCCCATGCTGTCGGTGATGCCGGTGAGGATCACGCTGCTGCCCATCACCGGGTCCCGGCCTATCCTCCTCAGCACCAGGGGCACGTAGACACCCGCCAGGGATGCCAGCAGCAGATTCAGAATCATGGCGGCCAGCATGATGAGGGCCAGGGACGGGCGCCCATAGAGCAACCACGTGAATAAGCCCATGGCGCTGCCCCATACGGCGCCGTTCATGAGGCTGATTCCCACCTCCTTGCCCAGCAGATGCCGGAAGTTGGCGGATGTGATCTGGTGCAAGGCCAGGCCGCGAATCATGAGCGCGAGGGTCTGGTTGCCCGTGTTGCCGCCCACGCTCGCCACGATGGGCATCAGCGCCGCCAGGGCCACCACCTTCTCGATGGTGGCTTCGAACTGGCCGATGATCCGTGAGGCAACGAAGGCCGTCAGCAGGTTCAGGGCAATCCAGGCCCAGCGCCCGCGGCCCGCCCTCCACACCGGCGCAAACAGATCCTCGTCCTCGCTCAGCCCGGCCTGGGCGAGCAGTTCCTTCTGGGAGTTCTCGTGCAGCAGATCGAGCACGGCATCGACCTTCAGGCAGCCCACGAGCTGGTTGTGGACGTTGACCACGGGCGCGGCGATCAGGTCGTAGCGGTCGAAGGCCTGGGCTGCCTGCTGAGCCGGATCCGTGGTCCTGAACACCACGGGATCCCGATTCATCTGCTCCGCCACCAGGGTCTCACCGGCATGGGTGAGCAGGTGGCTCAGAGCCAGCGTGCCCTTGAGCACACCGCCACGGTCCACCACCATCAGCGGCCCGGAATCGTCGGGCAAGGTGCCCGTGCGCCGTAGATAACGCAGTACCACGTCCAGGGAGACGTCCTCGCGTACCGCCGGCACGTCGAAGTCCATCAGCGCCCCTACCGTGCCATCGGGAAACAATAGCGCGGAGCGGACCTGCTCCCGGTCCTTGCGGTCCAGGCGGCTCAACACCTCACGCACCGCGTCCTTCGGCAGGGCCGGCACCAGGTCGGCGATCTCATCGGAATCCAGGCCGCCCGCCGCGTCCACGATCTCGTCGTGGTCCATGTCCGCGACCAGGGTCTCGCGTACGGCGTCGGACACTTCCAGCAACACCGCGCCGTCATGGGCGTGGTCCACCAGGTTCCAGACCATCAGCCGCCGCTCCAAGGGGAGGCTTTCCAGCACGTTGGCGATGTCCGCCGGATGGAGCAGATTGACCTCGCGCCGGAGCTCGGTCAGGTGCTGGCGCGCCACCAGCGACTCTACCAGCTCGTGGCGGGCCATAGGCTGGCGGTGCACCAGGTTCTCCACCAGCTCCTGGCGCTCGATCAAGCCCACGATGTGGCGCAGGCTGTGCTCCTGGGATCGCTGCTGCGCAGTCGACTGCTGCATCGGGCGGCTCCTGGGCCTATCGGGACACTAGTGAGAGCATCATTCCCGTCCCCACTCCAGCTTCTGATAAAGCCACCCGCCCGCATACAAGCTCACACCCAGCACGGCCAGGATGCCGATGCGGATGAGGGGAGCCGACCCGGAGAGGTCGTAGAGCAGCACCTTGAGACCCGAGACCGCGAAGATGAGCAGCGAAGACTGACCCAGAATCGGGTCGGCCCGGCGGATAGCGATCGCCAGGCTGCCCACGGCTAGCGCGCCCCACAGTACCGACACGCCCAGACGGGAGTCCAGGACCTGGGGCGCGGTCACCAGCACCGCCACGTGGGCGCTGTAGAGTACGGGCACCCGTGCCCACGCCAGCGGCGCGCCGCCGCCCACCAGCAGATAGCCTGCGTAGAGCACCACGGCGTACAAGATCTGCAACAGGCCCGGCGAGTCCACGTAGGAGGGACCCAGGCCCAGCACCAGGCTCAGGTAATTGAGCACGAACACCACCGCAGCCGCGACCAGGTAAGGCAGCGCCTGCGCGGTTGCCCCGCCGCCCCGTTTACCGTACACACCCACGCCGACCGTCAGAAGCAGGCCCACCCAGGGCTTCCACGGAGCCGGTACCAGCTCCAGATAGCCGGCGTGAAACAGAACCAGGGCGGCGTAGGCGTTGACCAGCACCGCCCCGGCCTCCAGGTCCTGTCGCATCAGTGCGCTCAGGCCCCGTTGCACGACCACCAGCACCAGGGCACTGGTGAGCACGAGCCAGGGGGCCGCCTGCGGTACATGCTGGCTGAGAATTCCGTACTCAACGCCATAGAACAGAAACAAGGCCGGGGCATGGACCCAGGCCTGGCTGGCATTCAGCGGCGTGCGGAAGCGCACCGAGTAGAATCCCGCCGTGGCAGTGAAGAGCAGGAACTGGGCTAGCTGATAGCCAGCCGCCCCGACCCAGCTCGACACGTCACCCAGCCGCCAAGCGACATCGAAGCCCACGAGGGACAGGTACAGGGGCACCAGATAGCTGATGCGCTCGCGCTCCCACAGGGCGTAGACGCAGAACAGGAGGTTCCACCCCGTGTAGTAGATCACCAGATCCGTCACCTGGGCACGCAGGGTCGGCATCAGGAACGGCGTGGCGTAAGCTGCCAGGGCCGCAAACAGCACGTACAGATTGGTCTTAAACCTGCGGCCCAGGGCCAGCGCTGTCAGCGAAGTGATGACCACGGCACCCACGGTCAGGGGCGCACCTATGAGGTGGTAGTAGAGGTGCGCTCCGTAGATCGCCAGGTATAGGATGGAGACTCCGGCCGCCGGCAGCAGGGATGCGTACTGCCGGTTGCTGCGGGCAAGCGCCAATCCGGCCCAGATGAGCCCGATGGCGGCCAGAATCGCCAGGCTGACCTGGCGGGCGGGCGTGAGCCAGCCTGCGTCCATGGCCAGCCGGATCAGATAGGCCGCAGCCATCACCAGAGCACTGGCCCCGCTCCAGCCCAGGATCCGAGTGGCTGGCACGCCCCTCTGCGTCCTGGACCCGGCGTCGGAGGCCGGTGGGACGCTGGGGATCATTGCCGGCACCTCGACGGGCGACTCGACCGCCTCCACGGCCGCGTACCCGGACCCGCCCTGCGCAGCCAGGGCGCGCAGCCGTCCTTCCAGAAGACCGACCCGCGCCTCCAGGTCGGCAACTCGCTGCTGAAGATTTTCCATGCGCTGACTCCTCGGCCGGCTGCAGCGGTCACGGGGCCGCCGTGCCCGCGCAGGGTAGGCCGGGCATCCGACCCTTGCAAGTGAACGGCGCACGGCGCGGCGGACTGGCTCGCGGGTTGACCCCGGAGCATGGGTTAGTTCTTAAGCCAAGTACGCGATGGCCATGTGAGGTTTGCGGGACCGTGAGCAGCAGCGATGCTGCGATCGAGCCCACAGGGGCGAACCCGGACCGAAGGGCCGGTGGCCCTT
>CAYWTP010000169.1:3314-7495 GCA_964461215.1 uncultured Ectothiorhodospiraceae bacterium | reverse complement strand
CTGGGGACACGCTCCAGCCAGCCCAAGGGGGTGATCATGGACAGCAGCAGGTGCAGCTCGGCGTGCTCTGGAATCCGGGACTGGATGAACAGCTTGGCCGCGCCGGGGCTGATGCCCGCCGCCAGCCAGTCAATCACCATGTTCCAGACGCTATCGGCGATGATCCCCGGCTCTTCGTAATGGGTCGTCAGGGCATGCCAGTCGGCGACGAAGAAGAAGCACTCATACTCGTGCTGGAGCTTGATCCAATTCTTGAGCACCCCGTGGTAGTGCCCCAGGTGCAGGGCACCGGTAGGACGCATGCCGGAAAGCACACGCCGGGGCTGTGCGGGACTTGTCGCCAAGTGACTCTCCTGGTCGTTGCGGACAACGGGCATCGCGCCCGGCGCTAGAGCACGCCGGCGGGCAGACCTGCGATATTGCCTAAGCCTGAGACTACGAAGGATATTACGGGCTCGAGTATGAAGCCAAGCTTGCCAGACACCAGAAGCAGCACCAGGATCAGCAGGCCGTAGGGCTCGATCCTGGCGTAGCGCAGGGCCAATCGGCCGGGCAGCAGCCCCGTGAGCACCCGGCCGCCGTCCAGGGGCGGCAGGGGCAGGAGGTTCAGGACCATGAGCAGCGTGTTGATGTAGATTCCGGCAATACCCATGTAGAGAATGGGGGTCCCGATCCAGGACATACCCGGCGCAAGTGCAACCCCCGCCCTCGCGATCAACGCCCATCCCACGCCCATAAGCAGGTTTGCCGCGGGCCCGGCCGCGGCCACCAGAGCCATATCGCGCTTGGGCTGGCGGAGGTTCTGCCAGGTGATCGGCACAGGTCTGGCCCATCCGAACAGGAACAAGCCCCCCCCGAAGAGCTTGCTCAGCAGCAGCATGAGTCCCGGCACCAGAATAGTGCCCGTCGGATCGATGTGCTTGACAGGATTGAGGCTGAGCCGTCCCAACATCATGGCGGTCGGGTCGCCCAGCAGCCTGGCCATCCAGCCATGAGCCACTTCGTGGACGGTGATGGCGAACAGGACGGGAAGCGCCCAGATCGCAATCTCCTGCGCCAGGCTCAGCTCACCCACGGGCTACGACCACTGCCGTCGACTGCGACCCGGCCACGCCTACTTGCCCGCCTGAAACCGCCAAAGGCCACGGACCAGCCGCAAGCGCCCAAAGACCGGCGGGGGTCTTCGAGCTGATTCACCCTCGCAACGCTTGCCAGCTTAGCGATCAACGCCATGATTCTCGCCCCATTGCTATTTGAACAGCGATACGTCGCCCTTGCCCACACGCACCACCTCAGGCACGTCACCCATCAGGTCCACCACCGTGGTTGGCTCAATGCCGCAGTAACCGCCGTCGATGACCAGATCAACCTGTTTGCCCAGCCGGCTCTCGATGTCGTCCGGATCCGTCAACGGCATGGACTCGTCGGGCACAATCAAGGTCGAGCTCATCAGCGGCTCCCCCAGCGCGTCCAGGAGGGAGCAGGCGATCGCATTGTCGGGCACCCGAATCCCGATGGTCTTGCGCTTTGGGTTCTGCAAGCGCCGGGGCACCTCGTGGGTGGCCCTTAGGATGAAGGTGTAAGGCCCCGGAGTAGCCACTCGCATCAGCCGGTACGCGGCGTTGTCCACCTTGGCGTATATGGAGATCTCCGACAGATCCCGGCACACCAGCGTAAAGTCGTGCTTGTCGTCCAGCCTGCGGATCCGCCGTATGCGCTCCTGGGCCGCCTTGTCGCCAATGCAGCAGCCCAGCGCGTAGCCCGAGTCGGTAGGGTAGACGATAAGCCCGCCCGAGCGCAGTATGGCCACGGCCTGGCTGATCAAGCGCGCCTGCGGGTTGGCAGGATGGATCTGGAAGGTCCGCGGCATGACGGCAGCTCAACTGCGGCTCCAGCTCTCCCACACGGGCACGCAGCCCTCCGGAAGCGCCGGTAGCCGTCCCAGCTCCAGCCACGGGTTCTCCGGACCATGGTAATCGCTTCCGGCCGAGGCCAGCAGGCCGAAGGAGCGCGCATGGGCCGCCATCACCAGGCAGTCCTGCGAGCTGTGGCTGCCCGAGACAACCTCCACGCCCTCTCCCCCACACTCCCGAAACTCGCCGAAGAGCTGCCGCAGCCGGGTGGCCGTGAGCTTGTAACGGCCCGGGTGAGCAATGACGGCCTGTCCGCCCGCGCCCGTAATCCACCCAACCACTTCGTCGAGCCCGGCCCACTGGCCGGGAACGTGGCCCGGCTTGTTGCCGACCAGGAAGCGCTTGAACACGTCCCGCAGATCCTTAGCCAGCCCCCGCTCGACGATATACCGTGCAAAGTGGGTGCGCCCGACGATGTTGCCTGAGGCATAGCGGCGCGCCCCATCGTAGGCACCCGGGATCCCATGGCGTTCCAGGCGCCGCGCAATCTCACCAGCCCGCCAGTCCCGAAATGCCCGCAGCCCCGCCAGGCCGCGTTGCAGCCCCTCGGCGGCCACGTCGACGCCCAGCCCAAGGATGTGCACCGTCCGCCCACCCCAGGTAACCGAGACCTCCACCCCGGGCACGACCTCCATTCCCAGGGCGCGGGCAGAGCGCTGTGCCTCGGGCAGCCCGGACGTGGTATCGTGGTCGGTGAGAGCCAGGACCTGCACGCCCGCCCTGTGGGCTCGCGCAACCAGGTCCGCCGGGCTCAAGGTGCCGTCGGAAGCAGTGGAGTGGGAGTGCAGATCGTAAACGAGAGCGGGCATAAGCGATAAATTGTACCGGAACCCTCGTGCCATGTCCTTGACTGCGGTGCACAGCCTGACGCCATCCCCCCGTGTCGGAAATCCTTACAGCCTGGCCATCGGCGATCGGTGCCGATAAGTCATTGAGTTGACATGACTTGGCAGACGGCAGCACCACTCATACCGATGCAGACTAATGGTTGCAGCTGCAAGTTCCCGCGGAACTGTCGGGGGAGTTTACACTCGGGAGGCGCTGGCTCCATGGCCATATATTAAGTTATTGATTATATTAGTGCGCACTGAGCCTGGTATACATCTTGAACGGTTATCCGGCTACATGACTTACAGGCACTGCTGATGGTCCGGGATGAAGCTCCGCATGCGCATGGGACGGTAGGTCGCCTTCCAGGCCGACCGCTATCCCAATCTTGGTCCAGAGATCCGGGGAAGGCTTGCGCCTTTCTCCGCGGCGGGGCCACCACCGGCGTAGGCCGGTGGGGCCCACGGCTAGTGATGGCCCTTTGCCTGCTGCCGGCGTGGACCCCGGCACCTGCGCTGCCTATCGAGAGCGACACGGGGGCACCGGTGGCGGTGCTCCAGAGGCCCGCCGACAATCCCTTGACCGCATTGGACTATCCGGGCGCGGCCGCCGTGCCTTCGCTGAAGGTCGATCCCGATAGCATTGGTCTGGTACCGCAACTCCCGAATGCAACCCTGGGATCCGCGAAAGGGGCCGCCGCCGCGAACACCAGGCAGTCCCGGTGGCAACCGCGGGGGATCACGGTGGGAGAGCTGGCGGGACTGTACTTCAACGAGGCCCCGCCGCAGCCAGGTGCCTCCCAGTCCGCGAGCGGGCATCGGGGTCCCACGGCCCCACTTCGGCTTCAGCCGCCTATGCCCGCTCTCTTCCCACGGGTCGACCCGCTGGAAGCACTGCGGTCCGTTGAGCTGGGCGATGATACGGTGCGGGTGTTGCTCGACCTGTTCACGCCTGTTGAAGGCCACGACCGCAGGACTCATTTCTCGATACTGGGGATGGGGGATTTCGCGCTATTCAAGAACGACCGGCAGTACGCGCTTCGGATGGTCGACCCACAGGCCGACGGGCGACAATCTCCGCTAGAACAACCGCTTACCCTGGGGCCAGCACAGACATACGCGGAAGGCGCTGCCGCGGCACCGCAGGACCGCGCGGGCACGCCCGACGAGCCTCTCACCATCACGGCCTTCCTGCGCCACCTCCTGGGCGACTGGTATTCGTTTCTGACCCACCCACTGGCTATCGGGGCGGTCCTGCTCCTGCTATTGGGCCGGATTCTGGCCGACTGGCTGCTGCGCGTGCGGCAACGCAGAAGACAACGGAAGAGCAGGCGCAAAACGAGGCATCAGCGACGGGCACTGCCACCGGAACGCCCCGCAGCACGCCCGGATACTGCTATACTGACGGCTCCCGATGGTCCCCGTTTCCAGTGACCTGCCT
>CAYWTP010000169.1:0-3304 GCA_964461215.1 uncultured Ectothiorhodospiraceae bacterium | reverse complement strand
GCTGCCCTGGGCCAGGATAGAGGGCAGCAATTCCCGGCGCAGCGCCGGCGAAATTGTTGCGGAAAGGCCGGGCCGGCGTCACCCCATACTATGCACTGAGTGCCCGCCCTACATGAAGCTGCTCTTCGATTTCTTCCCGATCCTGCTCTTCTTCGTCACGTTCAAGCTCTATGACGACCCCAAGCAGGGCGTCATGGCAGCCACGGCAGTCGCGATCGTCGCCACCTTCGTCCAGGTTGGGTTCTTCTGGCTGAAGTTTCGGCAGGTGAAACGCATGCACCTGATCACCCTCGCAATTCTCGTCGTGATGGGTGGCGCCACCCTGATACTGCGCGATGAGATGTTCATCAAGTGGAAGCCTACAGCGATCAACTGGCTGTTTGCGTTGGTCTTTCTGGCCAGTCAGTACGTCGGCAAGGCGCCCCTGGTGCGCCGTATGCTGGATTCGGAGATCCAGCTCCCCGATGCGGTATGGACCCGCCTGAACCTGAGCTGGGCGGCATTCTTCGCGCTCTCGGGCTGCGCCAATCTGTACGTGGTCTACCATTTCGATACCAATACCTGGGTCAATTTCAAGCTGTTCGGGCTCGGAGGGCTGACGGTGCTCTTCATCGTCGCCCAGGCTTTCTACCTGGCCCGCCACATCAAGAGTGACGAGGAAGCCGAGGAATCGGGGTGAGCTACTACGCCATCATCGCCGAGGACGTCGCTCAAAGCCTCTCCAGGCGGCTGGAAGCCCGCCCGGCGCATCTGGAACGCCTCGAGCGGCTCAAGTCCGAGGGCCGGCTATTGATCGCGGGGCCCCACCCGGCCATCGACAGCGACGATCCTGGACCTGCCGGCTTCTCCGGCAGCTTGGTGGTAGCCGAGTTTGCCTCTCTGGAAGAGGCCAGGAGCTGGGCGGAGGCAGACCCCTACGTCGCCGCCGGCGTCTACGCCGCCGTTACCGTGAAACCCTTTAAGCAGGTGCTGCCCTGAGATGAGCCCGCGCGAACGCGTCGACCTGATCCGTGAGCGCCTTACTGCCGCCCTGGCTCCCGAGAGTCTGGAAATCGAGGATGAGAGCCACAAGCACGCCGGCCACGCCGGCGCTCGGAGCGGCGGCGGACACTTCGTGATTACCATCATCGCCCCCGCCTTCAACGGCAAGAGCCTTCTGGAGCGCCACCGTATGGTCTACCAAGCCCTCGGCGAAGCCATGCACACCGAGATCCACGCCTTGAGCATCAAAGCGTATGCCACCGATGAGCTGTGAGGCGTGAGGAGTGAGGAGTCAAGAGCGGATAAACGAGGTGCCTTGCACCGACCCATGCCCTACTCCTTTAGGCCCCTCACACCTAGCTCCTGACTCCTCACGCCTAACCCCTCACCGCTTCAAGTGTCTCCAACCCTAGCCCTCGCCATAGACCTCATCCGCCGGCCGTCCGTAACGCCGCAGGACGCCGGCTGCCAGGACCTCATGGCCGAACGTCTGCTGGCGATCGGATTCGAGGTTGAGCACCTGCGCTTCGGTGACGTGGACAACCTGTGGGCGCGTCGGGGCTCGGGGCCTGTACTGTGTCTGGCAGGCCACACCGACGTCGTGCCCAGCGGCCCCGTTCAGGACTGGGACTCGCCCCCGTTCGCGCCCACGCTGCGCGACGGCTTCTTGTACGGCCGGGGGACAGCGGACATGAAGAGCAGCCTGGCGGCCATGATCACCGCCTGCGAGGATTTCGTCGCCCGACGTCCGCACCATTCCGGCTCCATCGCATTCCTCATCACCAGCGACGAGGAGGGTCCCGCCGTGAACGGCACGGCCAAGGTGGTGGAACACCTGCAGGCACGGGGCGAAGCCATCGCTTGGTGCGTGGTGGGCGAGCCTTCGAGCCAGGAGGCGGTCGGCGACACCGTCAAGGTCGGACGGCGCGGGTCCCTGAACGGGCAGCTTCGGGTGCACGGCGTACAAGGTCACGTGGCCTATCCGGAGCGGGCCGCCAATCCCATCCATCTGTTCGCACCGGCCCTTGCCGAGCTGTCCGGGATCACCTGGGACAGCGGTAACGCGTTCTTCCCCCCCACCACCTTCCAGGTATCCAACTTAAGCTCGGGCACGGGGGCCGAGAACGTGATTCCGGGCCACCTGGAGGCATCGTTCAATTTTCGCTTCTCCACCGAAGTCACGCAGAAAGAGCTGCAGGCCGCCGTGGACGACGTGCTGCGCCGGCACGGCCTGCACTACGAGCTGACCTGGAAGCTCTCCGGCGCCCCGTTCCTGACGGCCCATGGCTCGCTAGTGGAGGCCATATCGCGGGCCGTGCAGGAGACCACCGGACGCCGGCCGGAGCTGTCCACCAGCGGGGGCACCTCCGATGGACGCTTCATCGCCCCGACCGGAGCCGAAGTCGTTGAGCTGGGTCCGGTAAACGCCTCCATCCACAAGGTCAACGAGTGCGTCCGGGTAGCGGATCTGGATCTGCTCGCGGCGACCTACCGGAGACTTCTGGAGCTGTTGCTGTCCTGACCGGCAGCGCTTGCCGTGGTAACATAATTTAAGGCGGTTCAGGCGTCTTGGGCCTCAAGGCTCCCACTCCCCGCACGGCAGGCACCGGGATCCCGACCCCGGGACCCAGGAGAGTGCGCCCAGCGGTCACCGGTCCATCGCATGCGCAAGTAGGAAATTTGACAGTCATGAGCTATCAGCACATCCAGGTGCCCGCAGACGGGCAGCCCATTACGGTCAACGACGACCTCTCCCTGAACGTACCGGACAACCCCACCATCCCCTTCATCGAGGGTGACGGTACCGGTGTCGACATCACCCCCGTCATGCGCCGGGTAGTCGATGGAGCGGTGGCCAAGGCCTATGGCGGGAAACGGCGCGTCGCCTGGATGGAGGTGTATGCCGGGGAGAAGGCGGTACGGATCTACGGCAGCGACGCCTGGCTCCCGGAGGAAACCCTGGACGCGGTTCGCCGCTACGTGGTCTCCATCAAGGGGCCCCTGACAACCCCGGTGGGCGGCGGTATTCGTTCCCTGAACGTGACCCTGCGCCAGGAGCTGGACCTCTACGTGTGCCTGCGACCCATTCGCTACTACACCGGCACCCCCAGCCCCTTGAAGGAGCCGGAGAAGACCGACATGGTCATCTTCCGGGAGAACTCCGAAGATATTTACGCCGGGATTGAGTGGGCGGCCCAGACTCCCGAAGCTCGGAAGATCATCGACTTCCTGTGCCATGACATGGGGGTAACCAAGATCCGCTTTCCGCAGACCAGCGGCATCGGCATCAAGCCGGTATCCCGGGAAGGCACCCAGCGCCTGG
>CAYWTP010000168.1:0-7504 GCA_964461215.1 uncultured Ectothiorhodospiraceae bacterium | reverse complement strand
AGAGTCCAGCCAGATCGTGTGTCCGCGCTGCAACGGCCAGGGTACCATCCGCGGTCTGGAGTCTCTGGCACTCTCGGTCTTGCGCATCGTCGAAGAAGAGGCGATGAAGGAGAAGACCGGCAAGATCCTGGCCCAGCTTCCGGTCGACGTGGCCACCTACCTGCTCAACGAGAAGCGCCAAGCCATCAACGAGATCGAGCAGCGCTATGGCGTCCACATTCTAATGGTACCCAACTCCACCCTGGAAACGCCGAACTACGAGATTGAGCGCGTGCGCCAGGACGATACCGATCACGAGTCGTTCAAGCAAGCCAGCTACAAGCTGGCGGCCAAGCCCGAGCAGAGTGCGGAGTTCGCAACCGCGCCACCCCGACCCAGGCCGGAGGAGCCGGCCGTGAAGGCCGTCGTGCCCACTACGCCCGCGCCGCTGCCACCAGCCCAAGAGCCCGGGAAGACCACCGAGCCTAGCCTCATCAAACGCTTGTTGGCCCTCTTCGGTGGGAGCAACAAACCCGCGGAGCAGGAGACGACAAGCACGGAACGACCCCGGGAGGCCGCGCGTCCCCGCAGCCGAGCGCAGCAGCCGCCAGGACGCCGGCGCACCGCGCCCTCCCGGCGCGCAGGCGCCGGGCAGCGGACTGCCAATCGGTCGTCCGAGACGCCGCGGCAGGCGCCGGCTGCGGAGTCCGAACAGCCCAGGACCGAGCAAGGAGCCATCGAGGAGGCGGCGTCCGCCTCTTCGTCAAAGGACGCGCCCCCCCCGAGCCGGCCTTCCCGCTCCCGTTCCAGACGGGGCGGCCGTCGCGGACGTAGCCGACAGAGCGAAACGGGCAAATCCGACGCTGCACCCGAAACTGTCGCTTCTGATGCACGCGGTGGCCCGCAGCCACGGCCTTCCGCCCAGGGCGCACGCGCGGCCGGAACCCAGACCTCCGCGGCCGCGTCGGCGGCGGACTCATCCGGTGCTGCGGGCGCCGCGCCCGAAGGGGCAAAGGCTCAGGAGCCCCGTGTGCCGCGTACTACCGGGAACGACACCGGTGAAGGGGGCGCAGCAAGTCCCGTCCCCGCGAAGACTGCAAGCGATGCCCCGGCGGCTTTGGCTATCCCCCCAGCACCCGCCCCACTGCCGCCGGCCCCTAAGGCCCCGGCCGATTCCACCGCGGCTCCCGGCATCCAGAAGGTGGCTGGATCGGGCGCGGGGGATCCACCCAAGTCAGAAGCTTCGCCACCAACGGCCGAAAAGCACGAGGTGGGCCCTGCCGAAAGCTGAGACCGCCCTGCCCCTGTGCCTCAGGCGCTCATCGAGACTTGCTTCGTCAGGGTCACGAAGGCCAGAGCGTAATCTTCCTCGTCGGCCAGGCTCAGGTGCGCGCCGCTGATGCCGCGCTCGGTCAGCAGGGCGAGCGCGGCCCCGTGGAACTCGAGAAGTGGCCGTCCCAGCTCGTCGCTACGCACGCCGATGTGATGCAGGGCCAGTCCGTGCCTAAAGCCCGTACCCAGAGCCTTGGCGACGGCCTCCTTGGCGGCGAAACGCTTGGCGAGGAAGTATGCGGGACGGCGGCTGTGAGCCAAGGCCGACATCTCGTGGCTGGTGAGGATCCTCCTGGCCAGGCGCTCGCCGAAGCGTTCCAGGGCTGCCTGCATTCTGGCTACCCGGACGATGTCCACGCCGATCCCGTAGATCAACGGCGCGCCTCCACCATCAGTCGCTTCATTTCACGCACGGCCTTCCCCAGGCCGGTAAACAAGGCGCGGGCGACGATGGCATGGCCGATGTTGAGCTCGCGCACCTCAGGAATTGAGGCGATAGCGGTGACGTTCTGGTAGCTGAGTCCATGACCCGCGTTGACGTGCAAGCCGGCCTCGCGACCCAGCCGCACTGCCTCCCGGATACGCTCCAGCTCACGCCCTCGGGCCTCGGCGTCGGGGGCATCGGCGAAGTGTCCAGTGTGGATCTCGATCACCGGAGCCCGGGTGCGGGCGGCCGCCTCAATTTGGTGAGGGTCCGCATCAATGAACAAGGACACCCGTACGCCGGCCTCGGCCAGGCGCTGGCAGGCATCGCTGATGCGATCGATCTGTCCGGCCACGTCCAGCCCCCCTTCGGTAGTGAGCTCCTCGCGCCTCTCGGGTACGAGGCAGCAGTCCTCTGGGCGAACCTCCTCGGCCACCGCCAGTACCCCTTCGTCGACCGCCATCTCCAGGTTCATGCGCGTCAGGAGAATATCCTTGAGCATGACGACATCCCGCTCCTGGATATGCCGGCGGTCCTCGCGAAGGTGCAAGGTGATGGCGTCGGCGCCCGCTTGCTCGGCCTCGACGGCCGCCTGCACGGGATCCGGGTAACGGGTACCGCGGGCCTGACGCAAGGTGGCCACGTGATCGATGTTTACCCCCAGAAAGATCTGGCTTGCCGTTGAGTTCAAAGTTGCTCTGCTCCGATCAGAGGTCACTGGGACTGTGACTTGGCAGACTAGCGAAATAGCTCGCGGCTGGCGAGAGGCCGGTCACCCAGCACGCGGCCGAGGATCCAGCGCATCAGGAGCTTGGACTCCCGCAGGACCGCTGCCCCGTCCAGGCTCTCCCTTGCCAGGGCCAGCAGCGTTTCTCCTCCGATCGGGATCCCCTGCCCGTCGTCCGTTCCTTCCGCCACAGGCCCTCGATCCGCATGATAGCGATAACGACCCCCCGATTCGATGGGGGCGCCGGAGGCTGCGTCGAGCTCAAGACTCAGACCGTAGCCCAGGGCATCCAGCAGCCGCTTTTCGAAGAGCCTCAGTATCGGCTCCTCGGCGCCCTCCCCGCCCAGGCCGTCCAAGGTTGCGCGATAGACGCGGAAAAGCTCGGGATGGGGATCGTTGCGGTACAGCAGGCGCACCAGCAGCTCGTTCAGATACAAGCCGCTAAGCAGACGCCGCCCCGTGAGCGGCGGCGCAGCCGCGGCCGCCTCGGCGCCGATCAAAGTCATGAGATCGTGCCGCCCCGACCACGAAAGCATCAAGGGATAGAAGGGCTGCAGGAGCCCTCTAAGGGAAGAACCGGGGCGCTGGGCGCCTTTGGCGATGAGTGCGATGCGCCCGTAGTCCGAAGCAAACACATCCAGCAGCAGGCTCGTCTCCTTGAACGGCCTCCGATGCAGGACGAATGCTGGCTGCAGACTGATATGCATGGCAGCTACGAACGGGCAACAGTCAGGCCCGTAACCCTATGTCATCCCGCGAGTCACGGGTAACGCGTAACGAATCATGTCCCCTCATACCCCATCCTGCGCAGCAGCCGCTCGTCGTCGGACCAGCCCTCCTTGATCTTCACCCAGGTCCGCAGAAACACTTTCTTGTTCAGCATTTGCTCGAGGTCCCGGCGGGCCTCGCTGCCCGCAGTCTTGAGCACCTGCCCTGCCTTGCCGATGACAATGGTCTTCTGGCCAGCGCGTTCGACCCAGATCACGGCCTCAATCCGCACCAAAGCTTCCGTCTCGGAGAACTCGCCAATCTCTACCGTGGTACGGTAGGGAATCTCGTCGCCCAGGTGGCGAATCAGCTTCTCGCGGACAATTTCGGAGGCCATGAAACGCACGCTGCGGTCGGTGATTTGATCCTCCGGAAACACGGGATCAGCCTCCGGCAGGCCGGACAGAACCGCGTCCTCGAGCGCAGCCACGTTGTTCCGGGTCTTCGCCGAGAGCGGGACTACGTGGGCGAAATTCATGTGCGCGGAGAGCTTGTCAAGGTAAGGAAGCAGATCCGGCTTGCTGCGCATGCGGTCGATCTTGTTGACGGCCAGAACCACCGGAACCGACGCCTCCCTGACCTTTTTCAGTACGTTGTCGTCTTCCCGGGTCCACTGCGGCGCTTCCACCACAAAGACGATGGTATCCACTTCCTGGATCGCCGCTCCTGCGGCCCTGTTCATGTAACGATTGATGGCTCGCTTTGCCCGCAGGTGCAGCCCGGGAGTATCCACATAGACGATCTGGGCCGTCGCGGTGGTCTTGATCCCCAGGATCCGATGCCGGGTCGTCTGTGGCTTGCGGGAGGTGATGCTCACCTTCTGTCCAACCAGCCGGTTCAGCAGAGTTGACTTGCCCACGTTCGGGCGGCCCACGATGGCAACATGGCCGCAGCGGTAGGCGGGACGGTCTGTATTCATGAGCCAGGAAAATGCGGGCTAGTCATGGTTAAGCAGGGACAAGGCCTGGCGGGCCGCGTCCTGCTCGGCCTTGCGCCGGCTGTCGCCCCGGCCCTGTGCCACCACGTCGGAGCTGGACATCTCGCAGCGCACGGTAAACATCTGGTCGTGATCCTGGCCTTCTATGGACACGACCTGGTAGGTGGGCAGCGGCAGGCGCCGAGCCTGCAGCCACTCCTGAAGCCGGGTCTTGGGATCCTTGACCAGCTTGCCGGCCGCGACCGCATCAAGACGCTCGCGAAAAAGCTGATGCACCACCGCGCGGCAGGGCTCCAGGCCCGCGTCAAGATAGACCGCCCCCAGAATGGCTTCCAGGGCATCGGCCAGTATGGATTCACGCTCGCGTCCCCCACTCTTCAGCTCCCCGCCGCCCAGCCGCAGCACGGTGCCCAGCCCCAGCTGCCCCGCGAGGCGGGCCAGGGTAGTACCCCTGACGAGCGAGGCCCGCATGCGCGTCAGCTCACCTTCCCGGCAGTGAGGGAAGCGGCGAAACAGCTCCTCGGCGACCAGAAAGCTAAGAATGGCGTCGCCCAAGAACTCCAAGCGCTCGTTGTGGGGACCGCCCGCGCTTCGATGCGTGAGCGCTTGCTCCAGCAATTCCAGCTTGGAAAACCGGTGCCCGATGCGTACGGCCAATCGCTCTATGGTCATGCGATCCCGTCAGTTGGTCACCTGCTTGTTCCAGTCGGCGATTACGGACAGGTTGCTGAACAAGGCGGCCTTGGCCTGATACTGCAGGGTAATCGTGGTCTTGCCGTTCTCCTTCTTGATCGTCATGAAATTTCTGATGTTGTGGTCATTGAAGCGATTCACATCTTCGATGTTCATGCGGCGGATAAATAGCAAGCGAATTTCCTGCGGCGTCTTCTTTGCGATCTCTGATTCATGGACCAAGCCTTCCAGGGCGGAATCGATCTTGAAGCTTTCCATGTAGACCGGGAACAGCTTCATGGCGATCAAAGCTGCAAAGCCGATTAGGACCAATACAAATATCCAGCCGATGGCCGTCATGCCGCGCTGGCTCTTTCGCAGTTGCATGTTCAGAGTCTCCTTCGTTCGTGGCCTTCAGTGAATCGACTCGCCAATGCGTCCCCATTGGATGCAGCCTTTGGCGCAGTCCCAGCTCATCCAGATCAGAAATGCCTTCCCGATGAGGTTCTTGTCGGGGACCGTGCCCCAGTAGCGGCTGTCGCGACTGTTGTCGCGGTTGTCCCCCATGACGAAATACTGGCCTGCCGGAATGACCGATTGTCCCTCGACAGAGGGCTGCCCCTCCTTGATGAGAATCTGATGGTCGACGCCATCCAGATGCTCGAGGCGCTCCTGTGCCCCGGTTTCGCTGCTGCCTGCGCCTGTGGCCACGTAGGTGCCTTCGGGGTCCTGCTTTATCGGTTTTCCGTTGATATAGAGCATCTTATTGTAGTACGCAACGCGGTCTCCCGGCAGGCCGATGACCCGCTTGATAAATGGGATGGATGGATCCTCCGGGTAGCGGAATACCACCACGTCTCCGCGCTTGGGCTTGCCGAGGTCGATGATCTTCGTGTCGATCACCGGCAGCCGGATCCCATAGGTGAACTTGTTCACCAGAATGAAATCGCCGATGAGCAGGGTTGGCATCATGGATCCCGAAGGGATCCGGAAGGGCTCCACGACGAACGAGCGCAGCACCAGGACGATGAGAAATATGGGGAAGAAGGAGCGCGCGTAGTCGACGACAGTGGAGGGCTGAGGCGCCGATACGGCCTGCGCTCCCTCTTCGGCCGGGGCTTGGGCCTCTACCTTGGCGCGGGCGCGCCGGCGCGGAGCCAGGAACAAGGCGTCGTAGGCCCAGATGGCTCCGCTGACGAATGTCAACAGCACTAGTACGGCAGCAAAATCAATGTTCATTGCTTTTTTCCTACCTGCAACACCGCCAGAAACGCTTCCTGAGGAATTTCCACTCTACCGAACTGCTTCATGCGCCTCTTTCCCGCCTTCTGCTTTTCCAGCAGCTTGCGCTTGCGAGTCACGTCGCCACCGTAGCACTTGGCTGTCACGTTCTTGCGCAGAGCCTTGACCGTCTGCCGAGCTACGACGTGCGAGCCAATGGTCGCCTGAATCGCCACCTCGTACATCTGCCGCGGGATGATCTCGCGCATGCGTTCGGTCAGATCCCGCCCGCGGACGTAGGCCTGCTCACGGTGCACGATCAACGACAAGGCATCCACCCGCTCGCTGTTAATGAGCACGTCCAGCTTGACCAGCTCCGCCGGGTGGAAACGTACGAAATGGTAATCCAGGGAGGCATAGCCGCGGCTGATCGACTTGAGGCGGTCGAAGAAGTCCAGCACCACTTCACTCATGGGCAACTCGTAGCTCAGAGCAATCTGGCTGCCCAAATACTGCATGGATTTCTGGACTCCACGCTTTTCCACACAGAGATTGATCACAGCACCGACATAGTCCTGCGGCGTGAGAATGTTTGCGTGGATAATCGGCTCACGGATCTCTGCGATCTTGTTGGGTGGAGGCAGGACCGCAGGATTGTCCACGCGAAGAATTTCGCCGCCCGAGGTGAGCACCTCGTACACCACCGTCGGCGCCGTGGTGATCAGGTTGATGTCGTATTCGCGCTCCAGGCGTTCCTGCACGATCTCCATGTGCAGCATGCCCAGGAACCCGCAGCGAAAACCGAAGCCCAAGGCCTGGGAGGTCTCCGGCTCATAGTACAGTGCCGAGTCGTTCAGCCGCAGCTTGCTGAGCGCATCCCGGAAATCCTCGTAGTCACTGGAGTCCACTGGGTAAAGGCCGGCGAAGACCTGGGGCTGAACGGCCTTGAAGCCCGGCAGGGCCTTCTCGGCCCGATGCTTCCAGTCGGTGATCGTATCCCCGACCGGCGCTCCATCGATGTCCTTGATGCCGGCTACCAGAAAGCCCACTTCCCCGGCGCTCAGGCGCCCGAGGCTGTGGGGCTTCGGGGTGAAGACGCCGACCTTGTCCGCCTGTACGGCCAGACCGTTGGACATGATGCGCAGCTTCTGCCCTACGTCCAGGCTGCCATCCACTACTCGAATCAGGGACACGACGCCCAGATAGTTGTCGAACCAGGAGTCCACGATTAAGGCCTTCAGCGGCCCTCCGGGATTCCCCTTGGGAGCGGGGATGCGTTGAACGATGAGTTCCAGCAGATCGCCCACGCCATCGCCGGTCTTGGCGCTGACCCGCGCCGCCCCTTGCGCCTCGATGCCGATGATCTCCTCGATCTCCCGGGCGACCCGCTCCGGATCAGCCGCCGGCAGATCGATCTTGTTCAGGACCGGCACAACCTCCAGGC
>CAYWTP010000167.1:0-7623 GCA_964461215.1 uncultured Ectothiorhodospiraceae bacterium | reverse complement strand
TTGGCCTGGGCGAACATCATCAGCTCGACGTCGTGGGGATTGCGGCCCAGGGCGGCAAAGTTCTGCGCCAGATAGTCGATTTCATCGTCGCTGAGAGCGAGGCCCCACTCGCGGTTTGCCAGCTCCAGCGCGCTGCGGCCGCGGCCCAGCACGTCCACGCTGCGCAGGGGGGCGGGCCGGGCGTGGGAGAACAGCTCTTGCGCGGCGTGCTCGAAGTCGCCGACCACGACCTCGGTCATGCGGTCATGGATGAGCTCGCGGATACGGGCCAGAGCTTGCGCGGGAATTGTCGCGTCGTGCTCGATTCGCAGATGCCAGGCGACGCCGCGCTCCAGTCGCCGGACCGATTGCAGGCCGCACACATGGGCGATATCGGTGGCCTTGCTGGACCATGGCGAGATGGTGCCCGGACGTGGAACGACCAGCAGCAGCACGCCGGCCGGCGTGCTTGCGCGGCGTGGGCGGCCGTACTGCAGGATGGTTTCCAGAACCGTTTGCTGCGCCGCGTCCAAGGGCATGTCCACCTCGACGAAATGCACGAACTCGGCGTCGATGGCGGCAAGAGAAGGAAAGGTGGCCCGTGCTTCGCGAAGGATCTTTTCCAGACGAAAGGCGGAGACGGCAGCAGTGCCACGCAGATACATATTCGTATTCCAGGAGCTGGGAAATCCGGAATGATAAAGGAATTCGGCAGTGAGCAGGAGCGCACACCGGCGGCGCCATGACTGGTCCGGGCGGTGTGCTACCATTTAGTTTGACTTACCTGAGCCGGCGGCGCCTATTGGCGCTACCGATTGCTTGAATACCAAAGGGGAGTGGAAGATGGCCGACATCGAGAAACCCGAAGGCAGCGAGGAGAAATCGGCGGCCGGAGTCGCGCCGAAGAAGAAGGCAGCACCGGCCAAGAAGAAGGCCGCTTCCACGAAGAAGGCGGCGCCGAAGAAGGCTGCTCCCAAGAAGGTGGCCCCGAAGAAGGCGGCACCCAAGAAGGCGGTGGCCGCCGCGGCCGGGACCCCGGCGCCGACCAAAGCTCCTGCGGCAGCGCCTCCTCCTATGGAAGCGAAGGCCGCACCTGTTGAGACGCCGACCCCCGAGCAGGCCGCAGCTACGCAGTCAGCCGCGCCCGCCGCCGCTTCGGCCGCGAAGCACGAGCCGGTCCAGACGAAGGCGCCCGAGGTGGGAGTGAGCCGCCCGCCGCCGCCCGCCCCGCCCCCCCGCGGGCAGGACAAGCCCCGCAGCGGCCTTGCGGCCGCTTTGGCCCTTTGGGGTCCGATGCTGATCGTCATCGTGCTCATCCTGTTGCTGGCAGATCACAAGCCGGAGCAGGATCGGGGCGCCACCGGCGCTGGCACCATGGAGCAGGTCACGCCACGCGGCGAGGGTATGGGCACCGGTGCTGCCCCCGGCCCCACGGGGGCCGCCGGAAGCGGGTCCGATGAGTCGGCGCCCGCGGCAGGCGACACCTCGTCGCCGACGGGTTCCAGCGGTGAGTCCGCAGCGCCGGATATGGGGCAGGGCGTCAAGGGAGGTCCCGGTAAGGCGACTGCCACCTTCCCCACCAGCGAGGCGTCCCCAGGCGAGTCGGCGCCCGTGGCGGCGGCCGCCGGCGCAGAGCCCGAAGCCGCCGCCACCCCCCCGGATGATAGCGCCCAGCCAGCTTCCGGCATGAGCTCCGCGCCCGAGTCCGCACCTGCCGCTGCGGTCACCGCCGGCACTGAATCCGAGCCCGGAACGGCTCAGATGACCGCGGCGCCGGCTCCCGGCGACAAGGTTCCCGCCGAGCCGGTTCCGATGGAGGCAGCGGCCAAGGAGCAGGCTCCCGCGCCGCCGCCCGTTCCCGAGAGCCACCCTGTCATGCCTCAGTTCCCTGAGTTTCCTTCGCCGCCCAGCCACGAGGCCATGCGCGCGATGATGCCACCCCTGCCGGAGCCCGAACACGCAGAGCTGCCACCGTTTCCGCCCCAGCCCACGCCGCCGCCTGGGCAGGTCTCCGCGCGCGGTGAACCGAAACCCGCCAGCGCCGAATCGCCTGCTCCCGGTCCCGCCCCCGCTACCGGCGCATCGGCGCCGGTCCCACAGGCCGCATCCGCCGCGCACGGCGCCGGGCAGAAAGGGACCGTTGCCGCGAAGGACGACGCCGGGGCGATGCCCTTGCCTGAGTCCTATCCGATGCCGCCGTCCTACGCCCGTCCGGTCATGCCCGGCTGGGGCGGCCGCCCCCCTCATTGGCCGCCCTACTACAATTACAACTACAACCGGTGAGCGGACCGGGGTCCGCAGAGATTCAGCGCAGCTCTTCCACCTTGAGCAGAATTACCGTACTGGAATCGCCGCGGCGGCGAGTGGAGTAGGCGGTGCCGCTGCCGCTGTCGGTGCTCTCCCCAAGGGTGCCTCCCACCTCCAGCCACTCGCCCAGCCGTCCCGAAATCACGGTCCGGGCCTCCTGAAAGTCGATCTTGCCGCCACCGCCCCTGCTCAGGTGCGCGCTGTGGGGTGCGATCTCCAGGGTGACCCGGTTACCGCTTACCCGTGGCAGCACATAGAAGCCGCTGGTGACGTCTTTGTAGCTGACGGTATCCTGCACCGTGGTACCGGTGCCACTGCTGATCAAGCTGCGCTCGGCTACCGGCACCGACCGGCCCGCACGGATGAATGCCGGCCGACCTTCCAGGGCCTGGATCCTCTGCACACCCACCTCATTGTTCGCCGAACGGGTGCTCAGCACGCGCATCGAGCCGCGGCTGCCTGCCTCGCTCGTCGCGTTGACCACCAGTCCCGTACCGCGGGCTTCGGGTCGGCCGGAGGAGACGGTGAGGTCGCCTGCGGTGATGCGGCCGCTGAGGTCGGTGCGCAAGCCGTTCGTGTCCGCGTTGCGCTCCTGTTTCACGCTGATCATGAGCCGGCGCGGGGCCTGGTCCACCTTCTCCAGGACCTCGCGCACAGCTTGCAGGTTCTCGGGCGTGGTGCGCACCACCAGTTGGCTCTGCAGGCCGGTCACGGCGCCGGGCGGTGGCACCAGTGGCTTGAGTATGGTGGCGACCTCATCGACGGTGCGGTAGTGCAGGGTGATGACCTCGGTGACCATGCTCTGGGCCACGGCCAGGCTCCAACACAGCAGGGCCGCCGACAGCAGTGCCAGCCGGCGCAGGATCCTCATATGCGCATGGACCGCAGGTTGGGGTCGAGCCGTCCGGTCTCCCAGATCTTGTCCATCAGGCGGGTCAGGTCCCGCGCCCTGCCGGGGCTGTTGAAGCACACGACGGCGTCGTAGCGCTCGGACAGCTCCCGGTAGATCAGACCCGTCTCGTCCACCACCAGAAAGGCCTCGTTCAGCTCTTTGAACTGGACCGGGTCGGGCACCTTGATCTGAATGAAGCTGCTCAGGCGCTGCGCCAGTGCGACCAGACGGTGGCCTTGCGAGACCAGGCCGGAGACGTCCTGTACAGCAATCCGGATCTGGGCGCGGCTGGTACCGATGGCAAGCTGCTTGACCGCTTCCACGAACTCGGCGTCATCGTAGATCGGCGGGTCGAGCTGGCGGCTGAGGATGTCGATGGTGCGCCGGGCCTGGCCTGCCATGGCGATGGCCGCACCGCGTGCCTCCGCGCTGGTACCGGTCTCCACTGCCTGCGCATTTTCACCGAGCCTGAAGTCGTCGAAGTTCTCCATGGTGCACGGGGCCTCTCTGGACTTGGCTATGACTATAGCACAGGGCTCTGTGCGGCAATCCCGAGGTGCTTTACCATCCTGCGGTGGGGAATATCCGCGTCCAGAAATACCTCGCCCACGGGCTCGAAGCCGTGGTGCAGGTAGAAGCCGGCGGCCCGCACCTGGGCGTTCAGATAGACCTCGGCCAGGCCCTGGCGCCGTGCCGCATCCAGCAGATCCTGGAGCAGTGCGCTGCCCACGCCCCGTTTACGCCAGAGTGCCAGCACGGCCATGCGGCCGATATGCCCCTCCCGGGTCATTCGTGCCGTGCCCACGGGCTCCCCGCTGGCAGACAGCGCAAGCAGGTGCAGGCAGTCCGGATCCTCGCCATCCCACTCCAGCGCCAGGGGAACGCCCTGCTCGGCCACGAACACCGCCTGCCGGACCGCGCGCAGGGGGGCTTCGTCCTCGCTCCAGCAGACGCGACGCACGGTGAAGTCACTAGCCATCGAGGTACACGCAGCCCTGGTTGTAAAGACCGGCAACGAAGTCGAGCACTCGGGGCTGGCCGAGCCGCGAACCCAGATCGGCAGCGCTCAGGTGCCGGCGGTTTCCGAGCAGCGGGGCCAGGAAGGCCGTGAGCGGGTCGAGCGCATAGTCCTGGCCGTCCACGAAGAGCAGGGGGCCGGCGTGCTTCCGCATGACGAAGGCAAAGCGTGAATAGTCGCTGGGGCACAGGATCGCGCCGCCGCCCAGGCGCCTGGCTAGATCGGCCCCATCCAGGGCCTCCTCCGGCGGCTCCGGTCCCAGTCCCGAGCGGTTCTCCGTTACCAGGCGGCCAAACCATACCGCCTCGTCGGCCCCGCGCACCAGAGTTTCGACGATCTCCCGCGCGCGCTCCAGGGCCGGTTCGGAGATCTCCCCCGGACCGCCGCGGGGGGCAAGGTCCGGGTCGCAGTAGCACGCGTCCAGCTCGGCGTGCCGCTCGACGTACGCGCTCATGGCGGCCAGCAGATCCCCATGGCTGGGTGCGCGGAAGCCGATGGACCAGGTCTGGCACTGCTCCAGGGCAACACCGTGGTGGGGTATACCCGGGGGCAGATACAGCATGTCACCGGGCTCCAGCACCCACTCCTGGTCGGGCTGGAAGTGCGCAAGGACCTTGAGCTGCGTGCCGGCGACGAGGCCCGGATCGAAGTCTCCGGTGACGATGGACCAGCGGCGCCGGCCCTGACCCTGGAGCAGAAACACGTCATAGGAATCCACGTGCGGTCCTACCGAGCCACCTGCGGGAGCGAAGCTCACCATCACGTCATCGATGCGCCAGTCCGCAATGAAGCGGAAGCGCTCCAGCAGCCGGGCGGCCGCCGGCACGTGCTTGTTGACCTCCTGAACCAGCAGGGTCCAGTGGGTCGGCGGCAGGCCGGCAAAGTCGTCTTCGTCGAACGGTCCGTGGCGAAGCTGCCAGGGATGGGTGCCGCCACTCTCAAGCACCAGTCTGGATTCCACATCTTCACCGCAGGCCAGCCCCGCCAGCTCTTCCGGCGAGAGAGGGCTGGCGAAGCCGGGAATGGCCTGCCGGATCAGCAGCGGACGCTTCTGCCAGTGCCGGCGCAAGAAGGTCTTTGCACAAACGCCGCCCAGGGGGGGCGGGGGATGGATCGGAATGTGGGGCATGGGACAAGGGTAGAACGTGAAGAGTGAAGCGTGAAGCAGGTTGCGGGTAGCGCGGAGCGGGACCGGCCTGTGTTTGGACGACGCCTGGGCGAAGCGGCCGCCGTGAGGGCTGGTGCCGCGCAGCGCCCGCAGAATGCTGCACTCGGGCTGGACCGGAGGCCGTGAGAATCTCGCCCCTGGTCAGATCTGCCGGGCCTGCTCCGGGGCGTTGCCCACGTAGGTGGCCGGCGTGAGGGCCAGCAGCGCCTGCTTTGCTTCACCGGGCAGATCCAGACCGTTGATGAACTCCCCCAGGGACACCGCGTCGATGGCCCGGCCGCGGGTCAGCTCCTTGAGCTTTTCGTAGGGCTTCTCGATACCGTAGCGGCGCATCACCGTCTGAATGGGCTCGGCCAGCACTTCCCAGGCCTCTTCCAGGTCCGCGGCCAGGCGTGCCGGATTCACCTCCAGCTTGCCGATACCCTTCAACGCCGACTGGTAGGCGATCTGGGAATGGGCCAGACCCACGCCGAGGCTACGCATCACGGTGGAGTCGCTCAGGTCCCGTTGCCAGCGCGATACGGGCAGCTTGGCGGCCAGATGATCGAAGATGGCGTTGGCCAGGCCCAGATTGCCTTCGGCGTTCTCGAAGTCGATGGGGTTGACCTTGTGGGGCATGGTCGAGGAACCCACCTCGCCGGCAACGGTCTTCTGCTTGAAGTAGGCCAGTGAGACGTAGCTCCACACGTCGCGGCAGAAGTCGAGGAGCACCGTGTTGAAGCGACCGACGGCGTCGAACAGCTCGGCCACATAGTCATGAGGCTCGATTTGGGTGGTATACGGATTCCACTCCAGGCCCAGACCGGTGACGAAGTCCCGGGCGAATCCCGGCCAGTCCACCTCGGGGTACGCGGCCAGGTGGGCGTTGTAATTGCCCACGGCGCCGTTGGCCTTGCCCAGCAACGGCACCGCGATGAACTGCTCGCGCTGGCGCCGCAGGCGGTACGCGATGTTGGCCATCTCCTTGCCCACGGTGGTCGGCGAGGCAGGCTGGCCGTGGGTGCGGGCCAGCATAGGCTGCGCTGCATGCTCCCGGCCTAGCGCCGCGATGGCCTCGATGACTTCGTCCATCAGCGGAAGGACCGCCTGGGTGCGGGCCTCCCTGAGCATCAGGGCATAGGCCAGATTGTTGATGTCTTCGGAGGTGCAGGCGAAGTGGATGAACTCGGACACCGCCTCCAGCTCGGCGTTGCCGGCAATCTTCTCCTTGAGAAAATACTCCACGGCCTTGACGTCATGGTTGGTGGTGCGCTCGATGTTCTTGACCCTGCGCGCGTCCTCCTCGTCGAATTTCTCCACGATGCCGTTGAGCACGTTCGCGGCGTGCTCGGACAGGGGCGGGACCTCCGGGATCGCGAAGTGGGCCGCAAGGCGCTGCAGCCAGCGCACCTCCACCAGCACTCGGTGCTTGATCAGGCCGAACTCGCTGAAGATGGGCCGCAGGTCGGCGGTCTTGCTGCCGTAGCGGCCGTCTACCGGGGAAATGGCGGTGAGGGTGGATAGCTCCATTAGCGGCTCCCATAACCAAGCGTTCACAAGACAGCCCGCAGTATAGGTGCCCACCGGCCCGCCTCCAACAGGCCTGCGGCCTGAGGATGGAAGAATTCACCACAAGGGCACAATGGGCACAAAGATCTGTCGGCGTCTTGATTTCCCTGGCGTGCAAACCTCCTTCTCCAACAAACGAGGCGCCACCATCCGGCGGCGCCTTGTCTGGTATGATTCGACGATTTGATCGGCCGGCCGATGGCCGGCATCCTGCGTAGGCCTACCCAGAGGAGCCCCGGCATGCAGACCAAGATCCTGCTCGAAGAATCCGAGATCCCCACCCATTGGTACAACGTGGTGGCGGACATGCCGAACAAGCCCGCGCCGCCTCTGGGTCCCGACGGCAAGCCCATCGGGCCTGGCGCCCTGGCGGCGATCTTTCCCGACGCCTTGATCGAACAGGAAGTGTCCCCCGAGCGCTGGATTCCAATCCCCGAGCCGGTACGGGAGATCTACCGCCTGTGGCGGCCCTCGCCCCTGTTCCGCGCCCACCGGCTGGAGCAGGCGCTGGGGACCCCGGCCCGCATCTATTACAAGTACGAGGGTGTCAGCCCGGCAGGCTCCCACAAGCCCAACACCGCGGTGGCCCAGGCCTGGTACAACCAGCAGCAGGGGATCAAGCGCCTCACTACCGAGACCGGGGCCGGCCAGTGGGGCTCCGCCATCGCCCTGGCCGGAAATATGTTTGGGCTGGAGGTGCGGGTGTACATG
>CAYWTP010000166.1:0-7637 GCA_964461215.1 uncultured Ectothiorhodospiraceae bacterium | reverse complement strand
GAGCGGGAGATGCGGGCCGAAGAGCTGCAGCAGATCCTCAAGAAGCAGAACGATCTGCGGGATGTCTACGAGATCGTGGAAGAAACCCGCTCCGAGGTGAAGCAGGCGATCACCCCGGAGGCCAACGATGTTCCCACCAGCCCGGTGACGCCGGTCGACCCCGGCAAGAAGGAGCCCGTCGAGCAGACGGCCGCAGATGGCGAAAAAGGACCAGGACACTAACCGTCCCAGCGGCGAGATGCCGTTCCTGGAGCACCTGATTGAGCTGCGCGACCGGCTGTTGCGCATCACCTTGGTGGTTCTGGTGATCGTGCTGGCGCTGTGGCCCTTTGCCAATCCGCTTTACACGCTGCTGGCCGAGCCGCTGCTGCGCCATCTGCCCGAGCACGGCAGTATGATCGCCACCGGCGTGGCGTCCCCCTTTCTGGCACCCCTCAAGCTGGTCCTGGTGACGTCCATCTTCCTGGCCATGCCCTACGTGCTGTATCAGGCGTGGGCCTTCGTGGCGCCGGGGCTGTATCGCCACGAACGCCGCCTGGCCCTGCCGCTGCTGGTGTCGAGCATCCTCCTGTTCTACCTGGGCATGGCGTTCGCCTATTACATCGTGTTCCCCCTGGTCTTCAACTTCTTCACCAGCGTCGCCCCCGAGGGCGTCACGGTGATGCCGGACATCAGCAGCTACCTGGACTTCGTGCTCAAGCTGTTCTTCGCCTTCGGCATCACGTTCGAGGTGCCCATCGCCATCATTATCCTGGTGTGGACCGGCATCACCTCCCCGCAGGCTCTCGCCGCAAAACGACCCTACGTGATCGTCGCCGCCTTCGTGATTGGAATGCTGCTGACGCCCCCGGACGTCGTCTCCCAGATCATGCTGGCGGTTCCCTTGTGGGCGCTGTTCGAGCTGGGCATCGTGCTGTCCAGGATGGTGCTGCGCAAGCCTTTGCAGGAGGAAGACGAGGAGCCCGACGAGGGGTCTCCTGCCGCAACCTCGACTGAGCAGGCTCCCGAGCCCCGGCAGCCGGCTGGAGCGGGCGACCCGGCGCCTGGCGACGCCCCGGAGGTCGATCTGGATGCCGAGATGGACCGTGCGGAGGCCGACGAAGCCACCCTGGCCGACACCGGGAAGGACAAGCCACCGGCAGGCTGATCGCTCCGCCGGCTGGAGCCGATGGCTCCCGGTTGCGGCTAAGAACCGGATTGATCGGCCATCCAGCCCGCGGATCCGGATAGAGCCTCGCGCACGGTCCGGTCCAGATCCGCGGCACGCAGGGGCTTGGCCAAGAAGCCGGCCGCGCCCCCAGCGCGGGCCCCCGCCGCTACCCTGGGATCCGAGATCCCGCTCATGATGATCACGGGCAGATCCGGCCGTAGCGCCCGAAGGTCCCGCAGCGCCTCCAGCCCGTTGCCGTCCGGAAGCTGGTAGTCCAACAGCACCAGGTGCAGCGGCCGCAGGCGCCCGAGATCCCGCGCCTCGCGGCAGGTAGCAGCCGCCAGGACCCGGAAGCCAGATTCTTCCAGGTGCATGACCAGCATGCGGGCCAGGGCACCGTCGTCGTCTACGATCAGTATCTCTGGCGGCGACCCCGCCCGCTCCGCCACTCGAACGCGTTCCGCGCCGCGACGGGTTCCGGGCCGCCCACTCATGGCCGTGCCGGGACGCGGCGGCGTGCGCCTCTCATCGTTCCATGCCACGCCCGGCCCCGCTAGGCTCAGGTGGCCGGGTCACAGGCCGTACCGTCCTCGACCTCCTCCTTACCCACCAGCGCATCGCGCAGCTTCTGCTTGGCGCGGAACACCCTCGTCATGACCGCACCGCGGGTCAGGCCCAGGATCTCGGCGATCTCGGCGGTGGCGTAGCCCCCCAGGACCTGGAGCACCAAGGGCTCGCGGTATTCCAGGGGCAGAGCGGCGAGGGCCCGGCGCAGCACGAAGGCCTCGGTGCTGGTGTCGTGGTCGTCCCAGCCGCGCTGGTTCTCGGCCTCCACGTCCACAAGCTCGGGCCGGCGACGCTCGAACTGGCGGGCGTGCTCGCGGCGCAGAATCGTCAGCAGCCACGCCTTCGCGGCCTTCTGCTCGCGCATGCTATCCCTGGCGCGCCAGGCCCGCAGGAACGTCTCCTGCACCAGATCCTCGGCAACAGATTTGTTGCGGCACAGCCACCAGGCGTAACGGTAGAGATCCGACGAGTAAGTACTGACCAGGGCTTCGAAACGCCTCCGCTCGTCGTCCTTCTCCAGCGCCGGCTGGAACGGCAGGGTGGCGATGCAGGCAGTGGACATTGGCGTGCTCCGTAGCTGAGGATTCCGAGCCTGTGACAGGCCGTCGACTCTCGTACAAACAACAAGCGTGCCAGATTCTAACCAATTGTTTCTACAAGGGCTTACAACATCGCCCCCCGCCTACTCTAACGAATCGTTACATCACCTCGTGCAATCGTAACGAGTCGTGTATGTGCATGCCAGGAGTGCCACACGCCGCTGATACGTCGTGCACGAATGCATGGGCGCGGCCCATTTGCAGGCTGGCCTCATAGTGGGGCCGCCGGGAAGACTCGGCCGATAGCGGTTGATCGGCCGCCGTTCTTGGCTACACTCGGAACAATAAGCGAATGGAAGCACCGGGTCATTCTTCGAGCAAGGAAGCTTCGTTCATGGATACTCCACACCTTTGTCTGCTTGAAGGCGCGAGGCCATCCTCCGCATGCGCTGCAATTCCGGCTGTGAGTTGCCATGCGCGGCCTAAGGCGAATGCGTCCCGACCCTTTCGCTGGCTTGCGCTTCTGCGCGCCGCCCCGGCGGGCCGGCGACTTTCGTCACACAGCTCCCGGTGCGTGCTGCTGTTTGCGAGAGCGGATGTGCCCTGGTGTCCACTTGGCTGCTCCCGATCGTCACGAGAGGGAGCGTCGTGCTCCGTCCCAGCCAGTCGCAGCCGCATCATGGGTGTAGCTGCATGGCGTACTGCCATGACGTGAGGATGTCTTTATGAACCCCCTTCATTATGCCAGGTTGGCCCAGCGTCAGGTCGGCAGCAAGCGCGACCCGCTGCTCACTGAGGAGGCTGATCGCAATCTCACGCGTATCGGCCTTGGCTGGTTTCTCTCGGCCTACCTCGTCGCGCTCATCGCCTATACCAACGAGCTGAGCTTTTCCACCTGCGGCTATTGCATGCGGGTCGCCGAGTGGGTGCCTTCCATCCTGGTCATGGCGCAAGGCTCGCACGCACCGGAGGCAATGCGCTTCGTGATGCTGTATCACACCCTTACGGCTCCGGCTTGGCTGGTCCTGATGTGGATCTATGCCAGCGATTTTCGTCGTCTCAGTCTTCAGTGGCTTGGGTATCCGTTCTTGATAGGTATATTCACCTTGGCCTCGTACACGAGTATCTATGGCCTTCCATTTGGGGGGGACGACGCCAAGGGATTCTTCGGCAGGAGCTACTACGAGTCTTTGTTCATCTCCACCATGGTCTCGTCGGCGTTTTGGGGTGGGTTCCTGACGATGACGTACCTGTTTTGGTTCTACCTCGTTGTAGTGCGTTTCTACCGTTGGTTGAAGAGCAAGATGGACTGAATGTCGCAGGAGGGAACCTTCGATGGCAATGACCGAATCCGAATATGACCTGTTCGTAGACTTCCTGGAGAAGTCTGCCGGAACCTTTTTTGCGATCGCCGGCGCGCTGGAGCAGGAGGCGGCTGAGCAGGCCCTCAGTAGCCAGCAGCTTGCCGAAGAGGCCGTTGTCAGGCTGGCAGGGTGGGCCAGGCAGACGCGCGATCTGGCCGAAGCCAGCTTTAGCACGGGCGGGCAAACAGCCGAATTTATCGACGAGGCGATTCGGACCGTCGAGCAGTACGACCGTGCCGCGGCGCAATTAGATGACCTCATCGCCAACCACGCCATCCCGGACTTCGCCACCCGCTCCCGGGCGGTCATGAACGCCGGCTTCGCGGCCTTCGCGGCCGAAGCGGGTGGCTTTGCCTTCGATGTGTTTCAGTATTTTTACAAGATTGCGCAAGGCGATTACGTCGGCGGCCTCGCTGAAGCTGCGGGCGTGATATCAGGGGCTGTCTTCGTCTTAGGTGCAGGAGCATTTGAATTGCCCGTCTACGTAGTTGCAGGTATAGGATTGATGGCGTCCTGGGCAACGTCGTACTTCTTTCAAAACACGTCGTACGGCCATGAAGTACAAGCCTATTGGCAGGGTCGTTTGACGGACCTTTTCACCTGGGCCGACGAGAGCATCAGTCAATATCTCGTCCAGTCGATGCGGCTCGATAACGGCGCGCCGCTGCGTGCAGGCTATATGCATGTGCTGCCGGTGCTGTTGAGAAGCCTGGACGGCGCACTCGACACGCAGGACGCCGACGCCATCCTTCACGCCATCTCGAACCACCAGGACCGGGGCGCCGAGAGGCTGCTGCGTGCGGTTGAGGAGCTGGTTACCGGGGCTTCCGATCCCGCGCCGATTATCGATGACGAGATCTTTTACCAACGCGCCATCGACTTCATCGTGGCGACCGGTCCCTTGCTGGACGCCAACAAAGAGGCCCGATTTCTTCTGCAAGTGAGCGACTATGGTCCGGACTCCGCGGCCGCTCTTGCCCGGAACGCACGGGCAAGCATCGAGTTCCGCTACGCTCTTACCCACCTGTTACCATTCGCGGTGCTCGGGGATAGCCGTCTTTATGATCAGCATAGGGCTGATGGCAAGCTCGATCTCTACGACCCGTCGACCGGACAAGGCACGCTCACTGACGCGTACATCCAGGACCGTGCCACGATGCTCGCTGGCCTGGTGGCGCGCAATGTAGCCGACGCCGACCACATCCCCGATGACACCAGCAAGGCGTTCTTCCAGGACTATGCCACCGGTACCGTGGCGATGACGGCGGCCGCGGCGGGGGGCTATGGGGGCTGGTTCGAGAACGCGATACCACCGCCGGATGCCGCGCGCACCGTCTTTGGCGACGACAACGCCAACACCGAGATCCTCGGCGCCGATGAGGCCGACCGCCTCTACGGGGGCGGGGGCAACGACGTGCTGCACGGCTACCTTGGCGATGACTACCTGCAGGGCGACGAGGGCGATGACGTCCTGGACGGTGGCAACGGCAACGACACCTTGTTCGGCGGGCGTGGCGCCGACACGCTCCGGGGCGGGGACGGCAACGATACCTTTCTCGTCTACGGGCAGGACGCGCCCAGCGTCTACGACACCTTCGTCGGTGGTGAGGGTACGGACCTGATCACGGGTGGCGCTGGGGACGACACCATCCGGGTGCACCGCTTCCTGGGAGAGCAGAGCGTCGAGGTGATCGATGGTGGGGATTCCGGCTCCGACGCGATCGCCGGCACGGATCTGGCGGACATCATCGACCTGACGGGCACGATGCTGGTGAACATCAGCCGGGTGCAGGCCGGCCTCGGTGATGACACGATCAAGGTGAGCACCTCGACCCTGCAAGGGGCCAGCGTCACTCTGGATGCCGGCGAGGGCGATGACACCTACGTGGTGGCTGACGGTGCCCTCATTGCCGACAGCGACGGCTTGGGCCGGGTCATCTTCGGGGACACGGTCCTGTACGGCGGCAGCCGGGCGCCCGGCGATGCGAGCTACGTCTCGGCCGATGGCAGCTTGCGCTATGCGCTGGCCGGCACCACGCTGAGCGTGACCTCCGGCATCGTCGGCCAGGAGGGTACCGTCACCATTGAGGGGTTTGAGAATCGCGATCTCGGGATCTCGCTGCGCGATCTGCGCGGCACGTCCGGTGTCCTGAGCTTGAGCGAGTCCGCCGACACGGCCCCGGGAGCATACTCCGACGCGAGCCGGAGCTACCGCTTTGCCGATTACGAGGTCGTGCGGGGCCTCGGGGGCGAGGACTTTATCCGGGCACCGGACAACGCCCAGGGCTTTACCGTCTATGGCGGTGCCGACAATGACATCCTGTACGGCGATCTCACCGAAAGCGACGTTTACTTTACCGCCCAAGACAATGGCGATCCCTTGCCGGCGTTGCCGGACCCAAGCGCGGAGGGCGCGTATCTGTATGGGGAGGCGGGCAAGGATGCTCTGTATGGCTCCTTTCGGGCCGACGTGCTGGACGGCGGCACGCAGGCCGATTGGCTCTACGGCCTGTTCGGGGATGACAACCTGCGCGGCGGCGACGGCGGGGACATGCTGGAAGGTGACAGCGGTATTGACCTGATTGAAGGCGCGAGCGGCGATGACGAGCTGCTCGGTGGACAAGGCTCGGACGTGCTGCTGGGCGGGGACGGCAATGACGTACTTTATGGGGACGGCACGCGCATCCGCTGGAGCTATGATAGTGCGCTTTGGAACGGCCCGAGTCATGGCTGGCAGGGCACGACCTACCTCATTGACCCGGACCCTGGTGGCGGTGTGCCGCAGGACACCGACTTCCCGCAGGCCGGTAGCTACGCAGTGCTCGAGAGTGCCCACGGAGCAGCCGCCGGCGCAGACGCGCTCGACGGTGGGGCGGGCGACGACTACCTCCTCGGCGGTGAGGGAAACGACACCCTCACCGGTGGTGCGGGCCGCGACCTGCTCGAGGGCGAGGAGGGTGCCGATGCGCTGTACGGTGGCGACGGCAACGACATCCTGTACGGCGACATCAGCCATCAGAGCTTCGTGGCGGAGTCCGCCACCATCCAGAACGGTATTGCCGCTGATGGCCCGTGGACGCTGCGGGGACGGGACTATCGCAACGGCCCTGATGCGGGCGGCGATGACCGGCTGTATGGCGAGGCGGGCAACGACGAGCTTTACGGAGGCGTGGGCAACGACACCCTCAGCGGCGGGGCCGGCGTCGATATTCTCTATGGCGACGCGGGCCAGGACACGCTCTACGGGGACGCGGGAGCGGACACCCTGTACGGCGGAGAGGAGGCGGATACGCTCTATGGTGGAGCGCAGGACGATGCGCTGCTGGGCCAGGCCGGGAGCGACACGCTCTACGGTGAGAGCGGTGATGATTTTCTCTACGGCGGGGATGATGCCGATAGCTTGCACGGCGGGGACGGCGTGGATGAGTTGTCGGGACAGGCCGGCGACGACAGCTTGTACGGCGACGCAGGCGAGGACACGCTCTTCGGCGGAGATGGGTCCGACACGCTGGACGGCGGTGCCGGGGATGACGCGCTCGCCGGGGGCGCCGGAGACGACCTCTATCTCTTCGGCTTGGGTAGCGGAAAGGACGTGGTGTTGGATGAGTCCGGCACGTCAGACAGCGTACGGCTCGGCCCCGGGATTAGGGCCGAAGACGTGACCGTGGGCCGCGACGGCCTGGCCCTGGTGCTCAGCCTGACTCCCGGTGGAGTGGCCACGGGCGACAGCCTGGCGGTACAGGACTGGTTTGGCGCCGGCGACAGCATCGAACGGGTCGAGCTGGCCGATGGCACGGTATGGGAGGCCGCGGCGCTGGCCGCTGGTGTGAGCCAGTACCGGCTGCACGACGGTGAGACGGTGCACGGCGGCGGCGCCGACACGCAGTACCTGCTCAGCCCGGATCTGCCCGACGGGTTCAGCATCACCGTGGCCGACAGCGGGGGCAGCGATGAGCTGCTGATGCCCGCGTGGGTGACGGGCTACGTCCCGGCGGTGCACAGCCTGGCCACGGTCAC
>CAYWTP010000165.1:0-7662 GCA_964461215.1 uncultured Ectothiorhodospiraceae bacterium | reverse complement strand
CGGTCAGCCGCGAGCCCGCGACCCGGGCGCGAAGCTGCCGCACCAGTCGCAGCAGGTTCATGATGATGAGTCCCGCCAGCACCGCCAGTCCGAGCACGTTGAACAGCAGCAGTATCGAGTAGAGCTGGCCGAAGGTCTCCGAGTTGGCCGTGGCATCGCTCATCAGCTTCAGCGATACCAGTAGCAGGGCGAGGCCAAGCAGGGCCGCCACTGCGGTGGCGAAGCGCCTCAGGGTTGTAGGGGCCATGTGTAGACGTCGCTGGCCAGGCGCCACTTGGAGTTCAGATAGGCCAGGGGCCGCAAGGGGGCGGGCAAAGACTCGATGTCCAGGCGTGCCTCCAGCTTCCCGTAATAGTGGCCGCCGGGCTTCATGAGCTGGCGGTCGATGAGGGGGAAAGCGCGTATGGAGCCAAGCGCGTAGAGGGCGTCGTCCAGGGTCTGGTAGGTATGACTCACGCCGGTGTTCTGGTTCTGGACTACGTAACGCCCGCTCAGAGCGTGGTAGGCCAGCCGGTAACGCTGCTTGAGGTCAGCGATGCGCTCGTCCCACAGGTAGTCCCTGTCGCGCAGCACCTGCAGCTCGAGCAGTATGGTGACCGGCACCCCGCTGTCGAGGGCCTCCAGAACCACCCTGCTGAAGCGGAACTCGATGCGCGCGTTCAGCAGGTACACTTGGTTGGCCAGATGGGTCTCCACGAGCCTGATACGAAACCCCGGCTCGGCGGCACTCGCAGGGGAGCCCCATGGACCGCACAGGATCAGCCAGCCTACGCCTAGTAGAAAACCACGCATGGGGCCGTCAGCCTTTCTTCAGCAGCGCGTAGAAGAATCCGTCCATCCCGTCTTCTCCCGGCAGGATCTGGCGGCCAAAGCGGCAGGGGCGGCCCCAGTCCCCGGGAAGGGGGGACTCAATCAGGTCCTCCCGCGAGGCTGCGAACCGTGCGATCTGCGCCTCATTTTCCTCTCGCAAGACGGAACAGGTAGCGTACAACAGTGTTCCCCCGGGGGCCAGCAACGGCCACAGCGCCTCCAACAGGCGGGCCTGCCGGGCGGCGAGTTGCGGCACCTGCTCCGGCCGGCGCAAGGCCTTGATGTCCGGGTGCCTTCGAATCACTCCGGTGGCGGTGCAGGGAGCGTCGAGCAGAATGCGCTCGAAGGGGCGGCCATCCCACCAGCTAGCGGGCTCGCCAGCGTCTGCGCACAGCACCCCGGCGTCGAGCCCGAGCCGGCCCAGAGTGTGCCCGAGCCGGTCCAGCCTCCGGGGATCCCGGTCCAGGGCTACCACTTCCACCAGCCCGGGCTCTTGCTCCAGGATATGGGCGGTCTTGCCGCCGGGGGCGGCGCAGGCGTCCAGGACGCGCTGGCCAGGCGCCAGGTGCAGCAGGGGAGCGGCTAGCTGGGCAGCTGCGTCCTGCACCGAAACCAGCCCTTCGGTGAATCCCGGCAGCGCTTCGACGTCGAGCGCCTGGCTGAGAATCACTCCGTGCGTGGTGTGGGGCGCCGGCTGGCCTTCCCTCCCGGCCTTGGCCAGCAGCTCCAGGTAGGCTGCACGGGTGATCCGGCGCGCGTTCACCCGCACGGTAAACGGAGGGTGGGCGTTGTTGGCGGCGAGCACCTGGGCCCAGTCCTCGGGCCAGGATCCGCGGATCACGCCGGTGAGCCAATCCGGATGGGCAAATTTACCTCGCTCGGTGCCATCGAGATCGCGCAGCAGCACGTCGCGCTCGCGCTGGAAGCGCCGCAGGACGGCGTTGACCAGGCCTGCGGCCCAGCGCTTGCCGGCGCTCCCGGCCAGGTCGACGGTGGCTGTCACGGCGGCGTAGGGAGGCACGCGGGTGTATATGAGCTGGTACAGCCCGAGCAGGAGGACCAGACGGACGTTCCGGTCCCGTTCCCTCAAGGGCCGTTCGATAAGCCGGTCTACCACAGCTTCCAGACGCGGCTGCCAGCGCAGGACGCCAAAGCACAGCTCTTTGCCCAGTGCCCGCTCCCGGGGATCGGGCAAACGGTCCACGGTGGCGGCCAGTGCGAAGGTCAGCGAAGCCCCGTCGCCCAGGACCCGGAGCAAGGCCCGCAGGGCCGCGGCTCGGGCGTCGGTGGCCCGGGTGCTCAGGGGCCCAGAACCTCGCCCATGGGGCTGGCGTGGGCGTTGAGGTAGTCGGCGGCGCTGACCGGCCGGCCACCGGGAAGCTGCACCCGCCGCAGCCACAGCGCTCCGTTGCCGGTGGCTACGGCGATCCCGGCCCGCCCGGCCGCCAGCACCCGCCCGGGAGTGTTGCCCTCGCCATGGGCGTCGGCTGCTGCCTCCCATATCCGCAGTACCTGCCCGCCCAAGGTGGTGAAAGCCACCGGCCACGGATTGAAGGCGCGAACCCGGCGCTCCAGATCCGCCGCCGGCTCGGCCCAGCTCAGGCGGGCCTGGGTCTTGTCGATCTTTCGGGCGTAGGTTGCGGCGGACTCGTCCTGCGGTAAGGCCCGAGCGGTGCCTGCCGCAACGGCGTCCAGCGTCTCCAGCAGCGCTCGCGCACCCAGCCCGGCCAGCCGGTCATGCAGCGAACCTGCCGTGTCCTGCGGCGTGATGGCCAGCCGCAGGCTGTGCAGCACCGGTCCGGTGTCCAGTCCGGCGTCCATCTGCATGACGCAGACACCGGTCTCGGTGTCACCGGCCACGATTGCCTGCTGAATGGGCGCGGCACCCCGCCAGCGAGGTAGCAGCGAGGCGTGCACGTTGAGGCAGCCCAGGCGCGGTATGGCGAGCACCGGCGGCGGCAGCAGCAGGCCGTAGGCCACCACCACCATCAGATCCGGTGCCAGCACCGCCAGCTCGGCCTGTGCTGCGGGATCATTCAGGCTGGAGGGCTGGTGGACGGCAATGCCCCAGCCTTCGGCCAGGATTTTGACCGGGCTGCCGGTCAGCTTGCGGCCACGTCCCGCAGGACGATCCGGCTGGGTGTACACTGCCGGGACGACATGGCCCCGCTCCAGCAGCGCCTGAAGGTGCACTTTGGCGAACTCGGGAGTGCCGGCGAAGACGATGCGCATTTCGGACGTGAGGTGTGAGGGGTTGGGCGTTAGGAGCTAGCGATTTGCGTTCCCGATTCCCATTCACCTCACTCCTTACTCCTCACCCCTGACCTCTTCAAAGCGCTTGATGCTGTGCGTTGGGGGCTGGGCCGGGGGGCTTGTGCTGGCGTTGGGACTTCTCGAGCTTCTTGCGGATCCGCTGGCGTTTGAGGCTGGACAGATAATCCACGAACAGCTTTCCGTCCAGGTGGTCTATCTCGTGCTGGATGCATACCGCCAGCAGCCCGTCCGTCTGCAGCTCGAAGGGCCTGCCGTCGCGGCCGAGTGCCCGCACCCGGATCCACTCTGCCCGTTGCACGGGCTCGTAGAATCCGGGCACCGACAAGCAGCCCTCTTCCATCTCCTCACGGCCCCGCGTCTCCACGATTTCGGGGTTGATGAAGCAGCGGGGCTCGTTGCGCTGTTCGGATACGTCGATCACGATGACCCGGCTGGAGACGTTGACCTGCGGTGCGGCCAGGCCAATGCCCGGGGCGTCGTACATGGTTTCCAACATGTCGTCCACCAATCGCCGCACGGATTCGTCCACGCTGGCGACCGGTCGGGCATGGCTACGCAGCCGCGGGTCAGGAAAGTGCAGGATGTCAAGGATCGCCATGGCGCGGTTCCGGTTGAAAAGCCAAGTCTTTAAACCTCATAATGTACTTTAAGTTCCGCTTTCAGTGCCATACTGGCATTGGGTGGAGCGGGTTTCGCTTTTCGGCTAAACTCCGTCAAACAGTCGGTCGAGGGACGCTCATGGACAAGAAGAAGCTCTACGCCTTGGTACTTGTGTTCGCCATCGTCCCGCTGGTCCATGCCGATACCCTGGACCTGACCCCGGGGCACCCGGAGCGCTACGTAGTCCGCAAAGGCGACACGCTCTGGGACATCTCGGCCCGGTTCCTGAAGGATCCGTGGCGCTGGCCCGACATCTGGGAGAAGAATCCGCAGATCAAGAATCCTCACCTCATCTATCCCGGAGACGTGATCTCCGTGGTCTACCAGGATGGCAAGCCCGTGCTGCGTGTGACCCGCGGTGCCCGGCCCACTATCAAGCTCTCGCCCACGGTGCGCAGCGAGCCCCTGGACCGCGCCATTCCCACGATTCCCATAGACGCCATCGCACAGTTCCTCACCGACTCACGCGTGGCCAGCGAGGATGAACTCGACGCCGCGCCCTACGTGGTTTCTGTGGGCAAGGAGCATCTGGTGGCCGGCAGCAGCACCCGCGTCTATGTGCGCGGGATTACTCCGGACCAGGGTCGACGCTTTGGAGTCTACCGGCGAGGAGAGGCGTACCGCAACCAGGGCGCGCCCAAGGACGAGGTCCTGGGCTACGAGGCGCTGCACGTGGCCGATGCCGTGCTGGAGGCGGAAGGCGATCCCGCGACTGTTCTCCTCACCCGCGCCACCAGGGAGGTGCTCAGCGGCGACCGCCTGCTGCCCCTGGAGGAGGACAGGGTGCGCGAGCAGTTCATGCCCCGTGCGCCCGACAAGCCGGTCAGCGGGGCTATTGTCTCCGTGGTCGACGGCGTGACCCAGATCGGACGGAACCAGATCGTCGTGCTGAACCTGGGCCGCAACGATGGCATCGAGGTGGGCAACGTGCTGGCAGTCTACCAGACCGGTGCCACGGTCCAGGATCGGGTGCCCAAGCCGCACAAGGAGCAGCCGCTGAAGGCCGAGCCGTTCCCCAATAGCCTCGACCGCGACATCAACATCCTGGGGAAGCGGATCGCCGGTGTGTTCCAGTCCCAGAGCCCCGAAACGGTCACGCTGCCAGACGAACGCGCCGGGCTGGTCATGGTCATTCGTCCCTTCGACCGCCTGAGCTATGCGCTGGTCATGCAGTCGGTCCGGGCCATGCACGTTTACGATCGGGTCACCACCCCATAGGCGCGTCCCGCGGGAGCGCTACCCGGGCGGCCGGGTACGGCGATGGACAAGGATGAGCTGACGGCCTGGCTGGTACTGAGCCGGGCCCCCGGGCTTGGACAGACCGGGCTGGGTCGATTGCTTGAAGTCTTCCCCGGCCCGCGCGCGTTGCTGGCCGGGGCGGGGCCGGGGCTTGACCTGGCACCTTCGACGCTGGCCTATCTGCGGGCACCGGACCAATCCCAGATAGCCTCCGATCTATTGTGGCTGGATCAGCCCGGCCACGCGCTCGTCACACTTGCCGATCCGCGTTATCCACCCCTGCTGCGGCAGATCGCCGACCCGCCGCCGATACTCTATGTGGTCGGGGATCCGGAGGTGCTGTCCCAGGCGCAGCTCGCGATGGTGGGCTCGCGCAATCCCACCCCCGGCGGCGCCCAGACCGCGTATGACTTCGCGCGACATCTGGCCGCCGACGGCCTCGTGATCACCAGCGGGCTTGCGCTGGGCATCGACTCGGCCTGTCACCGCGGGGCTCTCGATGGCGGAGGACTGACGGTCGCCGTGGCCGGCACGGGGCTTGACCTGGTCTATCCGGGGCGGCATCGCGATCTGGCTCACCGGATTGCACGCGAGGGCGCCCTCGTATCCGAGTATCCCCTGGGGACTTCCCCGCGTCCCGGCAACTTCCCGCGTCGCAACCGGATTATCAGCGGCCTTGCCCTGGGCACCCTGGTGATGGAGGCGGCCGCGGGCAGCGGCTCCTTGATCACCGCCCGCCTGGCGGTGGAGCAAGGCCGGGAGGTGCTCGCCGTCCCCGGCTCTATTCATAATCCGCTGGCGCGGGGCTGTCATGCCCTCATCCGCCAGGGCGCGAGACTGGTGGAGACCGCCGCGGACGTGCTGGAGGAGCTGGCGCCGCTGCTGCCCGGACCCACAGCCCTGGACAGAGCCAATGCTGCAGCCACTATGCCGGCTGCGCCCGCAGAGCCGGATCAGCCGGATCTGAATCCCGAATACCGCACCCTGCTGGAGCACATGGGGCACGATCCGGTGGCGGTGGATACCCTCGTGGAGCGCAGCGGATTGACGCCGGAGGCTGTTTCCTCCATGCTTTTGCTGCTCGAATTGCAGGGCCATGTGGCGCCGCTCAGCGCTGGGCGGTACGCACGGCTAGCCAAGAGGACGTGAGATGAAAGAGAGCGTGCTGGATGTCCTGATGTACTTGTTCGAGCACTATTTCGAGGACGAGGTCGTCCTCGGCCCCGACCAGGACTCCATGAAAACCGAGCTGGCCCACGCCGGCTTCCGGTCACGTACTATCGACAAAGCCTTCACTTGGCTGGAGGATCTGGCGTGCCAGGAGGACAATCCCATCGCCCTGGCCATGGCCGACGCACCTTCGGTGCGTGTATACACGGCCGAGGAGCAGGGGAAGCTGGACATCGAGTGCCGCGGGTTCCTGCTGTTCCTGGAGCAGGCGGGGATTCTCGATCCGGCGCATCGGGAGCTGGTCATCGACCGTGTCACGGCTCTGGAGACCGAGGAGATCGACCTGGAGCAGGTCAAGTGGGTCGTGCAGATGGTCTTGTTCAACCGCCCGGACAGAGATGAGGACGAGAGCTGGGTGGAAGACCTGGCGCTCGATGAAGCCGTGGGCATGCTGCACTGAGGCACGGCCGTCGCGCGCTCCGCCTGTCAGGGCGTCCGTGAGTTCTGAGGGGCGCCTACCAGCCGAAGTATCCGTGGACCCTCGCGGGCCGGCCTTCTCCGGCCAGCCGCTGTTTCGGTTACCGTCCGGGCCGGGCCTGTCCCAACGGCCATCCTCACGCTTGAGCGAAGGCAGACGCAGGAATGGGTAAGCAACTTGTTGTCGTAGAGTCACCGGCCAAGGCCAACACCATCAAGAAGTACCTGGGCAAGGACTTCGAGGTGCTGGCCTCCTATGGTCACGTCCGGGACCTGCTGCCCAAGGAGGGCGCGGTGGACCCGGACCGTGACTTCGAGATGCACTACGAGGTAATCGAGAAGAACCGCCGCCACGTGGACAAGATCGCCAAAGCCATGAAGGAGGCCGACGGTCTGCTGCTGGCAACCGACCCGGACCGCGAAGGCGAGGCAATCTCCTGGCATCTGTATGAGATTCTCAAGGACAGGCGCTCCCTGAAGGACAAACCGGTGCGCCGGGTGGTATTTCACGAGATTACCCGCCAGGCCATCCAGGACGCCATCGCTCAGCCCCGGGACCTGGCCATGGACCTGGTCAACGCGCAGCAGGCGCGCCGGGCGCTAGATTACTTGGTGGGGTTCAATCTCTCGCCTCTGCTGTGGAAGAAGATCCGGCGGGGTCTGTCCGCAGGCCGGGTCCAGAGCCCCGCGCTGCGCCTCATCGTGGAGCGCGAGCAGGAGATCGAGGCCTTCGTCCGCCAGGAATACTGGACCATCGAGGCCGATGCCGCCGCCGAGGGCAGCCACTTTACGGCCAAGCTCAACCGCTTGCATGGAGAGAAGCTCGGCCAGTTCAGCATCTCCAGCCAGGTGCAGGCCGAGGAGGCCAGGGCGGCGCTGGAGCGCGCCGGCCGGGGTCGGCTGACCGTCACCGCCGTCGAGAAGAAGCAGCGCCGGCGCAATCCGGCGGCCCCCTTCACCACCTCGACCCTTCAGCAGGAGGCGGTGCGCAAGCTCGGCTTCTCGGCCAGCCGCGCGATGCGGGTGGCCCAG
>CAYWTP010000164.1:0-7667 GCA_964461215.1 uncultured Ectothiorhodospiraceae bacterium | reverse complement strand
CGGTGGGCGGCGCCGCCACCGCCGTGGCCGCGCGCAAGATCCGCGACAAGGCGCGCAAGATCGCCGCCCACCTGCTGGAGGTGAGCGAGAACGATCTGGACTGGGAGGTGGACCGCTTCAAGGTCAAGGGCGTGCCGGGGCAGGAGAAGACCATGAAGGAGATCGCCTGGGCTGCTTACAACGACGTGCCCGAGGGCATGGAGATGGGCCTGGAGGCGGTGGAGTACTACGACCCGCCCAACTTCACCTACCCCTTCGGCGCCTATCTGTGCGTGGTGGACATCGACCGCCACACCGGCGAGGTGAAGGTGCGCCGCTTCTACGCCCTGGACGACTGCGGCACCCGCATCAATCCCATGATCATCGAGGGCCAGATCCACGGCGGGCTGAACGAGGCCTTCGCCGTGGCATTGGGCCAGCAGATTGCCTTCGACGAGGCCGGCAACCTGCTGGGCAACAGCCTCATGGACTACTTCCTGCCCACCTTCGTCGAGACGCCCCACTGGGAGCTGGACTATACGGTGACCCCCTCGCCCCACCACCCCATCGGGGCCAAGGGGGTGGCGGAGTCGCCTCACGTGGGCGGCATCCCGTGCTTCTCCAATGCCGTCAACGATGCCTTCGCCCATCTGGGCGTCACCCACATGGAGATGCCCCACTCCGCCTACAACGTGTGGAAGAGTATCCACGCGCTGGGGCTGGACAAGGCGGATGCCGCCTGAGCCGGAGATCGCGTGAAGGTCGAGCTGGAGAGGGTCTTTCCATTGACGGCACCGGCCGGCGCCGCCTGGGAGCTGTTGCAGGACATCCCCCGGGTGGCGGCGTGCATGCCCGGGGCGGAGATCACCGAGCAGGTGGACGACACCCATTACAAGGGCAAGGTCAGGGTCAAGCTGGGCCCCGCGGTGGCGGCGTTCACCGGTGAGGTGGAGGTCCAGCATGTCGATCCCGGCGCGCGGGAGCTGCGGCTCCTGGCCAAGGGCACGGACGTGAAGGGCACGTCCACCGCCACCATGGAGCTGATCGCCGGCATCCGCGAGACGGGCCCCGGGGCCTGCGAGCTGCTGGGTCGCTCCGCGGTCTCCGTCACTGGCAAGCTGGCGAGCTTCGGCGGGCGCATGATGACCCAGGTCTCCGACCAGATCCTCAAGCAGTTCGCCGACAACTTCGCCGCCCAGGTCGCGACGGTGGAAGCCCCCGACGCGGGACGGACCGCGGCATCGCCGCCCCAGGCCAGGGAGCTGAACGGCCTGGCCTTCGCCTGGGCCGTGCTGGTCGGCTTTATCAAGAGCTTGTTTGCCGGGAAACCCACCAAGACCGGCTGATTGCCACGCCATCTGAATACCACACAAAAGCAGGAGGATGTCATGAGTAAGGTTCTCGAAGAAGTATTGGCCGCCAACAAGGCGTACGCCGCGGACTTCGGCGGCAAGGGCGATCTGCCCATGCCCCCGGGCCGGCGTTTCGCCATCCTGACCTGCATGGACGCGCGCCTGGATCCGGCCAAGTATGCCGGGCTCGCCGAGGGCGACGCCCACGTCATCCGCAACGCCGGCGGGCGCGCCAGCGACGATGCGATCCGCTCCCTGGTGATCTCCTACAAGCTGCTCGCCACCCGCGAGTGGTTCGTGGTGCATCACACCGACTGCGGCATGCTGACCTTCACCGACGAGATCATGCGCCGGCTGCTGGCGAGCAGCCTGAAGACCGCCAGCGTGGACGCCAGCGGCTGGCACGACTCCGGCCAGGGCCCGGGCTCCACTGAAGGCAACTACGTGGACTGGCTCACCATCAGCGACCTGGCCCAGAGCGTCGTGGACGACGTGCAGCGCATCCGCAATCACCCCCTGGTGCCCAAGGACATCCCGATCTACGGCTACATCTACGACTGCAAGACCGGTACCCTGAACGAGGTCGCGGAGGCCACGCGGATCGGCAAGGCCGCCTAGGCCAGGCGTAGCTCCCCGGGGGGCTTTGGGCTGAAGCAACGGTCCGATCCCCCTGCCCCTCGGGGGGAGGCGCCTAGCCCGCATATCTCACCAGGTATCGTGGATCCTGGCGCCGCGCTGGAGCGAAATACATAGCTGTAGCTATGGGTAGAGTGAAGAGCAAGCCCGGGCGTGCCTGAGCAAGCCAGGGCCGCGATAGATTCCGGGCCGGAGACAGCATGTCATCGATTCCTGCCAACCTATTTCCGGTATTCCACGGCCAGCTCAGTGACCTACGTCGGCCCGGTGCCGGCCTGGTGAGATATGCGGGCTAGGCCCGCGGCCTGCCCACCCAGCCCATGCAGGACATCGCACAGCTTCAACAGCGCCTTGCCGAGGCCGGCTACGTCGCCGACCGGCCCCTGGCATCCACCTTGCTGCTGATCACCACGCTGCGGCGGCCGCTGCTGCTGGAGGGCGATGCCGGCGTCGGCAAGACCGAGGTGGCCAAGGCCCTGGCCCGGGTGTTCGACTGCCCCCTGATCCGGCTGCAGTGCTACGAAGGGCTGGATGCCAACACCGCGGTCTACGAGTGGAACTACCAGCACCAGCTTCTCGCCATCAAGATCGAGGAGTCCGAAGGACACTCGGCCGCCGAGAAGGAGCGCCACATCTTCAGCGACCGCTTCCTGCTCAAGCGCCCCCTGCTCCAGGCCATCACCATGCCCCAGTCCCCGGTGCTGCTGGTGGACGAGATCGACCGGGCCGACGAGGAGTTCGAGGCCTATCTGCTGGAGGTCCTGTCTGACTATCAGATCAGCATTCCGGAGCTTGGCACCATTAAGGCGACCACCACCCCTTACGTGGTGCTGACCTCCAACGCCACCCGCGAGCTGAGCGACGCCCTGCGCCGGCGCTGCTTGTACCACTACGTGGACTATCCATCGCCCGACAAGGAACTGGCCATCGTGCGCAGCCACTTGCCGGGCATCGGCGAGCGGCTGGCGGGCCAGGTCATCGACTTCGTCCAGACGCTGAGGAGGGAGGACCTGCGCAAACGCCCGGGGATCGCCGAGACCCTGGACTGGACCGCGGCCCTGCTGCAGCTCAACGTGGCGAGCCTGGACCAGGACCCCGGGCTGCTGCTGGACACACTGGTCTGCCTGCTTAAGACCAAGGAAGACCACGATGCCGTCACCCCCGAGGTGGCTGCGCGGCTGGTGGCGAGGGCCGTCGGATGAGCGCCCGGTCCATGACGGCGCCGCCGCAAGACTCGCTGGGTCAACGGCTGATGGGCTTCGTGCGCTTCCTGCGCGATAACGGCTATCCCGTGGGGGTGCGCGAGGGCCTGGACGCCCTGACCCTCGCCGGCGCCTGCGGTCCGGCCGACCGCCAGCGGCTGAGCTGGGGGCTGCGCAGCCTGCTGTGCTCCAACGCCGGCGAATGGGACCGCTTCGACGAGCTGTTCCGGCTCTATTGGCTGCCGGCCAACCGCCGCTCCGAGGTGCGCGCCTCCGCCAGCCGCAGGTCCGGGCAGACGCCGCAACGGGAGCCCGCCCCGGCTGGAAGCGGCGCAACGGCCGAGGTCGAAGGCGGAGCCGCGGGAGACGGGGGCGCTTGCGACGAGGGCGCGAGCCGCGGCGGCGCGAGCCGCGCGGACAGCCATGCCGGCACCGATTTTCGCTTCCTGCAGGACGGGCAGGCGATGCGCGAGACCGAGGCCCTGGCAGAGCGCCTGGCCCTGCGCATGCGCCGGCGCCTCATCCGGCGCCAGCGGGTGCAGCAGCACGGCCGGCGCATCCACCTGCGGCGCACCCTGCGCAACAGCTTGCGCTATGGCGGCACGCCCCTGGAACTGGCCTTCCGCAGCCGGCGCAAGGTTCTGCCTCGGCTGGTGCTGATCCTGGACGTGAGCCGATCCATGAGCTTGTACAGCTACTTCTTCCTGCGCTTCGCCCGGGGCATCGTTGCGGCCTTCAAGGACGCCCAGGCCTTCGTGCTGCACACGCGGCTCGTGCACGTGACCGAGGCCCTGCGCGAGCGCGACCTGCACCGGCTTAAGAGTAAGCTCGCCGTCCTGTCCCTGGGCTGGTCCGGTGGCACCCGCATCGGCGAGAGCCTGCAGACCTTCAACCGGGACTACGCGCGGCGCCTGCTGGGATCGCGCTCGGTCGTCATCGTGCTGAGCGACGGCCTCGACACCGGCGAGCCCGAGGCCCTGGGCGATGCGCTGGCCCGCATCCGCCGCCGGGCCCGGCGGGTGCTGTGGCTCAACCCGCTGCTGGGCCGCGATGGCTATGCTCCGCTGGCCGCGGGCATGCAGGCGGCACTGCCGTGGATAGACCTGTTCGCTCCGGCCCACAATCTGGAGAGCCTGCAGGCCCTGGAGTCTCAGATCATCAACGCTTGAGTACGACGGAGAACGACCATGCTGGAGACTGACACAATTCTGGAGCTGGCAGCCAGCCTGAAGGCGGCCGGCAAGCCCTTCGCCCTGGCGACCGTGGTGCGCTCGGAGTCCCATACCTCGGCCAAGCCGGGCGCCAAGGCGGTGGTCGAGGCCGACGGCACCATCAACGGCTGGATCGGCGGCGGCTGTGCCCAGCCGGCAGTGACCACGATGGCCCAGAAGGCCCTGCGGGACGGCCAGCCCAGGCTGATCCGCATCAGCCCCACCAAGGACGCACCGCACGAGGAAGGGGTCGTGGACTTCGGCATGACCTGTCACAGCGGCGGCACCCTGGACATCTTCATCGACCCGGTGGTGCCGCGTCCGGCCCTGCTCATCATCGGCGGCTCGCCTGCGGGCCAGGCGCTGTCGGCACTGGCCAGCCGCGTGGGCTTCTCGGTCACCGCCGCCAACCCCGGCGCCACGGCAGAGCTTTTTCCCGAGGCCGCCCATGTGCTGGACGGACTGGACCTGACCGACCTGCCCGCGCCCCGGCCCGGCTTCGTGGTGGTCGCCACCCAGGGCAAGCGCGACGAGGGCGGGCTGGAGGCGGCCCTGGCCAGCGACGCGCCCTACGTGGCCTTCATTGCCAGCAGCCGCAAGGCCGGGAAGCTGAAGACCTACCTGAAGGACCGCGGCCACGATCCGGCGCGGGTGGATGCCATCGTCTCCCCGGCCGGCCTGGAGATCGGCGCCGCCACGCCCGAGGAGATCGCCCTGTCGGTGCTCGCCGGGGTCGTCCAGGCCCGGCACAGCGGCCGCTACGCAGCGCCCGAGCCGGCCGCCGTGGAGCAGCAGAGCGCTCCCGCGCCGGCCCAGGCCGTGGATCCGGTTTGCGGCATGAGCGTGGATATTGCCACGGCGGAGTTCTTCGCCGAGTACCAGGACCGGCGCTACTACTTCTGCTGTGGCGGCTGCCGGTATATGTTCGAGAAGGATCCCCGGAAGTACCTGGAGTCCGCGGCATGACCCCCGGCTCGGTGTCAGCGGTTCTGCTGGCCGCCGGCGAATCGCGCCGCATGGGGTTGCTTAACAAGCTTGTCTTGCCTGTCGATGGTCTGCCCCTGGTGCGGCACATGGCGGGGACGCTGCTCGACTCTCGCCTGCACGAGATAGTGGTCGTGCTCGGCCATGAGGCGGAGCAGGTGCGCCCGCTGCTGGCGGGCCTGCCGCTGAATGTCGTCGTCAACCCACACTACCGCGACGGCCAGATGAGCTCGGTCCACGCCGGCCTGGCCGCCCTCTCCCACCCCTGCGACGGCGTCATGATCGTCCTGGCGGATCAGCCGCTGCTGGAGCCGGTCGACATCGACAGGCTCATTGCGGCTTACGCTGATCGCCGGCAGGGCGATGTGCTGGTACCCACCCACCGCGGCGCCCGCGGCAACCCCATCATCCTTGCCTGGGAGCACCGCCACGCTATTCTGAACGGTGACCGCAAGCTGGGCTGCAAGCGCTTTATCGAGGACAATCCCGGCCTGGTCAGCACGGTTGAGATGGACACCGACCACGTGGTGTTCGATCTCGATACCCCGGCCGACCTGGATGCGCTGCGCGGCCGGCTGCGTGACGCCCGCGAGCCTTCCGCCGGAGCCTACGCATGACATCAGATCTGCTCGAGATATTGAGAGCCCTCAGAGATCAGCGCCGCCCCTATGCCGTGGCCACGGTGGTGGAGGTGCTGGGCTCCACCTCCGCGAAGACCGCCTCCAAGGCCGTCATCGACGAGGCCGGTCGGGTGATCGCCGGCTGGATCGGCGGCGGCTGCGCCGAGTCCATGACCTGCTCCCAGGCCCTGCAATGCATGGCCACGGGCGAGACCGCCGTGCTCGACATCGATCTGAACAGCGAGGTTCTCGGCGCCGGCATGCCCTGCGGCGGCAGCATGCGGGTCTACGTCGAGCCCGTGCTGCCCCGCCCTGCCCTGTGGATCCTCGGTCACGGACGGGTCTGCGAGGCCCTGTGCCAGATGGCCGACCTACAAGGCCTGGAGGCTCATGTCATCGACCGCCTGGCGGAGACCGGGAAATTCCCTGACGCCAGCCGTATCGTCACCGACGATCCGGGCTATGAGCAGCTCCAGCCCGGTAAGGACGACTACGTGGTGATCGCCACCCAGCACAAGGGCGACCACCGCTCCATGCTGCGGGCGCTGCACTCCGCCACCCAATACATTGCCCTGGTGGCGAGCCGCAAGCGCTCCCGCCTGGTGCTGGACTACCTGCGCAAGGAGGGTATCTCCGGGGAGGATCTGCGGCGGGTCCGCGCGCCGGCTGGCCTGGACCTGGGCGCCCGCACCCCCGAGGAGATCGCTCTTTGCCTCATCAGCGAGATCGTGCTGGTGCGCCGCAACGGCAGCGGCCGGCGCATGTGCGACACCCTGAACGAGGACACCCAAGACCGCCCGCCCGGCCCCCGAGCCGCCAGCGGCGGCGGCCCGAGCTGCGCGGCGTAGCGGGTGTTCCTGATGCCCCGACGGAAACCCCCACGTGGGGTCAAGCATAAAGCTGCGCCTCCCGCGGCCATCTGCGGTAAAGCTGAAATCGCTTCCTTGGACCGCAGGCACGACAAAGCGCATCAGTTGACGTATTCTTTGATGCATTCCTCGTCTGAATGAGGCGCCTTGCCATGCGCACGACCCTAACTATCGACGACAAGCTGCTGGACGAAGCCCGGCGCATTACCGGCATGACTGAGAAGGCCGCCTTGGTTCGCGAGGGGCTGCGCGCCCTGATCGAGCGTGAAAGCGCGCGCCGGCTAGCCCGGCTTGGTGGCACGGAGCCACAGCTGGAGCCGATTGCGCGGCGTCGCCCCGGCCAGGAATGATCCTGGTCGATACATCGGTCTGGATCGACCACCTCCGTGCCGGTGATGAAGAGTTGGTCGCCCTGTTGAACGAAAGCCGCGTGTTGATGCACCCCTTCGTTTTGGGAGAGCTGGCCTGTGGCACTTTGAGTAGCCGCGACAAGGTGCTTACGTTGCTAAAGGATTTGCCCACGGCAGCTGTCGCCACCGATGAGGAAGTCCTGTTCTTCATAGAGCGTCACACACTGATGGGTCGTGGTATTGGCTACGTTGACGCCCACCTGCTGGCCGCGGTGGGATTAACCGGCGCAACGCAATTGTGGACACGGGACAGGCGACTGAGAGTGCTGGCAGACTCCCTGAATACGGCCTACGGAAGAGCGTGAGCGTCCTGAACAAGCTACTGGCGAAACACCCTGTCCCGGATGATCAACCTTCTGGGACGGCAGCTCCTCCTCCGGAGGTTCATCGCCGGCACTGTGCAT
>CAYWTP010000163.1:0-7742 GCA_964461215.1 uncultured Ectothiorhodospiraceae bacterium | reverse complement strand
ACCGGGGTGTGCCGGTCCTGGGCGTAGCGCGTGCGGTCCCCGGCACCGACTGGTTCCTCCTGGCCAAGCTGGACCGGGCGGAGGTCTACGGCGCGGCGCTGTACGATGCGGCCTGGATCGCACTGGCCGGTTTGCTGGCCCTGCTCATGGCCGTGGGCGGTGCCCTCCAGCTCCACCAGCGCCAGGCGTTGGCCGGCGCCCTGCGGGAGTCCCGTACCCAGGCCGAGAAGCTGCGAGCCCTGAACCTGCTGGAGGCCATCGCCGACAGCTCCACCGACGGCATCTTCGCCACCGACGCCCAAGGACGCTTCCTGCTGTGCAACGCGGCGGTCGCCCGCTTTGCCGGCAAGGCGGCCGAGGACGTGCTCGGCCGGGACGAGAGGGCGCTGTTCCCACCCGACTTGGCCGCGCGGCTTATGGCGGACAATCGGCGCGTAATGGACAGCGACCGCGCCCAGACCTTCGAGGAGGAGATGCATACCGCCATCGGCATGCGAACCCTCCTCACCACCAAGGGGCCGCTGCGCGATGCCGATGGCAAGGTCATAGGCCTGTTCGGCATCTCCCGCGACATCACCGAGCGCAAGCAGGCCGAGGATGCCCTGCGCGGCGCCAACCGGGCATTGCAGTCTCTGAGCGAGTGCAATCAGGTGCTGGTGCGCGCCACCGACGAGGGCGCGCTGCTGCGGGATATCTGCCGGATCATCGTGGACATCGGTGGCTACCGGATGGCCTGGGTGGGCTACGCAGAGGAGGACCAGGACTGCAGTGTTCGGGCCGTGGCGCAGTCGGGCTTCGAGGATGGCTATCTTGAGTCGGCGAGCATTTCGTGGGCTGACGGCGAACGCGGTCGCGGGCCGACAGGCACCGCTATCCGGGAGGGGCGCGTGGTGGTCGCCCGGCACATCGATACGGACGACGCATTCGCAGCCTGGCGCGCGGCCGCCGTCGAGCGCGGCTATGCTTCGTCCATCGCCCTGCCGCTCTTGCTGGGCGACGCCCGTCGCCGGGGGGCGCTGAATATCTATGCGGCGGTGCCGGACGCCTTCGACGACGAAGAGGTGCGGCTCCTGGCCGAGCTGGCCAATGACCTGGCGTTCGGCATCCGCGCCCTGCGCGATCGCCTGGCCCACCGGCAGGCCGAGCAGGCACTGGAACGGGAGCGAGGATTTCTAAAGACCTTGATCCAGACCGTGCCGGATCTGGTGTGGCTGAAGGACCCGGACGGTGTTTACCTGGCCTGTAACTGCCGCTTCGAGCGATTCTTCGGCGCTCCGGAGTCGGATATCGTCGGCAGGACAGATTACGATTTCGTAAGTGAGGATCTGGCGGACTTCTTCCGCGACAAGGATCGCATTGCCATCGCCGCAGGCGGACCGTCGGTCAACGAAGAGGAGATCGCCTTCGCCTCCGACGGCCACCGGGAGCTGGTTGAGACCGTCAAGACGCCGATGTTCGACGCCCAGGGACGGCTCATCGGGGTGCTCGGCATCGCGCGGGACATCACGGAGCGCAGGCGCGCCGAGGAGGCGCTGCGCGAGAGCGAGGCTACCTACCGCTCCCTGTTCGACAACATGCTCAATGGCTTCGCTTATTGCCACATGCTGTTTGAGGACGGAGATCCCCGGGATTTCGTCTACCTCAGCGTCAACGAGGCGTTCGAGACGCTCACCGGCCTGAAGGACGTCGAGGGCCGGCGGGTTACGGAGGTTATCCCCGGCATTCGGGACGCTGACTCGGAGCTGTTCGAGATCTACGGGCGCGTGGCCATCACCGGCCGCCCCGAGCGTTTCGAGATGTTCGTCGAGTCCCTGGAGATGTGGTTCTGGATCTCGGTCTACAGCCCGAAGCCGGAGTATTTCGTCGCCGTGTTCGATGTGATCACCGAGCGCAAGGCAGTGGAGGCACGGATCCGCAAGCTCTCCCTCGCGGTGGAGCAGAGTCCCGAGAGCATCGTCATCACCGACACCGATGCGAACATCGAGTACGTCAACGATGCCTTCCTCGCGGTTTCCGGCTACGGCCGGGACGAGGTGCTGGGCCGCAATCCCAACGTTCTGAAGTCCGGCAGGACGCCGCCCGAGCGCTATGAGGAGCTGTGGGACGCGCTTACCCACGGGCGGGCGTGGAAGGGCGAGTTCTGCAACCGCCGCAAGGACGGCAGCGAGTACGTCGAGTTCGCCATGCTCTCCCCCATTCGCCAGCCCGATGGCCGCATCACCCACTACTTGGCCATCAAGGAGGACATCACCGAGAAGAAGCGCATCGGCGAGGAGCTGGACCGCCACCGCCACCATCTGGAGGACCTGGTGGCGGAGCGCACGGCCCAGCTTGCCGAGGCCCGGGAGCGGGCGGAGACTGCCAGCCGGGCCAAGAGCGCTTTCCTGGCCAACATGAGCCACGAGATCCGCACGCCTATGAACGTCATCCTCGGACTCACCCACCTGCTGCAACGCAGCGCGACCTCACCCGCCCAGGCGGAGCGGCTTGGCCGAATCGGCGCCGCCGCCCGTCACCTGCTCACCATCATCAACGACATCCTGGATCTATCCAAGATCGAGGCCGGGCGAATCGAGCTGGAGCAGATCGAATTTCCGCTGGAGGCGGTGCTGGACGGCGTACGCTCGTTGATTGCCGACCAAGTCAAGGGCAAGGGGCTGCTCATCGAGGTGGACCGTGGCGACGTACCGCAGTGGCTGCGCGGCGACCCCACGCGTCTTCGCCAGGCCCTGCTCAACTATGCCGGCAATGCGGTCAAGTTCACCGAGCACGGCTCCGTGACCCTGCGCGCCCGGCTGGAAGAGGACCGGGGCGAAGAAATACGCGTGCGCTTCGAGGTGCAGGACACCGGTATCGGTATCAGCGCGGACAAGCTGCCATCGTTGTTCCAGGCGTTCGAACAAGCCGACGCCTCGACCACCCGCCGTTATGGCGGCACGGGTCTGGGATTGGCCATCACCCGCAGGCTCGCCCAGCTCATGGGCGGCGAGGCGGGTGCGCAGAGCGAGCCCGGCCAGGGCAGCACTTTCTGGTTCACCGCGCGGCTGGGCCGGGGCCGGGGCGCCATGCCCCCGGCGATCCTGGAGCCAGGCGGTGAGGTCGAAGCGGCACTGCGCCGCGCCCACGCCGGCGCGCGGCTCCTGGTGGTGGAGGACAACGCCATCAACCGGGACGTCGCTCTGGAGCTGCTGCATGGCGTGGGCCTGGAAGCGGACACGGCCGCCGACGGCCACGAGGCCGTCGCCAGGGCCCGGGCCACGGCCTACGACCTGATTCTGATGGACGTGCAGATGCCGGAGATGGACGGCTTCGAGGCGACCCGCGCCATCCGTGCGCTGCCGGGCCGGCAGTCACAGCCCATCGTGGCGATGACGGCCAACGCCTTCGAGGAGGACCGCCGCGCCTGCCTGGCGGCCGGCATGGACGACTTCGTGGCCAAGCCGGTGGATCCGGACACGCTGTACGCCACCTTGCTCAAGTGGCTGCCGGCGGTGACGGATCGGGCCGAGTCGAGCGCCCACCAGTCCGCGGAAGATTCCATTGCGGTGGCCGCCGAACCGGGACCCCGCGGGGGGGAGGCAGTGCTGGCGCTGGTCCCCGGCTTGGACACGGAGCGTGGCCTGGCGATGCTGCGGGGCAATGCGAGGACATACGTTCGACTGCTCACGGCCTTCGCGGAGGGCCACGAGCAGGACGTGGCGCGGATCTCCGAGCGGCTGGAGGCCGGCGATCTGGCGCAAGCCGAGCGCTTGGCGCATATCCTCAAAGGGGCCGCCGGCAATCTCGGAGCACTGGGCGTATCCGCGTCGGCCGGTGCCCTCCAGGCGGCTATCCGCAACCGCGCCACCCGTGGCGACATTGAGCGCAGCTTCGCCGCGCTGGCCGCCGCGCTGCCACGGCTGATCGATGGCATCCGGATCGCTTCGAACCCGGTCCCCAACGCCGCGGAGCCAGTAGATCCCCGGCGTCTGAGCGGCGTGCTGAAGCAGATCGAAGCCCTTCTGAACTCTGGCGACATGGCGGTCAACGACCTGGCGCAGGAGGAGAAGTTGCTACTGCGGGCCGGGCTCGGTGACTCGGGAGATATGCTCCTGCGCCGCATCCGCGCCTTCGACTATGAGGGTGCGCTTAGCATGCTGCACACCATTCAAAAGCCGACCGCCTAAGGCCTCAGACATCGGACCGAATGTACCGACGCGGAATCCGGTGGCACCATCAGGGAGGAATCTAGCCAACCCTCAACATTCGCAATTACAACTCACCACTCGCTGTTCCTCACTCCTCTCATCTCACCCGATTCCCTAAGTACTTCTGGCGCAGATAATCTCGCAGTGCCGGTGCAATGCCGTCGCGCGCCACCGAACGTCCGGTCAGGTCCCGCAGCTTGAGGTTGAGATAGTGTTCGGGCAGGGCCGACATGGCAATCAGCTCTACATCCTGCCTGTCCACCCGCTTGCCGGGGTCCGTCACGTCGCCATTGACGATCCTGTCCAGGTGCTTTTCGTCCAGCTCGAAGTGGCTCGCGATCTCGGTGCCGTGGTCCACGAACACCGGCATGAGATCCCTGATTGACTATAGCGCCCTTCTATATCAGAAGTGAAATCCGGGAGGCCGCAGGCTTCCCGTGAGAAGGCCACACCCGTCGCGAGGCGGGGCCGGAAAGCCAGGGGTCTCCAGGGGTGAGACGGCCGGGTTGCCTCGGCGGATCCGTTCGGACCGTTGTGAGAACACCGCGGTGCGCGTGGAAGACCCGCTGCTGCCCCAGAACGCACCGGGCAGCTTCGCGATCCTGCCGGCTGACGCGGCGCGCCGCCGAGATTGGGATCGATTCGCCTAACAAGTACCTGGAGCGCGATGCGGTGGTCGACGCCTTCACCGATTCGGATTTTCACCTTGGAGGCACCAACGCCAAGGGCTGGATTCTGGAGGGCCGTTACGGCATCGATGAGAACACATGGCTGAGTGCCCGGGGGCTGACCGCCGACGAGATCGATGGACCGCCGCTTGGCGTAGACACCTTGAGGCGTTCTTACACTTTGCTGGCGGAACGACTAAGATTCAGGCCTGGGCAGGGCCTGTTCCACGGTGCAGGCCGGGCCCCAACTCTTCCAGAGCGAGCCCATGGCCAAGACCCAGGTCGTCGATTCCCGCGAGAACACCCGGGTGCCGTTCCTGCGTGGCATCCTCACCCGCTCCTTGCAGGACGCCGGGCTGCCTTTCGATTCCGCCTATCGGCTGGCCACGCGCCTGCGCCAGGAACTCAATGACATCGCGGAGATCACCCGCGAGCAGCTACGGGCCAGGGTGGTGGGGCACCTGCGCGAGCGTTTCGAGCCGGCGGTCGTGCGCCGCTACCAGATGCCCGGCGGCGTCGCCGCAGCCGTGCAAATCGTGGACGTGGACGGCCAGCGCTCCCCCTTCTCCCGCTCGCGCCTGCAGCGATGCCTGGAAACCTGCGGGGTTCCCCCGGTGGACGCGGCGTCCATGGCCCTCAAGACGTACCGGTACCTGACGGGACGTGGTATCGCGGAGGTTCCGTCGCCCCACCTCGGGCGCCTGGTCTACCGCTGGATACGCAAGGATTTGGGTGCGGAGCAGGCCCGCCGCTTTCTGGCCTGGGTGGATTATCTGCACAGCGGAAAGCCGGTGCTGGTATTCATCGGCGGGACCGCCGGGTCGGGCAAGAGCACCATCGCCACGGATTTGGCCAACCGCCTGGAGATCGTGCGCACCCAGTCCACCGACATGCTGCGGGAAGTCATGCGCATGATGATCCCCAAGCGCCTGCTGCCGGTGCTGCACGTCTCGTCGTTCAGTGCCTGGCGCGAGCTCCCCGGCGCGGCGGAGAGCGGCGCGGATGAGGAGACGCTGTTGGCCGACGGGTACCGGACGCAGGCCGAGCTGCTGTCGGTGCCCTCTGAGGCGGTGGTCCAACGCGCGCTCAAGGAGCGGGTCTCCTTGATCCTGGAGGGCGTGCACATGCAGCCGGCATTCATAGAACGCGTGCCCAAGGGGGTCGACGCGGTGGTGGTGCAGATCGTGCTCGCGGTGCTCAAGCAGGATCAGCTTCGCAAGCGCATACGCGGCCGCGGCAGCCTGGCGACTCAGCGCCGGGCCGAGCGCTACCTCGAGAACTTCGACGCCATCTGGAAGCTGCAAGCTTATCTGCTCTCCGAGGCGGATCGTGCCCAGGTCGCCATCATCGCCAATGACGATCGGGAACGTACCGGGCAGGCCGCCATGACTCTGGTGGTGGATGCCCTGGCGCGCAGCTTCGACTCCTCGCCCCGGCGGGTGTTCGGCCATCGCTACGGGGCCGCAGCCGAGGGTGCCTGGGCCACGGCCCAGGAAGCCTGAGCCGTCATGGCCTGCGATTACAAGGGCGTGATGATTGTTCTGGACGGCCTGGGCGATCGGTCCATCGCCGCGCTGGGGCGGAATACGCCGCTGGAGGCGGCGCGCACGCCGAACCTGGACGAGCTGGTGGCGGCGGGCATGTGCGGCCTGGTGGACCCGCTGGCGCCGGGGGTACCGGTGGGGACCCACACCGGCGTGGGGATCCTCATGGGCCTCGCGGTCAAGGATGCCTGCCACCTGTCCCGCGGCGTCGTGGAGGCCTCGGGCGTCGGGCTGGAGCTGCGGGCCGGCGACGTGGCGGTGCGCTGCAATCTCGCCACCCTGGAGCCTGCCGCTCGGGGCTTGCTGGTGCGGGACCGGCGGGCGGGGCGCATTCGCGAAGGCACCGAGGTGCTGGCCGGCGCCCTGTCGGACATTTCCACGGTCCCTGGTGTGCAGGTGACGGTGGTGGCAGCCACCCAGCACCGGGCCGCTCTGCGTATCCGCGGACCCGGATTGTCCGCCGCCGTCACCGATACCGATCCGGGCGACGGGTCCCGGCCGGGCGCGCCGGTGCTCACCTGCTATGCCCGCAAGGCGGAGGACGCCGCCGCCGAGAAGACGGCCGAGGTCGTGAACCGCTTCGTGCACGAGGCTCATGCTCTCCTGTCTGAGCATCCGCTGAGCCGGGCACGCGAGGTGGCCGGCCTGGTTCCGGTCAACGGCGTGATTACCCGCGGGGCCGGCAGCGTGCATGCTCTGCACAACCTGCTGGTGCACCTGGGCCTGCGGGTGGCCGTCGTCGCCGCCGAGCGCACGGTGCTGGGGCTGGGGCGGCTGTTCGGCTGCACGCTGGTGGAGGGACCGGGCTTCACCGGCCTGCCCGACACCGACCTGACGGCCAAGGTGGCGGCGGTGCAGGCCGCGCTCGCCGACCACGACTTGGTGTATCTGCATGTAAAAGCGCCGGACATCTGCGCCCACGATCTGGACCCGGCGGGCAAGATGCGGACCCTGGAGCGGCTCGACGCCGCCCTGGCGCCGCTGCTGCGGGAGGACCTGGTCATCGGTGTGGGCGGGGATCACTCCACCGACAGCAATACCGGGCGCCACACCGGCGACCCGGTGCCCTCCTTGATCTACGCACCCCTGGGACGCCGCGACGCCTGCCGCACCTTCGACGAGACGACCTGCGCCGCCGGCGGCCTCGGCCGCATCCCGGGCGCCGCCTTCCTCGCCAGCTTGCTCGACGCCATGGGCTGCATGCACAACTACCGCCCCTCCGACAGGGTGTTTGTGGCGAAGAGCTAGCTAGGGGCGAGATGTGAGGTGCAGGCCGGCCTCTAGGCCGACCTCATACGTAGGATCTTTAGGCCGTGCCGTCCATGTGAGGCCCGCAGGACACG
>CAYWTP010000162.1:0-7764 GCA_964461215.1 uncultured Ectothiorhodospiraceae bacterium | reverse complement strand
GAGGAGATTGTGGATTCGCCGGGCTGTTGTGAACATCACGGCGTTGGGCACGGTACTTAACACGGGAACGGCGTAAGTCGGTTTCAGGTCCGCGATCAGCGTGGACGGGAGAGGGTATGCACTGGAGTCATGGGCAAACACCGAGTTCTGGGGATGCCACCATCACGTTTCCGAAGCTTGAATGCTGGAACCCGATGACCAGGGTTGCCTCGTTCGCGGCGGAGGTGAACAAGAAGCGAGTGCTGTGCCGGATCTCCGCGGAGCTCCTGACGGAACGCTTCGAGGCATCGATTGACGAGCCGATGCGGGCAGTAGTCAAGCATCGCGCGATTCTGCAGGAGGCGGCGCGAACGTTGATCGAGAGGGAATCCTACGAAGAGGACGGGTCCGTTCTGATCCGGTCGCAGGATCTGCCGTAGCGACTAGCCTAGGATCCCGGATGTCCACGGCGATGCCGGACGCGGGGGCACCAGAGAGCCGCGCGGTTGGGTCCCGGGCCTTCTCTCCGCGACGGCCGGCGACGATGACCGTAATCCCCGCCCGCCGACAGGGAGGCGCAGATGCGTCAGCGTCCTGGATACAGCGCCGGCAAGGGGTCGGGTGTGTCCCTCCTGCTCTTTGCACTTGACTCCAGTGCCGAGCCCACTGTCCGCCCGAAGGCCGCGCCGTCCCAGGCCTGCCCCGAGGGCGCGTACAGGGCGCGGTCCAGGGCCTCAATCGCCGCCCTGGCCGCGGGATCGGCCGTGGCTTCAGCCAGGGCGCCCAGCGTCCGCGGTGGCCTCTCGGGCAGGACGGCCTGACCCCAGGCCAGGAGCGCGTCCCGCGCCGCTGCCGGGTCATTGGCCGCACAAGCGTGCTGCAGATCCCGGCGTGCGGCCGCCGCCGGGATGCCGTCCGGTTCCCGGGGCGCCCGAGCGGTCGGCTGCTCTCGCCGCTCGCGCCGCCACAGCCAGAGCGTGACCAGCCATACCGCCAGCAGGGCGCCAGCCACCCACGGCCAGTAGCCGGCCAGGAAGTCGGAGAATCGAGCCCCCTGAGAGACAGCGGCAGGTGGCTGTAGCGGGGTCGCAGACGCCGACGGCGCCGTTCCGGTCTCGGGCTGCGCCGGTGGCTCCGTCGCCGGCGAAGGCAGCGCCGCGGGCGGACCTGCCGCCTGGCTGCCCGTGCCCGGCAGGACCTTCACGGTTCGGGCCGCGAGGGTGGCCACCTTGGGCCGATCGTCCCCGGTATCCCACCAGCGGACTTGGATGGCCGGCAGGGTGAAGGTGCCCGGGTGGACGGGCACGAAGGCGATCTTCTCCTCCCGCTTGCCCAGGACGTACACGCCCTGCACCTGGGTCTCGGTCACCGGCCGATCCGGGTAGGCCTTCAGGCCCGGATCGCCGGACTGGGGCAAGGCCGGAAGCTGGGTGCCTTCCAGGCCCCGGGCGAGAACGGTGATGGTCCGCGTCACCGGCTCGCCGACCCGGAACACCGGGGGATCCGGGGACCAGGACTCGGACAGGCTCAGGGACTGGGCCGGCAGCCAGTCGGCCCCGGTGGCACCGGCCGGCCGGGGACGCACATCCAGCTTGACCTCCGGACCACGGCGATGCACCGGACGCAGGCTCTGGAAGAAGGAATCGAAGCCGCCAAAGCCGAAGTCGGGCGGCTGAGGGCCGAATCCGGGGCGACTATCCGGGATCCGGCCGCTGAAGACGGGGGCCGGAATGGCGAGGCTTCCGCTCGCCTGGGGAAAGATGGCGTAGCGCCGCTCAACGACGTTGTAACGGCGCCCGCCCTGCGTGCTATCGTAGCGCACGTCCTTGCCCAGCCGCTTGACCACCGCGTTGGGCAGATCGGGGTCGGACAGATCGCCGTCCTTGAGATCCACCGCGTAATACAGCCGTACCGTATAGGTCACCTGGGCCTGGACGTAGGGATGGGTATTGTCGGCCTCGGCCTCCACGAAGACATCCTGCCCACCCCCGGCGGCCGCCTGGCGCGCCTTCACCACCTTCACCTGCAGCGGCTGGCTGGCCTGGCTTCCCACCTGGATGGGTGGAATGGTGATCGCACCCGCATGCCGCGGCGAGAGCGTAATGTTCCAGTCCGTGTGCGAGTCCATGTGGCCATTGATGATGGTCACGCTGCTGCTCTTGCCGGTGCCCAAAACCTCGAAGTCGCGCTTCAGGGGCGACAGATCCGGCTGCCCGTCGGTATCGCCGGTCATCTTCAGGATCAACCGTACGGTGTCGTCCTCGGAGACCACCGGCCGATCGACGTGCGCCTGGACCGCTGCCCACGCGGCCTGCCCCGAGAGGAGTCCCGCCGACACCAGTATTGCCGAGCCAACGATGAATTTCAGTCTGCCTATCCTCATAGCCCTGTCCCGCTTCCATCCCACCGTCCGCATGGTAGCTTCGCCAGCAGGCTGGCTCCTACGCCACCCTCACCAATTTCACCACGGATTGGCCGCGTCGTTCTCCCGGTCCTTGCGGGTTAAGTGGTCCAGCATGAGCTTGCGGCGCAGCAGCCCTCCAGGATCGTCCGGGATCTGCCGTAGCCACTGCTCCATGGCCTGCCGCGACTCGGTCTCCGCCTTGTCGGCGGCGAGCCCTGACCCACCCGCGGTGCCCCCGGCCTCGCCGCTTCTCGCCTCCTGCCCCATGAGCTGGCCAGACCGCTGCGCCGTGGAAGGGCTCTGCTCACGGCCCTGATCCCGCCCTTTAGCCAAGCCCTGCGGTCGCCGGCCCGACGAGGCGGCACCTGTTCGCTGCTTTGCCGTGCCGGCGGACTGCTTCCGTCCCGGCTTGTGCTCGCCCTGTCCCGCGCTATGCGCCTGGGAGCCCTCAACGGGCTTCGCTTCTCCGGCTTGCGGATTTTGCGGCCCTTGCTTGCCACTCTGTGCACCTTGCCTTCCTTGCCGCGCCTGCTTGGCCTGCTGATTCTGCTTACCCTGCGCTCCAGTCTGACCTTGCGAGCCTTGCTGCTCTCGCGAACCTTGCCGCCCCTTGCCCTGCTGTCCCGGCCCGGCCTGCTGGTTCTGCTTACCCTGCGCCCCGGCCTGCGTTTGCACCCCTCGCTGCTCCTGCCCCGCCTGCTGACCCGGCTTCCCCTGCTGCCCGGTCTGGCCTTGCGACTCGCGCGAACCCTTCGAACCTTGCTGCCCTTGCGACCCTTGCCGGCTCTGCTGCTGCCGCCGCTCCAGCAGCTTCTTCACCAGGTCCCGATTGTAGGCGGCATCCTTGTCACCCGGATCTTTCGCCAGCGCCGCCTGGTAAGCCTGCAGGGCCTCGCGCAAGCGGCCCGCCCGGGCCAGGGCGTTGCCGCGATTGTAATGGGCTGCGGCGGTATCGGCCCGGGAGAAGTCGGCAATCGCGGCCTTGTAGTCGCCCGCCCGGTAATGGGCCGTACCCCGCCACAAGGGATCCTGAAACGTCTTCGCGGCAACGGCTGGATTGCCCCCGGCCAGCTCCCGGACCCCCTGCTGGTCCGGCCGACTCCAGAGGCTGTCCCAGCTCAGGGCATAGCCCGGCTGCGGACTGACCAGCACCCATACCAGCGCCACCGCCAGCCAGCCCCGGCGAAAGCCCAGCGCCGCCAGAGGCAGCAGGGCCAGTACCAGCCACGGCCCCTCCTCGCGCCAGACGTCGGCCGTGTGAAGGATGCGACCGGCCTTGTCCACCTCGTGGGCGCCCTCGGGGGTCAGCAGAACGCGGCGCAGATCGCTGTCATCTGCGCTCAGTCTGGCGAAGGCGCCCCCACCCGCCGCCGCCAGCTCGCGCAGGGGACCTTCGTCCAGACGCGGGATCACGATGGCGCCCCGCTCGTCCTTCACAAATCCACCCTCGGCTAGGGGAATGGGGCCGCCTTTGGCGGTGCCCACGGCCAGTACCGAGAGCCGGTAGCGGGGGCGCAGCGCGCGTACGGCTTCCAGCGCCGCAGCCGGAGAGTCCAGGCCATCGGTGATAAGCAGGATGTCGCCCCGCTGTACCCCCGCCCGTTCCAGCAGCTCGACCGCCTTGCGCAGTCCCAGGTCGGCCCGGCTGCCATGCACCGGCATCAGATCCGTGGACAGCGCCGGGACCATGGCGGCGATGGTGGCCGCGTCGTCGGTCAGGGGCGCGATGACATAGGCTTCACCGGCGAAGACCACCAGGGCATCCTGCTCCTCGGCCTTGCGCCCCAGAATATCCTGGAGCTTGAACCGGGCCCTGGCAAGACGCGATGGGGGCACGTCGGTGGCATCCATGGAGCGCGACAGATCAAGTACCAGCACCCGCGCCGCCTGGCTGCGGTATACGGGCTGGGGCAGTCTGCTCCAAACGGGCCCTGCAAGAGCCACCGTGGCCGCCAGCCAGGCCAGACCCAGCAGGACCAGGGGATAGCGTCCCCGCCGCCCCGTGGAGACCACCAGCAGATGCCGCAACAGGTTGGGTTGGCAGACCCGTTCCCAGGCAGCCGTGCCCGCGGACCGGCGCCACAGCCGCCACAGCAGCAGCGCCAGCGGTAATAGCGCCAGCAGCCAAGCCGGGCGTAGGAAGTGAAGGTGCATCAGGGCACTCATGCGCCGGCCTCCATGCCACGCCGCGCCCACTCCACCCGTGGCAGCCAGGACAGCCGCATCGCCGCCAGCAGCGCCGAGAGCGCCAGAGCGGCCGCCAGAGGCCAGTAGAACAGTGCCTTCACCGGGCGGAACAAGCGGCTGTCCTTGCGTGCCGGCTCCAGTTTGTCGAGCTCATGGTAGATTCTCTCCAGAGCTCGGGTGTCTTTGGCCCGAAAATACGCGCCGCCCGTGGTCTTCGCGACATCGCGCAAGGTCTCCTCATCCAGATCGGACGACGGGTTCACCAGGCTTGAGCCGAACAGCCCTTGCACCCGCATCGCCTCGGCGCCGAGGCCGATCGTGTAGATCTTCAGCCCGGCCTCGGCGGCCAGCTTCGCGGCCTGGCGCGGATCCACCTCGCCGGCCGTGTTGGCACCATCGCTCAGCAGGATCAGCACTCGCTGCCCCTGCTTGCCCTGGCGCAGGCGCTTGACCGCCAGGCCGATGGCATCGCCGATGGCGGTCGCCTTGCCCGCCAGGCCGATGGCCGCCTGATTGAGCATGGTGCGGACCGTGGTCCTGTCGAAGGTCAGCGGCGTCTGCACATAGGCGTTGGTTCCAAACAGGATAAGGCCGATGCGGTCGCCCACCCGTCGCGCGATGAAGCGCCCCGCCACCTGCTTGACCACGTCCAGGCGCGTCGCCTGCTCGCCGTTGAGCTCCATGTCCGGGGTATCCATGCTGCCCGAGATGTCGACAGCCAGCACCAGATCCCGCCCGGTCTGGGGCAGCGCCACCGGATCCCCCAGCCACTGGGGTCGCGCCGCGGCCAACAGTAGCAGCAGCCAGACGAGCCAGACGAGGCCCAGGCGCAGAGCTTTGGCCCGCCGTTCAGACGCTGCCGGGCCTCGCAGGGCGGCCACCTCCTCGAAGAACGGCACCCGCAGCGCAGCCCCCTCTGTCGGGGCGGCCGCAGGCAGCAGGCGGCGCACCAGCCAGGGCGCCGGAAGAGCGGCGAGCACCCAAGGCCACGCCAGGGTAATCACCGCCGCACCTCCCTCTTGCGAGGCCGCCCGTGACGGATCCAGTCCCGCACCAGCGCCAGCAACGGCCCGGCCTCCAGATCGGTGGCCCGTGAATAAGGAGCAATGGCCAGAACGCGTCCGGGCCCACGGCTGAAGCGATCGCCTCCGCCGGTTCGGTCCAGAAAGGCGAGCCAGGCCTCACCGGTGAGGCCCGCCACCTGCTCGCGCGGGAAACGCACCAGCGCCAGCCGTCGCACCAGCACCGACAGATCCGCCGCCAGCCCTGCCGCCGCGCCCTGCGCTTGGTAGACGCCCGCCAGCCGATCCAGCTCGGCCAGCGCCCGGCGCCGGGTGGTACCCCGGCGCCAGAGCCGCCATAGCCACCAGATGGAGGCGGCCAGCACGGTCGCCGCCAGCGCCGCGACTACCCACCAGCCCGGCGCCGGCGGCCACCAGGAAACCGGGGCAGGAAGCCTAATGTCCCGCAGTCCCGCCAACGAATCGCCGGCCGGGCTCATGGTGCCACCCGACGCGCAGGCGGTTGCGCGGGCCCGGCCCGGCGGGCGTGCAAACCCCGGCGCAGGCTTTCAACCAGGGGCTCGTCGGTGGCCACGGACTGGAAGTGGATGCCCTGGCTTCTGAAGTAGTCCCGCAGGTGGTCCAGGCGAGCACGGAAGCGCCGGGCGTAGGCTGCCGGAAGATCCCGGGCGGCGGTGTCCAGGGTGCTGAAGCGTGTGCCGTCGCTGACGCGATAACGCCCGGGTGGCGGCGCCTGGGCTTCCAGGGGATCGTACACGAACACGGCAATGAGATCGTTGTGCCGCGAAAGGCGTGTCAGGCGATTCTCCCCTTCCCGGTCCAGCGTCCGAAAGTCGCTGATGAGGAACACCAGCGTCCCCGGGCGCGCGATGCGAGTCAGGCGATCCAGGGCCGGGGTCAGGCGGTAGCCATCGGCGCTCCGGGAGGCCAGCGCCGCGGCATGCACCGAGGCCAAGGTTCGCAGGAGAATCAGCGCCCCGTGCTCGCGGGAAGCCGGACGCACCTCGGCGTGTGCAGGGGCCGAGGCGATCACGCCCCCTACCCGGTCGCCATTATCCACCGCCGCCCAGGCCACCAGAGCCGCAGCCTCGGCCGCCCGTACCGACTTGAAGGCACCGCGGGTGCCGAACTGCATGGACGGGCCCTGATCCACGAGCAGCACCACCGGCCGTTCGCGCTCCTCCCGGAACAGCTTGGTGTGCGGGTGGCCGGTGCGGGCAGTGACCCGCCAGTCCATGTTGCGGATGTCATCTCCCGGCAGGTACGCCCGCACCTCCTCGAAGTCGATGCCCCGCCCACGGTAGGGAGACACGTAGCCCCCGGCCTGCAGGGAGTACACCTTCCTGCGGGGCGACAGTCCCAGGTCCTGTGCCTTGGCGCGCAGCCGCAACAGATCCTTGATCGCCACACTTACCCCGTCCCCGTCCTGCTCAAGGGAAGCGTCCGGCCCGGACGCAGCAGCCAGCCCCGGGCCGGAAAACAGCCGGCGCAGTGCAGAGCCGACCCGGCTCAGGGCCCGTCCAGGTCGGTTGAGTCCGGTGCTGTTGGCCATCAAACGCCACCGCACCCGGCACAGCAGCGGCTCCCGCTACTCCCGCCGCCCCGGCGGGCTGTGAGGCTCCGGCTCTTCGCGAGCAAGCTCGCCCCTGCGGCACGGGCACGGGTCATGGAACCGGCACCCGCGCCAGCAGGGCATCGATGAGCTGATCCGGGGTGATGCCGTCGGCCTCGGCCTCGAACGTGAGCAGCACGCGGTGGCGAAGCACGTCGTGTGCAATGGCGTGCAGATCCTCGGGGCTCACATAGTCGCGGCCGTTAAGCCAGGCGTGGGCGCGTGCACAGCGGTCCAGGGCGATGGTGGCCCGGGGGCTCGCACCGAAGCGCACCCAGCCCGCCATTGCACCGTCATAGGGCCTGGGGTCCCGGGTGGCGGTCACGATCTGCACCACATACTCCTGCACGGCCGGCGCCATGTGCAGGTCCAGCACCTCGCGCCGGGCGGCGAAGACGCTGGCCTGGGACACGATCAGGTCGTGGGCCGTGGCCGGAGCCTCGGATCGGCGGGCCTGACTTCTGGCCAGCTCCAGGATCCCGTGCTCGGCCCGCACGTCCGGATAATTGACGCGGACATACATCAGAAAGCGGTCGAGCTGGGCCTCGGGCAGCGGGTAG
>CAYWTP010000161.1:0-7775 GCA_964461215.1 uncultured Ectothiorhodospiraceae bacterium | reverse complement strand
GCGATTGCAGGCGCTCTCGCAGGGATGGTGGCAGACCCGCCCGGTGACGGCCGGCATCGGATTGGCCTGAACCAGTGTCTCCCAGGCCTCGCGCAGCCTGCCTTCCTCAACCTTGGCCAGGTACGCCTGGGCGTCTTCGCCGGCCGGGCACACGGCATGGCAGGGTGCGGGCTGGTGATTGTGGAAGGGACGCTGCACACGCCAGGTGCCCGTCTTGAAGCGCAGTGAGGTTGCAGGCTTGGCGTATGCGCCGCGGGTCAGGATATCCATAGGCTTATGTCGTCTCGATAGCCAATAACTGACAGCTGATAACTGATGACTGACGGCCGATAGCTGTCTACGCCCAACGGCTGCCGCCGCGGCGCACCAGGTCCGAGCCCTCGGTGTCCAGAGGATCGTCTCCCTCGCCCTTGAGCCCGTATATCTCGATGTTGTGATCGGCCAGGGCTTGCAGGTGCTCCAGCTCCTCCTTGGCCCGAAGATCGTCCTGGAACAGATGGCGGAAGCGATTCTGGGCCTTCAGGTACTCGGCTACCGGCTTCTGGTGCCGAATGGGCATGACCCCAGCCAGACTGCCCCGCTCCAGCTCGATGAGGGGAAACAGCCCGGTCTGTATCGCCAGGCGCGCGATCTCAATGGTGGCCGCGCCGTCGTGACCCCAGCCCAGGGGGCAAGGGGAGTGGATCTGCAGGAACGTCGGCCCTTCGATGGCCATGGCCCGGCGCACCTTCTTGCGCACGTCCGACGGGTAGGCGACGGAGGCGGTGGCCGCGTAGGGGATATGGTGCGCCGCGATGATGGTGACGATGTCCTTCTTCAGATGCCGCTTGCCCATGCGCGCCTTGCCCGCGGGAGACGTGGTGGTGGCCGCGGCATGGGGCGTAGAGCTCGAGCGCTGGATCCCCGTATTCATGTATGCTTCGTTGTCGTAGCACACGTACAGGACGTTGTGGCCGCGTTCCAGCATTCCGGACAGGGCCTGGAAACCGATGTCGAAGGTGCTGCCGTCGCCACCCATCGCCAGCACCTTGGTGCGCTTGCCCTGTGCCTTGTAAGCGGCCTCCATGCCGGCGGCCACCGCGGCGGCATTCTCGAACAAGGAGTGGATCCAGGGTACCCGCCATGCGGACTCGGGCCACGGGGTCGTGAAGATCTCCAGGCAGCCGGTGGCATTGGCCAGGGCCACGTCAGGTCCCGCCGCCTCGGTGACCAGGCGGGCAGCCAGGGCCTGTCCGCACCCCAGGCACGCCCGGTGCCCGGATTCCAGACCCCGGAACCGCGGCTGTTTGCGCCGTAGCTCGGTCAGGTCGATCGGGATCTCGACTGCAGTATTCATGCGTACACCCCTATAGATGTCCTTCGCCTCGCCTGAGACCGGCCGTGTCCGGCCAGGCTATCGGCTTGCAGCGCGCCTTGCGCGCCCGCATTGTGAATCTCCGGCACCGCTGCGATCAACGGTCTTCCACCGGCAGTCGATCCAGCGCCACGTCGAAGATCTTGAAGGTTTCCCAGTCAGGATTGTCCACGGAGGCCAGGAGCTTGGGATAGATTTCCAGCGGAATATCCCGGCCGCCGAGGCCGATCGCGTAGCTGTGCACTCGCGGTGGTGAGGCCATGGAAGCCAGCGCTGCCCGCACCTCGGTGCCGACGATCCCGCCACCTCCCGGTGACAGCGCGCGCTCGGCGACGACGAGGTCGGTCAGCCCGTCGCATGCCGCACGCAAGGCCTCGGCCGGGAAAGGACGGAAGGCGCGCAGCTTCATGAGCTTGGCAGGCCGTTCGCCGGGATATTCGTCCATGGCCTCCAGCAGCGTGCCGTAGGCCGAGCCTATGGTCAGGATGGCCACCTCGGCATCGTCCGGCCCTATCACTTCCAGCAGTCCGCCGGTGGAGCGACCGCACACCGCCTGCCAGTCGGTGTCCGCGGCCAGGATCTCGTTCGCGGCCTGCAGCAGCGCCTGGTGGTGGGAATGGCGGGCCTCGGGGTAGTGGTCGGGGGACACCAGGGTGCCGACGCTGATGGGGTTGATGGGATCCAACGCCCGCGAGAACTTGTACGGGGGCAGAAACGCGTCCACCTGCTCCTGGGTCGGGATCTCCAGTGGCTCCAGGGTGTGTGTGAGGGTAAATCCGTCCACGCACACCATGACCGGCAGCTCGGTGCGCTCGGCGATGCGAAAGGCCTGAATGGTGGTGTCGATGGCCTCCTGGTTGTCGCCGCAGTAGATCTGGATCCAGCCTGCGTCACGCACCGACATGGAGTCCTGCTGGTCGTTCCAGATCGACAGCGGTGCGGCCAGCGCTCGGTTGGCGCAGGTCATGACCAGAGGCACGCGCATGCCGGCGATGTTGAACAGCACCTCGGCCATGAGCATCAGTCCCTGGGAGGCGCTGGCGGTGTAGGCGCGCGAGCCCGCCATCGCCGCCCCCAAGGCCACGGAGGCGGCCGAGAACTCGCTCTCCACACTGACGAACTCGCAGTGCAGCTTGCCGTCGGCCACCAGCTTCGAGATGTTCTCGACGATGTGGGTCTGCGGCGTGATAGGGTAGGCCGATACGACCTGGGGCCGGCACAAGCCGACGGCCTGGGCCAGGGCCTGGGAGCCTTCAAGCGCTTGTAGCATTCACAGCCTCCTTCCAGCAGCCGGCCTCTACCAGGCGGGCGGCTTCCTCGATCAGACTGGTGTTGCGCTCCAGCACCGCGCCTTTGAAGCGATTGGCCAAGGCCTTGACCAGCGCCTCCCTGGGCAGCAGCTCGGTCAGGGTCAGGAACGCCGACAGCAGCGCGGTGTTGGGTACCGGCCGGCCCAGGATCTGGGTGGCCAGGGAGGTGGCCGGCAACGACACCACGTCCATGTTGGTTTCGGCACTCAGCGCAGCCGAGTCGCGGGTGGAGTTGACCAGGATCTTACCGCCGGGACGCAGACCGTCGGTCACTCCGGGGATATGCATCAGGGCCTGGTCCTGGATGATGAGAAAGGCCGGCTCGCGCACCTGGCAGCGGCGGCGGATGGCGGCGTTGGCGATGCGGGTGAAGGCCACCACCGGCGCACCGCGGCGCTCGGCGCCGAAGGCGGGGAAGGCTTGACCGTAAAGGCCTTCCTCGATCGCGGTCGTGGCCAGCAGGTAGGCCGCGACCACGTTGCCCTGCCCTCCGCGCCCGTGAATTCTGATCTCGATCATCTCTTCCCAATCTCCCACCACCGGTCCAGGGCCGTATTGTGCGCTATCCTCGCCGCTGCCGTGAAGGGACATTTATACTCAACGCCGCGGGGGCCGCCTTGCGTGGCTTGGTGCCGCTGCCTAAGGTTTATTCACACGGCCGGAAGCCCCGGCAGAGGGGTGCCACATATGTCCCCGCATTCCATCGCTACCTTCAAGCGTCCGCACCGGCGCCAACGGCCGCGGCGTGGGCCGGCAGCCGTACTGCTGGCCGCCATGCTCGCGTTGTGCTGCGCGGGGGCTTGGGCATTGCGCGCGGGGCCGGAGCCCGGGCGCGCGCTATGGCTGGCGGCGGCGTTTCCCACGCGATACCCGGGGATCGCGCAGTCCGCCGGTGCGCCGGTCCCCACTGCTCATGCGACCGGGCCCAGGGTCTTCCGCTCGGCCCCCACGAAGGGTATGTTCCTGGTGGCAAGTCAGGGCCTCAGGGATTCGCGGTTTGCGAAGTCCGTGGTGCTGTTGCTCAGCTACGATCAGACCGGGGCATTGGGAGTGATCGTCAACCGGCCGACGCGGATGAGCCTGGCGGAGCTGCTGCCGGACGTGAAAGAGCTGCAGGGACGGTCGGAAACCATATACATCGGCGGCCCGGTCTCCATAAGCCGGGTCATCGTGCTCATGCGCTCCAGCACGGCAGCCGAAGGCGCGGAGCCAATCCTGGCCGGGGTGTATGCGACCGGCAGCATCGACACGTTGCGCCAGTTTTTGAGCACGGCCGGACCATCGGATGCGTTGCACGCTTATGCGGGCTACGCCGGCTGGTCCGGTGGCCAGCTTGAAAGCGAGGTCGAGCGCGGGGACTGGTATCTGGTGCCCGGTGATGCCGCGACGCTCTTCGACTCGGATCCTCACCACATCTGGCACGATCTGCTGCGTCAGGCCTCCGGACGCTGGGTGCGTGGGCCGATGCTCGACGCCCCCGTGCCGGCCCGCGTAGCTCTCGGGAGTGATGTGCGCCTCAGTCGTCCTCACGCAGAGCGTCCAGGTCGCTGAGCTCGCCGTCACCATCCAGGTGGATGACGAACCGCACGGGGTTGCAGCACACCGGACAGTCCTCGTAGTAATCCTGCTCCCCGGCGGAGCGGTCCACGGTGGCTTCGAATCCCGCCCAGCAGTAAGGGCAGGTCACGTTCCTGGTTTCCAGCATGCGTTGCCACTCCGTACAAGCTTCCGTTTGCCCCTCGTCCGTCTTCCAGTGTAGTCGACGGTGCCAATGCAGGCTTCTCAGCGCGTGCGTGCAGCGCGTTGCACTATCGGGCGGCCTCGGCCAAAGTATCCGCCCTGCGGGCCAGGTCTTCACTTATGATCTTCCGTACTACACTGCAGGTCCTGTTTCGCCTGATGTTGGTCTTGGCGATGTTGACGGGGACCGGACCTGCTGCCGGGGCGGCCGTGGACTATCTGCTGGAGCAGCAGCTTCAACGGCGTCTGGAGCTGGCCAGCGGGGGCGACCCGGAGGCGGAGTACGAGGTCGGCGACATGTACCTGAAGGGACGCGGCGCCTATGTGGACTACACTCAGGCGCTGCTATGGTTCCGCAGGGCGGCGAAGTTCGGTCATACCAAGGCGGAGTTCAAGCTGGGCTATATGTATCTCAGAGGCATGGGGGTGCCCCAGGACAGCGCGAGGGCGTTCGCCCTGTTTTCGGCTTCGGCCGGCAAGGGCTACCCTCCGGCCCAGTTCTACCTGGCCCAGATGTACGCCCTGGGCCAGGGGGTTGACCGCAGCAGTGTGCTCGCGCTGGAATGGCTCACCCGATCGCTGCAGGGGGGATACCGGCCCCATGCGGAGGAGCTGCGGAAGATCCGCCGGATGCTGGACACCATCATGCACCGGACCGAGCAGCCCCGGAACTGACGCTCAGTGGTTCTTCTTGTCCCGGCCGGCGCCCGGGTCCAGGTTGACCGACACGCTGCGACGGGGCTCGTCCACATAGTGAGGGCGGTCCCGCATGGGCTGGCCTGCCTCCTCCGCCAGCTCGGCCTGGCGCGCCGTGATCAGATCCAGGCAGTCGCGGATCCCGCGTATGGTGTCGTCGGACAGCGGGTGTTTCAGCCGGGGATCGGTGGTCGTGTCCTTGATGACACCGATGAGGACGCTGCGCATGACCTGCAGGATGCGCTCCTCCTTACTCATGTCTTCGCTGGCCATTCTCGTGTCCCGGAGTGTTGCGAGGCCGCCATTATGTTCGCAGAGGACAGGCACATATACCCTGGGAAGCTGGGGGTTAAAGCCCACCGTACGGCTGGGTCCGGGGTGCGCAGTGCCGGCCGCGGCCTCAGGGATCCTCTCATTCTGCCGGTCCGGGGCCGAGGACAAATCCCCTGACCCATTCCGCCCGTTCCGGCGGGCCTGGTATTGCTTCTCACGGGCTGAGTATCATGGCGGCCCATGGAGATCACGCTCTACACTATCGGCCACGGTGGCCGCAGCACCGGCGAGCTGCTCGACCTGCTGGCCGCCGCCGGCGTGGCCACCCTGGTCGACGTACGCCGCCGGCCACGCTCGAGTCGACACCCGCACTTCTCCCTAGCGCCGCTGCGAGCCGCGGCGCAAGTGGCTGGTCTGACCTACCACTGGGCCGGCCGGCAGCTTGGCGGATTCCGGGAAGTACTGGATGAGTCGCCGCATATTGCGCTGCCAGCCGATGGGCTGCGGGGCTACGCCGACTACATGGACACGGAGGATTTTGCCCGCGCGGCGGCCCAGCTCGCCGGTCTCGCCAGGCGCGCGCCCACGGCCATTCTATGTGCAGAGAAGGAACCGGCCCGCTGCCACCGATCCTTGATTGCCGACTACCTGACTCTGCACGGGGCGACCGTCCTGCACCTGGGGGCTGGAGCACGGGCGGTCGAGCATCGTCTCAGCCCTTACCTGCGGCCGGAGTCGGGACGCCTCGTATACGACCGGGGCGTGACCGGCGCTCTTGACTTGTAATTGACCGCAAGTACGGAATCGGCCGCTGGCAGGCTGACCTGATCCGGGCGCTGTCACTGGGCGTAGCGCCGGACGGGCACGAGTACTATCCGGTGTTTCCCTACACCGCGTACACGCACATGCAACGGCAGGACATGCGGGCTCCATGGGCCTACCTGAAGACCCGCAAGCCCGCCGCGCGGCCCGACAAGCCCCATGATCTGCCCTGGTACCTGCGTTTTCGCCCCGGCACGAGGGAAAGAAGCACCGGGAGCGTGGGGAGCTTGAGTGACGTTCAGGGTGCGGGGTGCAGGCGGTCGCGGCTGCCCTCTGCCCCCCGCCGGCTACCAGCCGTGAACTGCCCCTGGAACGGGTTCTCCGGTATTCTATGCGGCCCATACGTCAGAACACTTAGACGGCGACCGGTCATCGTTGGCCAGGCCGCCTGTGCAAAGGGGAGTCATTCATGCCGAAGTACACGTCGCGGGACATCCGAAACATCGCCTTGGTGGGTCACGGGGGAGGCGGCAAGACCACGCTGGTCGAAGCGCTGCTGCACTCCGTGGGTGCCATCGGTGAGTCGGGTTCGGTGGAGAAGGGGAACACGGTCTGCGACTTTGACCCCCAGGAGAAGCAGCTACAGCATTCCCTGGACGCTTCCGTGGTCAGCCTGGATTCCGGAGGACGGCACATCAACCTCATCGATACCCCCGGACTGTCCGATTTCCTGGGGCGTGCCGTCAGCGTGCTGCCGGCGGTAGAGACGGTGGCCGTGACCATCGACGCGCAGGTGGGCATCGAGATGACGACCCAGCGCCTGCTCGAGCGTGCCGCCGAACGCGGGCTGTGCCGGATGGTGGTCATCAACAAGATCGATATGGCCGAGGCCGATCTACCGGGCCTGCTGGCACAGCTGCGGGAGCACTTCGGCGACGAGTGTCTGCCTTTGAATCTGCCGGCCGAGGGCGGGCAGACGGTGGTGGACTGCTTCTTCGCGCCCTCGGACACGCCCACCGATTTTTCTTCGGTGAAGGAAGCCCATACCCATATCGTCGACCAGGTGGTCGAGGTGGACGAGGAGCTCATGGAGATCTATCTGGAGCAGGGCCAGGAGCTGAGTCCCGAGCAGCTGCACGATCCGTTCGAGAAGGCACTTCGCGAAGGCCACCTGGTACCCGTGTGCTTCGTCTCTGCCCGAAGCGGGGCCGGGATCCCGGAGCTGCTGGAAGTGTTCGCCCGGCTTATGCCAGATCCCGGCGAGGGCAACCCGCCGCCGTTCCTGAAGGGCGAGGGCGAGGCGGCCAAACCGGTGCAGATCCTGCCTGATCCCTCGCTGCACGTGGTGGCCCACGTCTTCAAGATTGCCTTCGACCCTTTCGCGGGCAAGCTCGGCGTGTTCCGCGTCCACCAGGGTACGGTCACCCCCAACACCCAGCTTTTCGTCGGCGACGGGCGCAAGCCCTTCAAGGTGGCGCATCTGTTCAAGCTTCAGGGCAAGGAGCACGTGGAGGTGGACGCGGGCATCCCCGGGGACATCTGTGCCGTAGCCAAAGTCGACGAGCTGCATTTTGACGCGGTGCTGCACGACTCCCACGATGAAGATCATTTCCACCTGAAATCCATGCGCTGTCCGGCCC
>CAYWTP010000160.1:0-7831 GCA_964461215.1 uncultured Ectothiorhodospiraceae bacterium | reverse complement strand
CCAGCGAGGCGCAGACCTGAACCAGCGATATGGCTCGTTCATCACCAGGTACTGACGGCAGCAGGGCGACAAGGTCCACCTCCCCGCCCGTCTTGGTCCTGTAGTAGAAAATCTCCGGCGTCACTCGGCGCAGCGCGGTGAACACCAGATTTTCCAGCAGGCTGTCGCGGTTGGTGAGAATGCCGGAGCTGACTGAGGTCACCAGGGCATGGTCGATGCAGTGGATCTTGCGGGGATTGACGCCGATCCGGGTCGGTGAGCTGGAAAAGATGTTCACGCTGAAGAGCAGCCCGGCATCCTCGAACGCGGCGAGCCAATCGACCACCGAGCTTTTGCGCACCCGGTGGCCGAGGGATTTCAGGTAGTCGGTCAGGTGGCGGACTGAATAGAAAGCGCCGGTGTTGTCCACCAGCCAATGGGCCAGATCGATCACCGCCCGGGGTGGGAGATGTTGTGGTGCCCGATGAGGCTGCCGACGATCGCTTTCCAGTTCGCTTGATGCGCCTCGATGCGCTGCCATTGGTCGAGGCCGTTCACGCTGGGAAAACCGCCGACCTGCCAGTAGTCCTCGAATGCCTTTTGGATGGTCAGCCGTTGCTTGGTGGATGACGGGCCGTCGCTCTCGATGCCCTTGCCATCGAGGGATCGAGCGCCTGCCGCCAGCGCGCTTTCGACCAATGTTTCGATGTTCAGGCCGGCATCTTCAGGATCGACAGGATCGGGCGAGCCCTCCCGGTCCGTACGTGACCTCATGACAGCCGGCCGCTCCACCCGAGACTCGAGCGGACGGAGCAGCCGGATCGACGGTGCTGCCGCCACGAGCAAGTGGAACGGTGTCGATGGCCAACTCGCGACCTGGTCGCGCAGCCGCTGACTCAACGCTCGGTCGGGGTCGAGGCGCACGACATCGCGAAGATAGCGATGAACGCACTGGTAATAGTCCGACCACGCGCGCTGCCGGGCGCCGCCCCAGGCAGCTATGCGATCGACGTGTTCGATGACGCGTTGCGCAGCCTCTTCGGACTCGGTCTGCCCCGCCTCCGAAGCCAAGGCCTGAATCTCGTGCAGCAGCGCGACGAAGTGATGGGTGTCGCGGAGCAGGACCTGGCAAAGAAACACAGATCGAGCGTTTTTGGATCCAGATTGATCCTGTCACGCGCGAGAGCGGCAACAAGGCGGCCTGACATCAGGCGGTCCCTGCCGGCCGGTGATCTATCGGCCCGATCTCGCGGGCCGAGGGAGCAGTAGCGAACGCTCGACTCATCGCTCTTACCTTGGGACGCGAGCACAGTGCTTTTGGATCGCAAATCCGAGGCGGACAGTCCTTTGCCGGGATGCCGCGCCGGAACTGGCGAAATTCACAAAACTCGTCGACCATCTTTGAGAAGCAGCAGTCGTTGACCCTCGCGCACGGGTGAAGGTACGAAGCCGAATCGCCGGTAAAACGCATCTGCGTCGCCGTCGATCGGGTGCGTCAACATCGCGCGAATGCCGGCTTGTTCGGCAATCAATAGCGGGCGCCGAACGGCATCCTGCAGCATTCCGACGCCAATGCCTTGACCTTGATAGGCGCGATCAACCGCGAGGCGGGTCAGCAGCACTACTGGGATCGGGTATTGGCCCATGCCCTTGCGAATCCGATCCGGGGCTTCAACACGGTCTACTTGTCACACCGCGAGACTGAAGTACCCAGCCACCCGACGACCGTCGGCGACGACAAAGGTCTTGGCCGAACCGCTGGCCTGTGCCTGCCGCGCATGACGGACCAGCCAGTCACCAAGACTCGCCTTGCCACAGTCGAAGTCATCGAGAAAATGATCCGCCGCCAGGGGAACCGGTGCGACAAGATTCAGGTCTTGGGCCACGGCGCGCGATGGGCAAACAAATCGGCCAAGCCAGCGTTGTCACGCTCCGGCTGCTCCAGCAGGTCGAGCAGCGCCCGAGATTGGCTACCCGAGACGATGAACAGCCGCTGATCGAGCAGCGTCTGCTCAGCAGCCCGGCAGGCTGCATCCAGAAGGAAATCGATGAGGGACTTGTGCGCCACCTTGGCCGCTCGGCGCAGCACAGCCTCCTGCTCCGGGGTAGCCCGCAGACCCAAACGCGATGAGCGTGAACTTGAAGTATTGACAGAGCCCATGATGATCCAACCATTGAGCCAACAATTGGCGTCATGTCAGTACAATCGACTAACGTTGTCTATTCCACGAAATACGTGGTGGTGGATTCGGTCAGCCAGGAACATTTCGACCTACGGCAGTACTTTGCGATGGACGATTCTGCCCCGTAATGCCCGGTGAGGGCCTTTCCTGGGCCGAAATCTACGATCCTCACCCGGTCTCTCGATGCCTTGTGGTGGTCCGCCCCCCGGAGGCTCCCTGAGGCTTGGCTCAAGGCTGATGCCCCTCCGGTACCGCCTCTGGCACGTAATCCAGGCTTGTCATCTCACGGAGCAATGGCTCTTCCCGTAAGAAGGTTTCAACAGCGGCGGGATCGAACTGGCTGCCTGACATATTCACAATCTCCTCCCGGGCGGCATCGAAGGGCACCGCTCGCCGGTAGGGGCGGTCAAACGTCATCGCGTCGAGGGTGTCGATGATGGCGAACAGGCGCGCCGGAAACGGAATCTCCTCGCCCTTCAAACCGGCCGGATAGCCCGACCCATCGAACTTCTCTTCATGGCAGCGAACGATATCCGCCGCCAGTGCAAAGTAGGGCAACTTCTCCAGGATGCGGCTGCCGTATTCCGGGTGGCGACGCATGATCCGCCATTCTTCGCCAGACAGACGGTTCGGTTTCAACAGAATTGCATCGGGAACCCCGATCTTGCCGATATCGTGCAACAGGCTGCCCCAGTAGATCTCGCGCAGTGTGGCCGTATCGGCGTAATGATGACGGGCCAGAAGCAGGGTGTGAGCCGCCACGCGCTTCGAATGCAGACCCGTTTCGTGTTCGCGCAGATCGAGCGCCTCCGCAAACGACTCGGCAAACTCTTCATAGGGGTGCACATCGCGCAGGCCTGCAAGCTCCTTGCGTGCATCGAGCAGACAGTGCTCGCAGGTCCATCGTTCTACGGTGGAGTGATACTGCCGGTCCCTGGAACGGACGCCGCAGACCGCGCATTCAGCAGTTGGCGGTGTCAAGCCCGGCATCAAGGCACCCTCATCAGCGGAATATACCTGTTTCCTGGCGATCCAGCGATGCGGTGACCAGTATCCGGGACCGCCGCGGGGATCGTCCCCGTCCTCCAACGCCACGCGGATCATTCAGGTGATAGGGGTCTGCCGCGCCGGACTCATGCTTCCTGCGTCTCGATCCCGATGGCGATGATGGTTTGATCGTCGCGCATGCCCTCGCCGGCCTCGTGTTCGCGCACGGCGCGTTGGATCGCATCGACCACGGCCTGGGCCGGGCTCGGCGTCGTGCGCAGGATGTGCTTCAGGCGCTTCAGGCCGAAATGCTCGCCCCGCGGCGAACGGGCCTCGATCACACCGTCAGTATAGGCCAGCACCAGAGCACCCAAGGGCACGCGAAGGGTGCTGTTCTGCCACCGCTCGTCCCGCTCGACTCCCAGCGGGATGCCGAGGTTCTGACGCAGCTCCACGATGCCGCCATCGCCCGGCAGGCGCAGCAGCGGCGGTGGATGGCCGGCATTCGCGTACATCAGCGTCTGGCTGCGCGGGTCATAGTTCAGGATGGCCGCCGTGAGATAGGAGCCCCGCACCATGCGGGTGAACAGGTGCTGGTTGGCGTAATTGAATACGCCGGCCGAGCCAGCCGACGCCGAGCCGCGATAGGTGCGCAGGATGGCATCGAACATCGCAACCTCCACCGCCGCGGCGGCGCCGTGGCCGGACACGTCGGCGACGATCAAGCCCCAGATGTCCGGTTGATCCTGCGGATAGTCGGGGTCCACGAGGCGTGACAAGCAGGTAAGGTCGTAATAATCGCCCCCGACCCGGTCGCAGGCGGCAAAATGCACGCCGACATCGGCACCCCGGATCCCGGAAGTGTCCTGAGGCAGCAGCAGACGCTGCAGGTGCGCGATGGAGTCCAGCTCCTGGGTGATCCAGCGGTTGGCCTCGCGCAGCGCCCGGCTCTCGGCGATGCGCGCGATGTAGGTGGTGGCCAGATTCACCAGGATCAGGGTCTGCGGCATATCGAGCGAGTTGAACTGCCCGGCCCGCTCGCCGAGCACGAACAACCAGCGCTGTACCTTGCCATCCAGGAACTGCGGCAAGACCATCAGGGACCGCTGGTCCAGAATGAGTGACGCCAGTACCGGCGCCAATGACGCCGGGATCCGCTCGTAGAGATGCGGCTGGCCGTCGGCGATGATCGCGCTGACCTCGGGTGATTCGATGCAGGGACGGCTGGGAGGATAATGGCTCACCGCCCCGCCGTCGGCCGTGGCGTGATACAGCGTGCGAACGCCATAGCAGTGCGGTGCCGGCAGCGGCACCAGGCTGACGAACGAGCTGGGGCCATGCACGTCGCGAATGCATTCGGCGAGCAGGCGCAGTGCGTCGTCCTCGTCGCTGTGTGCATTGCTCAGAGCACGCAGGCGGTCAAGAAGACTGTCCAGCATGTTCGGGAGCCTGTTCAGATAATCGCACGAGAGCCGCGGCCGCTGCGCCGGACCCGGACCGATCCATCCACCGGGAGCGACTCCGGTGGGTCCATGCTCCCGTTCACGCAGGTACGGAAACGACCATGCATGTGCTCACTCATCTGCTGGTTAGCCCGACCTCGGCCGGCATCGTAGCTGGCCTGCTCTTTACCTTGGTCGCCGCTGCGGCGGGTGTCAACCGCCTGCGCAGCGCGGTGCCGGCTCCGGCCGCGGTTCACCTGCGCCTGCTCTACGATCTGCTTGGATCCCGCGGCAGTAACCCCAGGGAAGTCTGGACGGCGCCCTGCCCTGCGCCGTTCTCTGACACCGGGACCTTCAGAGTGGACGGCCAATGGCCGCTCACGGGCCGCCTACCGGAACATCAGGTCGGGACCGACCTCGTCCCGCAGCCATTGCTCCGCCTCGGCGCGGCTGCGGCACATTCGAAACGACCAGACCAGCTGCGCCGCGTAGCTCCCCCCACATGCGCACCATCCCGAAGGCCAAATCCCCGGGGACAACGGAGGCCAGATGAACGTTTGGGTTGACGAGAGAAGCGGCCCGGGTGATCTGCGTGAGCTCGAAAATGTCCTCGGAGCTCATTGCGAAGGCGGTGACATCGGAATGATCGGTGAGAAAATACTGTCGTTGACGCAGCGCGCTTGTGGGCTGGTAACGCTGCCGGATGGCGGCGACGAACTCGTCGCGCCCCAACACGCCCGCGCAGAGCGTGATCACGCCCCGGCCATCGTCTGCAATGAGGTTCTCGACTGGCATCGTCTGCTCGGCTCGTCGTCGGCGTACACGTGAAGCGCCTTGCTCCCGCCCCTCGATCACTGGCGCAAAACGGGCGATCGCGCAGCAGCGCATCTGCCTGCAGGTATTCTTTCAATAATAGGCGTCGAAGCGGATTTGCCGCCACCAAGGGTTGCTGCGGCCGCAACCCTTCTCCGCCCGGATCGCCCCCGCGGTCGCTGGCTCGAACCGGGCCCGCGTCACTTGCCGGCGAACGACGCCGAAGCGCAGTAGGCCATGGCGGCGTCGATGAAGCGCCTGACCTTGGCCGACAGGTGCTTTCTGTGGGCGTACACGGCGTAGATCCCGTGCTCCTCGCAGCGGTACCGCGGCAGGACGGCGGTGAGCCGGCCCCGGGCGATGTCCTCGGCCACGGCGAAGGACGGGAGCAGGCCGATACCGTGGCCGGCCAGCAGCAGTTCGCGTACGGCGCGGGCGCTGTTGACCTGGATCCCGGCGTGTATTTGGACCGTGACGGCGTCGTCACCCGTACCCAGCGTCCACCGCTCGCCACCGGTATAGTTGCTGTCCAGGACACAGCGGTGAGCCACCAAGTCCTCCGGCCGCTGGGGTACGCTGTGCAGAGCGAGGTAATCCGGCGCCGCACACAACCGCATTGCGGTGCTACCGAGCTTGCGCGCGACCAGCGAAGAATCCGGCAGGTCGGCGACGCGGATCGCCACGTCGACCCCTTCCTCCACCAGGTTCACGTAACGGTCCGTCAGATCCAGCTTGACGGTAACCTCCGGGTAGCGTTGCCAGTAGTCGGAGATCACCGGCATCAGGTGAAGCTCCGCGAAGGAGACGGGAGCACTCACCCGCAACTCGCCGCGCGGATTCTCGTCGGCGGAACGCACGCCCGCCTCCAGCTCGTCAACTTCAGCCAGCAAGGGCCGGCAGCGCTCGAAGTAGGCTTGCCCGCCGCTCGTAGGGCGCACGTGGCGGGTGGTGCGGTGCAGCAGCCGCTGCCCCAGATCCGCTTCCAGCCAGCCAACGTACTTGCTGACCAGTGCCTTGGACACACCCGTGCGCCGTGCGGCCTCGGAAAAGCCACCGGCCTCGACGACCGCTACAAATGCTCTCATGCAGGCCAATTTGTCCACGACCGCACCCACATTGTATTCAATATGTTGACATACTATCTATATCTGTCGCGATTGTATCCCATTCACGGGGGATCCATACTTCCGGCCATTGTGAAGTCACTGTTCCGGAGGACACTGAAATGAACGAGCACGGTACCGCGGCCTATGGCGCGCTGCTGCTTCGGGCTTCCCTGGGCACGATGTACCTCGCCCACGCGTTGCTTAAGATCCTGGTTTTCACGCCCGCGGGTACGGCCGGATTCTTCGCCTCCCTGGGGGTACCGGGATGGCTGGCCTACCCCGTGATGGCGGGCGAGCTGATTGGCGGGGTGATGCTGCTGCTCGGCGTGCAGACGCGGCTGGTCTCCCTGGCTCTGGTGCCGGTGCTGGTGGGCAGCATCGTTCTGGACCACGGCGCCAACGGATGGCTGTTCTCGAACAAGGGCGGGGGCTGGGAGTAGCCGCTGTTCCTGATTACCGCTTCCTTCGCCCAGGCCATGCTGGGTGACGGCGCCTACGCCTTGGGCCGCCTGCTCGGCCGCGCACGGCGGGCCCGCGGCGCGGGAGCATCTGCCGCCGCCTGACGGATTCCGAGGTAGGAGCGGCCGGCAGGCCGCGAATGAGCACCAGAGCGTGCCAAAGCCGTTCGCGGGCTAACGCCCGCTCCTACGCTCGCAAGGCTCCGTCGTCCGACGTGGATGCCGGAAAAGTGACAGATCCATTTCCGAAGAATTGAATTCATTATGAGCGGCCTCTGATGCCGGCTACGACCCGGAAAGACTGAGTCTAATGCCGCCCGAGATGCCATTGCCAACAGAGTTCTCCAGAACTTGCCAAGAGCACCGCTATGCGGGTAGTAGTCGTGTCTGCTGCCAAAAGAGCTGATCCTTCGCCCACGGCAGAACGCGCAATGAATCCTTTGGTAGTGCAGCCCGTACTTCTCCAGCATGCGAAGTACGTTCGAAAGTGTCGTGGCAGGACGGAACGGCCGATACCGGATCGTGACGACGTCGATTCGGGGTCGTTGCTCATAGCCCATTTTGGCCTGTTACGGGCGGCTGGTGTCACGCGCATCGGACACAACGACGGTTCTTCCGGGCGCCTGATTCTTCCCCCGCCAAGACGGCAGCCGGATGCTCCCGAATTCAGTCCAACGCACCCGTCACCCAGTAATTCACCCGCTTGGGATGGGTGGCGATGTAGTGGTCCACGGCCTTGTCGTAGGAGCTGTCGGTGGCGTCGGCCATCAAGGCTTGCAGCTCGTCCAGGGGCAGATACATGCGGGCCAGGAACTCACTGACCGCCGGCGGGAAGTCGTTGTAGAAGCCGGTGATGTTGAAAT
>CAYWTP010000159.1:0-7838 GCA_964461215.1 uncultured Ectothiorhodospiraceae bacterium | reverse complement strand
CGGATTCTCCGACTCGAGGAACAGCAGCTGAGCGACCACCAGATTGGCCACGTTGTCGTCGACCGGTCCGACCAGAAAGATCACTCTTTCCTTCAGCAGCCGGGAATAGATGTCGTAGGCCCGCTCGCCGCGCGCCGACTGCTCCACCACGATGGGAACGAGATTCAGCCCCCGTGTCCCCACGGCGCCCTGCATGTCTTTGATAGCGATCATCGGCTGGGATACCTTTAAGCGGAAGTCTGCCCCGGTTTCATGACGTCGTCAAACGTGGTTTGCGCTTCGGTGACCTGGGACTGACCGAGCAGCCAATCCACCAGCTGCTCCTCCGTAACCACCGACTCGATCTCCGACAGCCGCTGACGATCGCCGTAGTACCATCTGACCACCTGCTCGGGCTCCTCGTAGCTGCTGGCGATGGCCTCGACCCGCGCCCGCACTTTGTCGGGATCCGGGCGCAGGCCGCTGAGCTTCATCAGCTCGGCCAGGATCAGTCCCAGCGCCACCCGCCGCCGTGCCCGCTCCTCGAACATCGAGGCTGGCAGATTAATTCCGCTGCCGCCCTGTGCGGCCAGGCTGTCGCGAGTTTGATGGGCCAGCCGTTCGGCCTCCCCATCCACCAGGGCCTTGGGCACCTCGACGCGACAGGTCTCCAGGAGATTGTCCATTACCTGCTCCTTGAGCTTGCTCCGAAGTGCTTCATGCAATTCCCGCTCCATGTTATCACGCACCTCGTTGCGCAGGCCCTCCACGCCGCCCTCCGCAATCCCGAAGCTGTGAATGAAGTCCGCATCCACCTCCGGCAGGCGTGCCTCCTCGACCTTGGAGGCCTGCACATGGAAGGTTACGGGCTTGCCGGCCACCTCTTTGTCGTGATAGCTCTCGGGAAACGTCAGCTCCAGCGTCCGCTCCTCGCCCGCCCGGATACCGATCAAGCCAGCCTCAAAGCCGTCGATGAGCTGGCCGCCGCCAAGCTCCACCGGCACCTGTTTCGCCTCATTGCCCTTGAAATCCTCTCCATTGATGGTGCCCCGGTAGTCGAGCACCACGCGGTCGCCCTCGACGGCGTCTCTGTCTGCGGCCTCCCAGCTCCGGCGCTGCCGGCGCAGCGTCTGAATCATGTTGTCCACATCCTGCTCCGTCACCTCGGCGCGCGGCCTGGTGAGCTGGAGAGTGCTCAGGTCCGGCAGCGCGATCTCCGGATAGACCTCAAAGACCGCGGTAAACGAGACACCGCTTCCCGGCACCGAATCCACGTGGTCTATAGAAGGGCCGGCAGCGGGATTCAACGCCTCCTGCCGCAAGGCCTCCATAAAGCTGGACTGCACCACCTCGGACACGACCTCGTCGCGCACCTGGCGGCCATAGTGTCGCTCCAGAACCTGCATCGGTGCCTTGCCGGGTCGGAATCCGTGGATGCGCGCGGTGCGGGCGATCGACTTCAGCCGGGTCGCGACCTCCGTGACAATGCGCTCCTCGGGGACCTGGATGGTCATCCGGCGCTCCAGGCCGCTGCCGGCTTCAACAGTGACTTGCATCAGCTTACCTCGTCTGTGGCTTCCGGCCGGCCCAGGAGGCATTCCGTTCCTCGCGGTATCCGGCTCATACATTGTTTCCATTATTGGGCTCGGTCAACCCATCCCAGGCGGGGTTTTTGGCGGGGAGGTCGTGGGAGCCCCCCAGGCAAGGCGGGGAGACGAGCAGCGTCCCCGTCCGCGCGCCGGACCAGTCAACAGGATTTGGTGCGAAAGGAGAGACTCGAACTCTCACGGGTTGCCCCACTGGCACCTAAAGCCAGCGCGTCTACCAATTCCGCCACTTTCGCCCTTCGGTTCAGTACCACACCGGGTGGCTGCGGATTATACGGGACATCCGCCCGGGCGCGTAACCCAAGATAAACGGTGGGGATTAGGCGATTGATCCGGGAAACCGCCGGCCGCACGCGGAACGGCTGCGCACCACGGTGCGGCACGGGCACCCCTTTTGGATGCGCCGTCGGGGACGAGGGTGGCTCGGGGATGTATACTGTCCTCGTTGAGGAACGCCAGCCCCCGCCTTCTGGCTCCCTAAGCCACGGGCCGGGGGCTTCATCATCGGTGACGCAGCATTCGCGTGCGTTGGAGCAAAGCGATCAATCGGCTGCCCGGCACCGGGCGGGGAGGTGTTGCATGAAGAAGCTGTCCAAACTGCTGGCGGGCATCGGCATCGCCGCGGCTCCCGCGTTGTTCCCGCAGCCCGCCGCCGCCTGGTGGGGCCCCCCTCCAGGCTACCAGCCGGCCTGGGCCCAACCTCTTCCCCCCGGCTACGAGCGCGCTTGGACCCAGCCCGTAGGGCCGTATGGCGTGGAGCGCACCTACGAGTACGGCTACGGCCCCATGGGTCCCAGCCGGGCCTATCTGCGTGGCCTGCACCGCCACTATGTGCTGCGCGGCGGGCCGCCCCCGGCCTGGGGTATGCCGCCGGCGTCCCCCGTGCCCGCAGCGCCCGAAGCGGGAGCCCGGTAGCCCGGCACCGGCAGGCGTCCGCCGGCCCGAAGCTCCGATCATGGCGGGCCGGCCGCGAGCACCGGCGACGGCCGGGGCTACGTCCTCGTGCCATTGCCCTCCGGATCCTCAAGGGACGAAGACCATGCAGTTCCTGCACCCGGCCCGCGACGAGCAACTCGAGCTCTCCCTGGATGATGTCTTTCTTCTTCCCGGGTATTTCGACGGCGCCACACGCCTGGACAGCGACCTGACCCCATGCGATTTTCCCGGCGGCTGGCACCCGCTGGTCGCGGCCAACATGAATGCCGTCACCGGGCGGCGCATGGCCGAGACCATGGCGCGCCTGGGCGGTCTTGGTGTGCTGCCCCAGGACATGGACGGGGCAACGGTGAAGCGCATCGTGGGACACATCAAGTCCGCCGATGCCCACTTCGACACGCCGCTTTCGGTGACCCCGTCGGCCACCCTGCGCGACGTCCAAGGCATCATCCGCAAGCGCGCCCATGACATGGTCGTCGTGGTGGACGGCAATGCGCGTCCCATCGGGATCATCACTCAAGCCGACTTGAGGGAACGCGACCAGTACACGCCGGCCAGCCGCATCATGTCCACGGAGATGGTCACGGTCGCCGCGGACATCTCCGACAAGGACGCCTTCGACATCATGGAGCGCAACCGGGTCAAGGCAGTGCCCGTGGTAACCCAGGGCGGATTGCTGCACGGTGTGCTGATGCGCGACGACGTTCTGCGCCGGGACCTTGTGCGCCCCAGCGTGGATGCCAAGGGACGCCTCATGGTGGCTGCGGCGCTGGGCATCAGCGCACGTCCCGCCGAGGCGGCGGTAGCCTATGCGGACTACGGCGTCGACGCAATCGTGCTGGATACGGCTCATGGCCATCAGCGGGCCATGCTGGAAGCCGTGCGCGGCGTGCGCGCCGCCCTCGGCGGGCGCATTCCCATCGTCGCCGGAAACGTGTGTACCGTGCAAGGTACCCGGGATCTGATCGAGGCCGGCGCAGACGTGGTCAAGGTCAACATCGGCCCCGGAGCCATGTGTACCACCCGCATGCAGACGGGGGTAGGTCGTCCCACGTTTACCGCGGTGCTCCATTGTGCCGCCGAAGCCCGTCGTCTGGGCCGCCAGGTGTGGGCCGACGGCGGCGTGCGCGCACCTCGCGACGTGGCGCTGTACCTGGCCGCCGGTGCGTCGCGAGTCATGATCGGTACCCTGTTCTCGGGCACTTACGAGAGCCCGGGGGACATCAAGGAGGACCGCGATGGCCAGCTCTATAAGGAGAACCACGGTATGGCCAGCGCACGGGCGGTACGCGAGCGCACGATGGATCTGGACCCCTTCGAGAGTGCGCGGCGCGGCCTGTTCCGCGAAGGAATATCGACCTCCCGCATCCATATCCAACGCGGCCACGAGAGCGTGGGCGCAATTCTCACGGAGATGGTCACCGGGCTGCAGTCCGCTTTCGCCTACGCAGGCGCGCGCAATTGCCAGGAGTTCTACGCCAAAGCCGTGGTCGGCGTACAGTCCCCTGCCGGCTTCCAGGAGGGAAAGCCTCGCAGTGAGCTGTGAGGAGGTCGAAGGCCTCCCGGACTGTGGGCTTTGGGCCGTGGACTGTAGGGGTGGGTCGCCTTCGCTCGTGGTAGCGCGAGGCCACGGTGGTTCGTATGACCTTGAGCGCTATTTGTCTTAACCTGCAGCCCACATCCTCCAGCCTACCGACTTTGCTGGTTGCCTTCCCGCGTCGCCTCTTCTATAAGTTGTATCTCTACTATCTGAACGCCCTCACGGCTTTCGCGCCACCCGCGACCGGCACTCAGGGTAACAGGAAACCTGCTCGCGCCGCCGCCTGGCCTGAGGGCCAACGAGGCGGGGCTTTCATCCTGCATACCCGGAATCACCGGCTCTCCGCCCCAGGAGGACACTTCCATGCTCCGTTCGCTGACCATCGATCCGAAGAAGTGTACCGGCTGTCTGCAATGCGAGATGGCCTGCTCCTTTGAACACTTCGGGGTATTCAGCCCCGCCAAGTCGGTGATTCGGGTATTCGACTTCCACCACGAAGGCCGGTTTGTTCCCTATACCTGCACCCAGTGCGCCGAGGCCTGGTGCCAACAGGCCTGTCCCGTGGACGCCATCCAGGTCAACGGGAACACGGGTGCCAAATTTATCGTGGAGGCCCTGTGCGTGGGGTGCAAGGTCTGCACCATCGCCTGTCCCTTCGGCACCGTGAATTACAACGCCGACACGGGCAAGGTCATGAAATGCGACCTGTGCGGCGGCGATCCACAGTGTGTCCAGGCCTGCCCCACCGCGGCCATCACTTACGTAGACGCCAGTTGGACGGGGCTGGACCGGATGCGAGCCTGGGCCTCCCAGGCTCTGCCCGCCACCGGCAATCCCACAGCCTGACGGAGGAACCTGCCATGTCGTGGACCAGAAAGATCCTGCGCGTAAACCTCACGGCGGGAACCGTGGCGGCCGAGCCGCTGAACATGCAGTGGGCCGGACAGTTCCTGGGACAGCGGGGACTTGCAACCAAGTATCTGGTGGAAGAAGTCGCTGCCACGGTGGATGCCTTGGCCCCCGAGAATAAGCTCATCATGGCCACGGGGCCCTTGACCGGCACACCGGCCGCCACCGGCGCCCGCTACTCGGTCATCACCAAGGGGCCACTGACGGGAGCGGTGGCCTGCTCCAATTCGGGCGGCTTCTTCGGGGCGGAATTGAAGCATGCCGGCTGGGACATGATCATCTTCGAGGGCCGATCGCCCGAGCCGGTGTACCTGTATGTGGAGAATGAGAAGGCCGAGCTGCGCTCGGCCGCCGATCTGTGGGGCCAATCGGTATGGCAGGCCGACGAGATGATCCGGCGCCGGCACCAGGATCCCCAGCTCCGAATTGCCGCCATCGGCCGCGCCGGTGAGAGCGGAGTGCTCTTCGCGGGGATCGTCAACGACCTGCACCGGGCCGCCGGCCGTTCCGGGGTGGGCGCGGTCATGGGCTCCAAGAATCTCAAGGCCGTGGCGGTGCGCGGCACCCGCGGGATCACCGCCGATAGCCTGCGCAATCCCAAGGCCTTCATGCAGGCGGTGGCCACGGGTAAGAGAGTGTTGGCGGAGAATGCCGTCACCGGGCAGGGTCTGCCCAAGTACGGCACTCAGGTGCTGATGAACGTAATCAACGAGATCGGCGCCCTGCCCACCCGCAACTGGCGGGATTCCCAGTTCGAGGGCGCCAACAGCATCTCCGGCGAGGCCATGCACGAGCCCCGGCCTACGGACGGCAAGCCCAACCTGATCACCAACGCCGCGTGCTTCGCCTGCACCATCGCCTGCGGGCGGATCTCGGCCATCGACAAGGAGCATTACACAGTGGTGACCAAGCCCGAGTACTGGGGCGCCTCCGGCGGTGTGGAGTACGAGAGCGCCTGGGCACTGGGGGCCGACACCGGCGTCGATGATCTGGAGGCCCTGACCTACGCCAACTTCGTGTGCAACGAGGACGGCATGGATCCCATCTCCCTGGGCGCCACCATCGCGGCGGCCATGGATATGTACGAGGAAGGCGTGATCACCCTCGAACATACCGGTGGCCTGGAGCTGAAGTTCGGCTCCGCACAAGCCCTGACGCAGCTAACGGAGATGACGGCCCGGGGCGAAGGCATCGGCAAGGACATCGGACTGGGCTCCAAGCGCCTGTGCGAGAAGTACGGCCGGCCCGAGCTCTCGATGACCGTCAAGGGGCAGGAGTTTCCGGCCTACGATGCGCGCGGCATTCAGGGTATGGGTCTGAGCTATGCCACCAGCAACCGCGGTGCCTGCCACCTGCGCGGCTATACGGTCGCCTCCGAGGTGCTGGGGATCCCGGTAAAGACCGATCCTCTGGTCACCGAAGGCAAGCCGGCCCTGGTTAAGGCCTTCCAGGACGCCACCGCCGTGGTGGACTCTTCCGGACTGTGCTTGTTCACAACCTTCGCCTGGAGCCTGGAAGACATCCAGCCGCAGATCGCTGCGGCCTGCGAAGGCGACTGGTCCGTGGAATCGCTGCAGGCCATGGGCGAGCGGATCTGGAACCTGGAGCGCCAGTTCAACCTCGCCGCCGGTCTGACGGGCAAGGACGACAACTTGCCCAAGCGCCTGCTCAAGGAAGCCGCCAAGACCGGCCCGGCCAAGGGCAAGGTGGTGGGGCTGGCGCAGATGCTGCCCGAATACTACCAGCTCCGCGGCTGGACCCCGGACGGCGTGCCCACCCCCGAGACCCTGCAGCGGCTGGGCCTGTAGGGCGTGCAGGCCGGGCTTCGGCACGACGGGTGCGCGGACACGAATTCGGCCTGAAGGCCGAAGCGGAGGATGCATGAAATACCTGATCATCGGTGCCGGTCCGGCGGGCGTCGTGGCGGCTGAGAACCTGGCTCAGGTCGAGCCCGGCGCCGAAGTGACGATCCTCGGCGACGAGCCGGGGCCGCCTTACTCGCGTATGGCCATCCCGTACTATCTGGAAGGGAACATCCAGGAGAGCGGCACCCATCTGCGCAAGGACCCTGACCACTACGCCAGCCGCGGCATCCGGGTGTTGCAGGCACGGGTACAGCGGGTGGACCCGGAGGGGCACGTAGTTGAACTGGACAACGGGCACTCCCTGCCGTATCACAAGCTGCTGATCGCCACCGGCTCCAGCCCGATCAGGCCGGACCTGCCCGGCATGGATCTACCGGGGGTGCAAGGCTGCTGGACCCTGGACGACGCCCGCCGCATTGCCACGGTGGCCAAGCCGGGGGCACGGGTCGTCTTGATCGGTGCCGGCTTCATCGGCTCCATCATCCTGGAGTCCCTGGTCCGGCGGGGCGTTGCGCTCACCGTCGTGGAGGCCGGTGACCGCATGGTGCCGCGCATGATGAGCCAGCAGGCCGGCACGCTGATCCGCAGGTGGTGCGAGGCCGCCGGCGTCGCGGTGCGGGTGGACGCCAAGGTGTCAGCAATCCTGCAGGGCAACGGTGCCGCGCCGCTGCGGGTAAGTCTGGGCGACGGGACCTATCTGGACGCCGACCTGGTGATAACCGCCGTCGGTGTGCGCCCCAATACCGGCTTCCTGCAAGGTACCGGCATCGCCGGGCCGCGCGGCATCGAGGTGGACCCGTACCTGCGCAGTCCCGTGCCGGACGTGTACGCGGCAGGGGACGTCGCGGCCAGCCCGGACTTCTCCACCGGTGCCCGCTCGGTTCACGCCATCCAGCCCACGGCCGTCGAGCACGGGCGCATCGCCGCCCTCAACATGGCCGGGCAGGAAGCCAGATACCGGGGCAGCCTCATCATGAACGTGCTCGACACCGTGGGCTTGAT
>CAYWTP010000158.1:0-7857 GCA_964461215.1 uncultured Ectothiorhodospiraceae bacterium | reverse complement strand
CATACTCAAGCCCACCTACGGCGTGATCCTGTATCAGGAGCAGGTGATGCAGATCGCCCAGGTGCTCGCGGGCTACACCCTGGGCGGGGCCGATCTGCTGCGCCGGGCCATGGGCAAGAAGAAACCCGAGGAGATGGCCAAGCAGCGGGAGATCTTCCTCAAGGGCGCCCAGGAGCGGGGCGTGGACGGCGCGACGGCCACCTACATCTTCGATCTGATGGAGAAGTTTGCCGGCTACGGCTTCAACAAGTCGCACTCGGCCGCCTATGCCCTGATCGCCTACCAGACGGCCTGGCTCAAGGCCCACTATCCGGCCGCCTTCATGGCGGCTGTGCTCTCGGCGGACATGGACAACACCGACAAGGTGGTGGGGCTCATCGACGAGTGCCGGGAGATGAGCCTGAAGGTCCTGCCGCCGGACGTGAACGCCTGCGACTACGCGTTTACGGTGGGGGGCGATGCCGACATTCACTATGGGTTGGGGGCCATCAAGGGGGTGGGCCAGGCCGCTATCGAGGCGGTGATGGCCGAACGCCGGGAGGCCGGGCCGTTCCGGGATCTCTTTGACTTCTGCTGCCGCGTGGACCTGAAGAAGCTCAACCGCCGGGTGCTGGAGGCGCTCATTCGGGCCGGCGCCCTGGATAAGTTGGGGCCGAACCGGGCCAGTATGATGGCGTCGCTGACGAGTGCCCTGCAGGCGGCGGACCAGATCATGCGCGCCAGTACTGCCGGGCAGACGGATCTGTTCGGTACCCCTATCCCCCAGGCCGGTCCCAGCCAGGATCTCGTTGAGGTGCCGGAGTGGCCGGACGACCAGCGCCTGACCGGGGAGAAGGAGACCCTGGGCCTGTATCTCACCGGCCATCCCATCGCGCGCTGGGAGGCGGAGCTGGAGAGCTTCACCACCGGCCGCCTCGGGGCGCTCAAGCCGCCCCGCAGCCAGCCGGCCATCGTGGCCGGCCTGATTACCGCGATGCGCACCGTGAACAGCAGGCGGGGCCGCATGGCTATCCTGACGCTGGACGACCGGACTGCGCGGATGGAGGCGGTGGTGTACTCGGACGTGTATCAGCAGTACGCCGATCTGCTGTCCAAGGACCGCTTGGTGGTGCTGGAGGGCGATGTGGCTCCCGACGATCGCAACGGCGGTCATTCCATGAGCGTGCAGAAGGTGTACGACCTCGACCAGGCCCGGGGCGTATTCGCCAAACGCGTGCTGATCGAAGTGGATGCAAGCAGGGCCGGCAACGGCTTCGCTGGGGCCCTGGCCGAGGTGCTGAGACCCTACCGGGAGGGCCGGACGCCGGTGCTCCTGGATTACCGCCGCCCCGACGCCTCCGCCCGCCTGTGCCTGGGTGACGCCTGGCGCGTTACCCCCGCCGAGGAGCTGATCCACCGCCTGCGCGAGCTGGCCGGGCAGGAGGGGGTGAAGGTCGAGTATTGAGGGAGGTAGGGTGTGAGGAGTGAAGAATTCACCGCAAGAGCAAATGAGTTGGTCTTTGGCCCTCTTCACTTCTCGTCTCTGCGGGGGTTCTCTCCGGGAGAGATTGGCCACGGAACCCACGGAACGTCCCCAGGGGGGCTGGCCGTGTAAGGGGATGCTTGACACTAGCCACCGTGCGGTCGCGCTCTGAACGCCTCATTCCCCTTGCCTCCCGGCCCGCGCCCCGGTAACGTTTATGTCTTTACGCGCGCCGGGGTCCCACGGACGTTTTCATGAACCTCAACTTCCTGGAATTCGAACAGCCCATTGCCGAGCTGGAGGCCAAGATCGAAGGCCTGCGCTATGTGGGCCACGATGCCGACTTTGACATTGAGGAGGAGATTGCACGGCTGGAGAAGAAGAGCCAGGAGCTTACCCAGTCCATCTTCTCGTCCCTCAGCCCGTGGCAGATCTCCCAGCTTGCCCGTCATCCGCAGCGTCCGTACACGCTGGACTACCTGGAGCGGATCTTCACCGGGTTCCACGAGCTGCACGGAGATCGGGCCTATGCCGATGACCAGGCCATCGTGGGTGGTCCGGCGCGCCTGGGGGAGCTGCCGGTGATGGTGATCGGCCATCAGAAGGGCCGGGACACCAAGGAGAAGATCCACCGTAATTTCGGCATGCCGCGTCCCGAGGGCTACCGCAAGGCCCTGCGCCTGATGCAGATGGCCGAGCGTTTCAGGCTTCCCATCCTGACCTTCATTGACACGCCGGGTGCGTATCCGGGCGTAGGGGCCGAGGAGCGGGGCCAGAGCGAGGCCATTGCCCGCAATCTGCTGGTGATGGCGGATCTGCGCACACCCATCGTGTGCACCGTCGTTGGCGAGGGAGGATCCGGTGGCGCCCTGGCTATCGGTGTGGGCGACCGGCTGCTCATGCTGCAGTACAGCACCTATTCGGTCATCTCGCCGGAAGGCTGCGCGTCCATCCTGTGGAAGAGTGCCGACAAGGCGCCCGAGGCCGCGGAGGCCATGGGTATTACTTCGGCGCGTCTCAACGAGCTCGGACTGGTTGACCGGGTCATCGAAGAGCCCCTGGGTGGAGCGCACCGTAATCCTGAGCAGATGGCTGCCTCACTCAGGCAGGCGCTGGAGGACGAGCTCCGGTCTCTCGCGTCGCTGTCCGCCGACGAGCTGGTAGAAGCTCGTTACCGGCGTCTGCGCGGCATCGGCCATTACACAACCTAGCCATGACCCCCGAAGACGGCGAGCCAAGGCATGCCCTATCCCCTGCGGAGGCGGCGAAGGCCGAGCGCCTTGCCGAGCAGCTCAGCGCCATCAAGGCCCTGGCGCGGAACAACGAGGAGACTCTGCGCCGCTTTCAGACCATCGAGCTGCGACTGATAGCCGCCGAGACATTGCGCGAGGTGTTCGAGCGCCTGGTGTTCGGTTACCAGGAGCTGTTCGATCTGGACGCGGTAACTCTCTCCCTGGCAGATCCCGACTACGAGTTTCAGCGGGCGCTGGAGGCCGCCGGCGTGGGGCTTAAGCTGCGCCAGCGCCTGGTCTTCGTGACGGCGTCCTCGGAGCTGGAAGAGATCCGCGCCATGGGCTCGACGCCGCTGCTGGGACCCTACCGGACCGAGGAGCACGCCTGGATGTTCCCCCAGGAGCCGCAGGCCAGACCTGCCAGCATCGGTGCGCTGCCGCTGGTCCGGCTGGGAACCGCCATCGGGGTGCTGCATTTCGCCAGCCTCAACCCCAAGCGTTTCCGCTCCGATGATGCCACGGACTTTCTTCAGCGCCTGGCCGCCATTGCGGCCCTGTGTATCGCCAACCATCTGGCCCAGCACAGGGCCCGTCAGAGCAGCCTCATCGAGCCCGTCACCGGCCTGAATGACCGGCGTTTCTTCGACCAGCGTCTGCAGGAGGAGGTGGAGCGGGCCGGGCGCCTTTCCCAGCCCCTGACCTGCGTGCTGCTGGACGTGGATCGGTTTGAGAGCATCAACCTGGAGTATGGCCACAAGGCGGGTGATCGGATCCTGCGCGAGATCGGGGCGCTGATTGCCGAGCACGGCCGCGTGAGCGACGTGCGTGCCCGCTACGCAGGGGAACGCCTGGTGCTCCTGGCCGGCGGTATGGACTCGGCCACCGGGGTCGAACTGGGCGAACGGTTGCGGGCGGCGGTGCGCCAGCATACCTTTCTGGCGCCGGACGGGACCCAGCTCCCGGTATCAATTTCCGTGGGCGTGTCCACTCTGTACCCCCCGGCGGGAGGCGCAGTCATGGTAGAGGCCGGAGACGCCCTGGTGGGCGCCGCCTACAATGCCATGCTGCTGGCCAAGGAGCGTGGCCGCAATCGGGTAGTGTGCGCCGGCGTGCTGAGAACGGAATCAGCGGCTGAGCCCCAGGAAGCTCAGCACGGGGGACACGGCGATCACGGGGAGGGGCCGGCGGGCGAGTGAGTGCTGTCGACCCCTGCACGTACACTCATGTCCCGCATTGCAGCTCCCGGTCCGGCCAACGACTACCTCGCCGGCCACGTGAAGCTGCTGGCCGACAGCTTGCGCCGGTGGAACGGGCGGGAGCTAATCGAGTCGGGTCTCACGCTGGCGGAGGCGTCCCGCCGCCTCTTTCTGGCCACTTTCGTGCTTGTCTCCCACGATACTAGCCCCGATCCGGTGTTCAACTACGCTAACCGCGCGGCGCTGGCGCTGTTCGAGATGGAGTGGAAAGATTTCACCGCACTCCCGTCCAGGCTGTCGGCCGAGGCGGTGGAGCGCGGTGAACGCACACGCCTGTTGCGCGGCGTGAGCGAGCAGGGATACGTCGATGACTACTCGGGCATCAGGGTCTCGGCCACCGGCAGGCGCTTCCTAATTGAGCGGGCGACGGTGTGGAATCTGCTGGACGCCCAGGGGAATTATCGGGGGCAGGCGGCCATGTTCGATGCCTGGCGGTATCTGTGAGAGGGGGCCGGGATTTCGGCTACCAGCTTCATGTGGCCAGCCTGCGGCGATGCGGTATAGGGTACCGACAGGGAGACGTCGCGCTTGAGCGTGTCGCGGTCCTCGGTTAAGATTTCGCAAGATTTCACTAGACCACCGCCGGATCTTCACTTGGAGGAGTGACGCACATGGATGGCCCCATGGATGCCCGCAAGCCCCGCCCCCAATCCTGGATCATGATCACAGCCGCGTTGTTCGGGCTGTTCGCCGCTTCCGGCGCATCGGCGCTGAGCCTTGTCGGGCCGGTCGATCTGACCGTCGCCGACGCAGCGCCGGCTGGCATCACCCTGGACCTGACGGTTTCCGGGGATGCGTACCTTGATCTGAGCGTGCTCAATGCCGGCAATACGCTCTTCGACTCCGTAAACCTCACGTCTGAGAACGGTACCATTCACCTCTACGGTAGCTCCCCGCCAGCCTGGCCTTACCCGGGAGCATCGACGGCGCCGGTGGACGACGCCGCATCCATCGAGATTGCCGGGGATACGCTCTTGACCCCCGACAGCCTATGGGCCGGCGGCACCTTGACGCTGGTGGCCACGCATGACGTGCTGGTCTTCGGCGGCGCCCTGGCGGCCGAGCACACCATCACCCTGACTGCTACCTCCGACATCATCCTGGAAAGCCAGGCCTCGCTGACCGCCGGAGACGGCGGAACCATCGACCTGCTCGACGGCTCGGTTTCCGTCGACCCCGGCGTGACAGTCACCGGCGGTAGCGGCGGCAGCTATACCGTGAACGGCGGGGTCACCGTTACGCCCGTCGGAGGTGGTGGGGTAGTGATCTTGCCCGGTGACATAACCCTCGTCGGCCCGGTACCTCTGCCCGGCGCAGCGTTCCTGTTGCTCTCGGCCCTCGGCCTTCTGCCCCTGGCCGCCCGACGTTCTGCACGGCCCGCCACCGCCTGAGTCCACCCTCAAGCCTCAGGCCCATAGGCCACGGCCTAATAGACCCTGCTGACCCTATATCCCCGCCGCGCCAGCAGCGTCAGTATCCCGTCGTCCCCCGGCAAGTGCAGGGCACCGACGGCGACGAAGGCGTTGCCTTGTCTCAAGTACCGGTCCATCCGCCGCGCCATGCGCCGGTTTCGATCCGAGATCAAGCGCTTGACCAGCTTGCTGGAGAATTCCGGATCGCCGGTGGCCATGGTCTGCTCGTTGAGCGCCACCATGCCCGCCAGATCGCGGGCCAGGTATACCTCCACCAGCTTCGCCTCGACGTCCCGCAAGAGGACGGCGTTGTCCAGCGTGTCCCGGAGCAGGCTGATCTGCTCGGTCAGCGGCAGATCGGCGAAGATGGACACCTGCTCGGGCACCGTTTCAAGCCCGACCACGGCCTTGCTGTCCGCCACCGCCTCCAGGTAGAGCTTCAGATCCAGCACCAGCCCCGTCTCGGTCGGCGGCATGCTCAGGGTGAGCAAGGCAGCCCAGGGCCTGAGCTTTTGCGCTTGATCCGCGTTCATGCCGTGGGCTGCCAAGGCGGCCGCCGTGCGTCGGTACAGCTCCGGGCCCAGGACCTGTTCCAGGGTCCGGTCACCGGCGAAGGTCATGGCCTTGAGCAAGGAGCCGACGGCGGCCGTGTCCGGCACCATCTCCATTACGTAGGTCGTCGCCGATGCGAAGGCCTCGGTCACCGGTCCGGGAACGGCCACGATCCTGGGGGCGTCACTATGCATGGTGCCGAAGACATAGCTGGGGGCCGCACCCGGCACCTCCACTTTCCACAGCAGGCCCTGGTCGAATTCGCCGGCCGTGGCCGGACATGCGCGGGCGGCCAGCAGGCCCACGGTCAGTAGTGCAATCCACCCTCTGAAAGCCAGCATGACGCGTCTCCGTAGCGGACCGTAGCAAGCGTAACCGGGCCCGGCACTCCATCCGATGACACCCTCGTCGTGCCAACCCCACGGGTCCACCGATACCCGGGCCCTCGATCATGACGCCTGTGATCCGCAGCCCCGCATCCATGCGGCGGGTCACATGACTGTGGTATCATCAGCCGGTTTATTGGGCCGGGACGCAACGTTCGGCCTTCGCCGACGGAAGACAAGACCACAATGGCTGAATTTGCCAAAGAAATCCTCCAGGTAAACATAGAAGAGGAGATGAAGCAGTCCTACCTGGATTACGCTATGAGCGTGATCGTGGGGCGGGCGCTTCCCGATGTCAGGGACGGCCTCAAGCCGGTGCACCGGCGCATCCTGTTCTCGATGCACGAGAACAGCAATGTGTGGAACCGGCCGTACGTCAAGTGCGCCCGCGTGGTCGGTGACGTGCTCGGAAAGTACCATCCGCACGGGGATTCGGCCACCTACGAAGCCCTCGTGCGCATGGCCCAGCCGTTCTCCCTGCGCTACATGCTGGTGGACGGGCAGGGCAATTTCGGCTCCATCGACGGCGATCCTCCGGCGGCCTATCGGTACACGGAATGCCGCATGACGCAGCTGTCCTCCTTCCTGCTGGAGGATATCGACAAGGAGACGGTCGATTTCGTTCCCAATTACGACGAGAAGGAGCAGGAGCCCACGGTTCTTCCCAACCGGGTGCCGAACCTTCTGGTCAACGGCGCGGCAGGCATCGCGGTGGGTATGGCCACCAACATTCCGCCCCATAATCTCACCGAAACCGTCGACGCCTGCCTGGCATACATCGCGGATCCGGACATCACCGTCGCGGGACTCATGCGCTACATGCCGGGGCCGGATTTTCCCACGGCCGCCATCATCAACGGCGCGTCGGGGATCCGTGAGGCCTACGAGACCGGGCGCGGCCGGATCTACGTGCGTGCCCGCGCCCGGACCGAGACCGATGAGTCCGGCGGGCGGCAGCGGATCGTGGTCAGCGAGCTGCCCTATCAGGTCAATAAGGCCCGTTTGCTGGAACGCATCGCCGAGCTGGTTAAGGAGCGCAAGCTGGAGGGGATCACCGAGCTGCGCGATGAATCCGACAAGGACGGCATGCGCATGGTGATCGAGCTTCGCCGCGGCGAGGTCCCGGAGGTCGTGCTCAACAACCTCTACCAGCACACGAATATGCAGACGGTGTTCGGGATCAACACCGTGGCCCTGGTGGATGGCCAGCCCCGCCTGCTTACGCTGAAGCAGATCATCGAGGCCTTCGTGCGGCACCGCCGCGAGGTGGTGACTCGGCGCACCTTGTACGAGCTGCGCAAGGCCCGGGAGCGTGCTCACGTGTTGGAAGGGCTTGCGGTGGCCCTGGCCAACATCGATCCGGTGATCGCGCTGATCAGGAGTTCGGCCAGCCGGGAGGAGGCCAGGGAACGCCTGCTGGCTCAGGCCTGGCCCGCCGGGGTGGCGGTGCAGGAGATGCTGTTGCGGGCCGGGGCGAATGCCTCGCGGCCGGAGGATCTGGAGCCCGGGCGGGGGCTGGGCGAGCAGGGCTACCGCTTGTCGCGAGCCCAGGCCCAG
>CAYWTP010000157.1:7559-7961 GCA_964461215.1 uncultured Ectothiorhodospiraceae bacterium | reverse complement strand
ATCTGGTGGAGCGGCACGTCGCCTTGGCCGAGGGACCGGTGCTGACGGTCGATGAGCTGCCGGAAGATCTCTACGGCGGATCCGGCATCGATACGGACCAGCCGACCCTGGCCGAGCTGGAGCGGCGTTACGTGCTCAAGGTGCTGGAGTCCTGTGCAGGCAATCGCACCCGCGCCGCCGAGGTGCTGGGCATCGACAAGTCCACCCTCTGGCGCAAGCTCCAGCAATACGGTCCAGAATCGACGTGAGCCCCGGAGGGTGGATACCGCAAAGCGCAATCCGCGCGCGCCTCCGAATTGAACCGCCGAGGCGTTCATCTCTAACAACATGTGATCATCGTCCCGGCGGATGCGCTGGCTTCGATTGGGTACTATCCCCGGCAGCACCCGCAGGCCTGGGCGT
>CAYWTP010000157.1:0-7549 GCA_964461215.1 uncultured Ectothiorhodospiraceae bacterium | reverse complement strand
CCAGATCCATTCTTCGTCAAAGCGCTCAAACGCTGCCGAGCAGGCTTATATTCGCGGGTCTCTAGACATGTCGAACACGTGCTCCCTGCCGACGGTGGGTTCCCTAGTCGACACCCCTCAAGGTCGTGCCAGAATCATACAAGCTCAATAACAAAAAGGCCCCATCCGACACCGGATGGGGCCTCGTTTGACGTACTGGGAGCCTCCGTCAACTCGGCGTCAACAAGTCTCTCCGGAAGCCAAACCCATACTGTCATGAGACATAGGATCACCTCCTTTTTTCAGGGTGCCGCCCGATCACCCCATGAGCCCCCCTGGCAGGCCCATGGCGCAACGCCGGTGTCAACGGTGCCATGAGGCCAGGGGAAAAGTCAAAGGCTCGCGGCACGCCTGCATTCCAGGGGTGAAAGATCCCGACCCGCACCGCGGTCTTGTGTGGTTGATACGGGTTTGACCTGCGGTATCCCCGGCACTTTCCCCGGCCGCCGGGGTCCAGGAATCACCCGGTAGCGGAAAGGAACCGAAAACGGATTCCACCGCTCGTACAGGCCTCGTCCCCGGGGACGAGGCGAACAGCGTTCCAATATCAAACTGCGTGGAGAAGAGACCGATGAATGCAAAGAAGACTGTTGGTACCGCCCTGGCCCTGGCCGCGGCAGGGATGTTCGCCGCGGCTCCGGTGGCCGCCAGCTCCGGCGAGGACGCCCAGGTCCACTGTTTCGGGGTGAACGCCTGCAAGGGCCACAACGACTGCAAGACCGCCAACAATGCCTGCAAGGGCATGGCAAGTTGCCAGGGCACCGGCTTCGTCGCCATGTCCAAGCACGCCTGCGAAGCCATCGGCGGCTCCATCAAGGACGAGTAAGCGCGCTGCCCGGGAGGGTGGGCGTTGCGCGCCCACCCTCCCGGGCATTGGTGTTCGGTACGCCATGGAGAACGCGATGACGCAAGCAGCCGAGCAGTCCCGGCCCGGCCGGCCGGATCTCGGGTATGGCCTGGGCCTGCGGCCGGTGTACTACGAGACCGTCCTCAACGAGGCACCGGCCGTCGACTGGCTCGAGATTATCTCCGAGAACTACATGGTTCCCGGGGGCAAGCCCCTTTACTACCTCGACCGGATCCGTGAGCGCTACCCCATGGTGATGCACGGGGTCTCTCTGTCCATCGGTGGCACCGATCCCCTGGACCGGGAATACCTGCGGCGACTCAAGGCGCTGGCCGAACGGGTACAGCCCGTCTGGATCTCGGACCATCTGTGCTGGGCCGGCCACCGGGGCCACCACCTGCACGACCTGCTGCCGTTACCTTACAACGGCGAAGCGGTTCGCCATGTGGCGCAGCGCGTACGCCAGGTTCAGGATTTCCTGGGACGGCGCATTCTGCTGGAGAACGTATCCAGCTACGTGAGCTACCGCCAGTCGGAGATGAGCGAGTGGGCGTTCTACCGAGCGGTGGCCGAGGAAGCCGACTGTCTAATGCTGCTGGACATCAACAACATCTACGTCAGTGCCGTCAATCACGGCTTTGATCCCACGGAATATCTGCGGGGCGTGCCCGTGGAGCGGGTCTGGCAGTTTCACCTGGCAGGGCATACCGATTACGGGGACTACATCGTCGACACCCATGATCATCCGGTGGTCGATCCGGTGTGGGACCTCTACCGTCAGGCCGTGGCCCGCTTCGGTGTCGTCTCTACGATGATCGAACGAGACGACAATTTTCCGCCGTTCGCCGATCTGCTGGCCGAGCTGGACCAGGCGCGGGCGTTGGGCCCTGCGCCGCGGCACGCAGCGGAGTACCGAGCCATGCCTGCGCTGCAGCCGCCCGGCCAGCGCCGGGCACCGGATCACCGGGTAGCCGCCCGGCACGTACAGGCGGGCGGTGCTGTGACCACCGGCACTGCGCAGGACGTTGTGGTCGGAGGCGGTGGGCAGTGTCGGGCCTGAGTGATTTGCAGACCGCCTTCAAGGCCCATCTGCTGGAGGGCGCTGGCGAGATCGTGGCCCGGGTGCAGAGCACCCCGGGGCTGGCGGCCGAGGTGCGCCTGGACATCTACCGCAATGCTTATCACGCCCGGCTGGAGGAGGCCCTGGCCACCGACTACGAGGCCCTGAGGGCGGTGCTCGGGGAGGAGGCGTTCAGCACTCTGAGCCGGGACTATATCCAGGCTTTTCCATCCACCCACTTCTCCCTGCGCTGGTTCGGACGCAAGCTGGCGGACTTTCTGACGGTACACCCGCCCTACCTGGCGCGCCCGGATCTGGCCGAGCTGGCCCGTTTCGAGTGGACTCTGGCCGAGGCCTTCGACGCCGCCGATGCCCCCATCGCGGCCGAGGCCGATGCCGCGCGGATCCCGCCCCAGGCCTGGCCGGATCTGCGGGTGAGCCTGCACCCTTCGCTGCGGCGCGCGACCTGCCGCTGGAATACCCCGGCCCGCTGGCGCGAGCTGAAGGACCATGCGCCCGCATCGGCGCCGGTGATGCTGTCCGAGCCGGCGCAGGTGCTGGTCTGGCGCGACGGCCTCACCACCCGTTACCGCACGCTGCCCGGCGACGAGGCAGCCGCCCTGGCCGCCGCGGCGCAGGGCGCGGTGTTTGCCGAGCTGTGCGAAGCCTTGGTGCCGTGGAACGTTCCCGAGGACGTTGCCCTGCGTGCCGCGGGCTTGCTCAAGGGCTGGTTGGCCGGTGCACTGGTGACGGGCCTGGACTGGTCCTCCGGGCCTACTGGGTAGGGTGGCCGCGCCGCCAGCCTGATCTCGGAGGAGCGGGCGTTAGCCCGCGAAGTGTTCCGGCGCGACTTGGCATTGGTTCGGGGCCATCCGTGTCCTGTCAGCGATGGGCCGCCCTGCTGACTCCAGCGTCATCTCTGGTCGCCCGCGCCAGGCACGCCACGGCAGATCACCAGAAATACGCCAGCACGACCACCCCGAGCGCGACTCGATACCAGGCGAAGGCCATGAAGCTGTGATGGGCAATGTAGCGAAGCAGGCCCTTGACGGCCAGCAGAGCGCTGATAAAGGCGGTGACGAAGCCTACCGCGAATACCTCCAGATCATTGGCCGAGAGTAGATTCCAGCTCTGATACAGGTCGAAGAAAGTTGCCGCGAACATCACCGGAATCGCCAGGAAGAAGGAGAACTCCGTGGCGCTCTGGCGTGACATCCCGAAGACCATTGCACCCATGATGGTGGCCCCGGCCCGGGAAGTGCCGGGGATGAGGGCGAGGCACTGGGCCAGCCCGACCTTCAAAGCGTCGCCCCAGGACATGTCGTCCACGCTGTGAATGCGCGGCTGGCTGGCAAGGCGCTCCACCGCCATGATGGCCAGACCACCCACGATAAGCGCCGCGGCTACCGTCACCGGGTTGAACAGATAGGTCTTGATGGCGTGGTGAAACAACAGGCCCACGATGGCGGCAGGCAGGAAGGCGACGAAGAGGTTCACGAAGAAGCGCTGGGCGACGCGCTCGCTCAGGACGCCCTCGACCGCTCGCAGCAGCCGTACCCGGTACTCCCAGCACACGGCCAGGATGGCCCCGAGCTGAATCACTATCTCGAAGACCTTGGCCTTGTCGTCGTTGAAGTGAAGCAGGTCCCCCGCGATGATGAGATGTCCGGTGCTGGAGATGGGCAGAAATTCGGTCAGCCCTTCTACGACGCCCATGACCAACGCTTTGACGAGCAGCACCAGATCCATGCGATCTCCTAGTCAGGTCGGCGCGGCGCGCCGGTCGCGGGATTATCCCTGCCCTGACCCTGACCCGGCAATGGTTGCCGGTGCGCCGCGGGCAGCCCGTCACAGGGCGCCGGTGTTGCGGCCAGACCCCCAGCCCTCAGCCGAACACGGATGCGTCACAGGCCCGCGCGCCGGTCCCGGCCGGAGAATCCCGCCAACGGCCGGTCGATGCCCCGCGTCAGGGCCAGCACCTTGAACACCTCGCCCATCTCCGAAGGCAGGGTCAGGCGCTTGACCTGATTGGCCAGATCGAGACGGCCCGCCTCGCCGGCGTCGCGCCGCGCGCTCTCCAGCATGGCCAGCAGATCCAAGGCCAGCAGAAAATCCGCCTGGGAGGTGTACCCTGCCACCCTCAGCCCGGATTCGGCCGCCGCCTCTGCCAGGGAGGTGAAGTCCACGTGGGCGGTGATGTCCTGCAAGCCGGTGAGGATCAGGGGATCGTCATGTGCGCGGTGGCGGTAATGGCACATGAGAGTGCCCCCGCTGCGCTGGGGATGGTAGAACTCGCGGCGGGGAAAGCCATAGTCGATCACCAGCAAAGCGCCGCCGGCCAGCATGGTCCCCAGGCTGCGTACCCAGGCGGACGCGGCCAGACCGACCTCGGTGACATAGCCGGGCCCGAGCGCCGGCCCCGCATCTTCCCGGATCCTGGCGATGGCTGCCGTGACCGGCGGGGCGCTGACCGGACCTGCCCGCCAGGCGAAACGCCCGTCCTCGTCGCCTACATACCACTCCAGGTCTTCCCGACTTCGCGCGCCGAGCCCCACCCGGTGCACCGGCATGGCGTCCAGGACCTCGTTGGCCAGTACCACCCCCCGAAAGCCCGCCGGTGGCAGACGGTCCAGCCACTGTACCCGGGGCAGCAGATGGGGCACGCGCCTTCCCAAGGTCTCGGCCTGGACCTGGCGCAGGTGCGCCGACACCTCCAGAATCAGGTAGCGCTCGGGCAGGGTGTGCAGGCGTTCCAGCTCGGCCAGCAGCTCGGCGGCCATTCGCCCCGAGCCCGCTCCGGCCTCCAGAATCTGCCCCGAGTCCAGGGCCGCCAGGATCTGGTGGCACTGGCGGGCCAGGCACCGGCCGAACAGCGGTGACAGCTCCGGCGCGGTGACGAAGTCGCCGCCGGCTCCAAATTTGCGCAGCCCCGCGCTGTAGTAGCCCAGGCCCGGGGCGTACAACGCCATTTCCATGTACTCGGCGAAGGGAATGCCTCCGCCCGCGCTGGCGATCGCCTGGCGGATCTGCGCCAGCAGCGGTGCCACGAAGGCCTGGGCCTCGGGGGCTGGTGGAGGCAGAGCGGCGGGGTCGGCGCCCCGCTCGCGACCGGGATCTACTGAATTTCCCTGCATGGCTGGTGTGATTCGCCGGCCGGGTTTGCGTTAGAGTTGCGACACGTGCTTGGTGTGGGAGACTGAGAATGGCCGATTATACAACCCCGCTGGACGGCAAGGTGGCGCTGGTCACCGGGGCGGCGCAGCGGATCGGGGCCGGGATCGTGCGGCTTCTGCATGCCCACGGCATGAACGTCGCGCTGCACTATCGAAGCTCCAGGCACGCGGCGGAGCAGCTCCAGGCCGAGCTCGACGCCAACCGGCCGGGCTCGGTGGCATTGCTCGAGGCCGACCTGCTGGCGGTCGATCGGCTGCCGCGCCTGGTGGACAAGGCCCTCGCGCGATGGGGCCGGCTGGACGTCCTGGTGAACAATGCCTCCACCTTCTATGCGACGCCGCTGGGCTCGACCACCGAGGACCAATGGGACGACCTGCTGGGCATCAATCTCAAGGTCCCGTACTTCCTCGCCCAGGCCGCCGCCGCCCACCTCAAGGCCTGCGGTGGCTGTATCGTGAACATCGCCGACATTCATGCCCAGCGGCCTCTGAAGGCCCATCCGGTCTACTCGGTGGCCAAGGCCGGCAAGGTGATGCTGACCAAGGCCCTGGCCCGGGAGCTGGGACCCGAGATCCGGGTCAACGCCGTGGCGCCGGGGGCCATTCTGTGGCCGCAGGCGGGCCTGGACGAGGTGACCAAGCAGCGCATCATCTCGCGCACGGCACTCAAGCGCCAGGGCACGGTGGAGGACATCGCCCATGCCGTGCTGTTCCTGATCCGGGACGCCGACTATATCACCGGGCAGACCATCGGCGTGGACGGCGGCCGCATGCTCACGGCGTAAGCAGCCTGCCGGCCGGCGATTGCTGTTCCGAGCCCCGGGCCTGCCCCTCAAGCCTTCAAGCTGGTGCCTGGTCGCCGGCAGCCGACCCTACCCCGCCCCCTCCGTCCCGGGCCCGGTCTGGGGCTGTATGACTCCGGTGTGGAGCGCAAAGCTGCCGCGGCGGCGGTCGGCGAAGTAGCACTTCAGGGTCTGGCGGATGGAGGCGAAGGCAAGCCGGTCCCAGGGAATTTCTTGCTCATTGAACACGCCCACTTCCAGACTTTCCGGGCCCGGACCGAAGTCCTGCGCCAGCAGCCGGCCCCGGAACAGCAGGTAGACCTGGGAGATGTGAGGCAGGTCGAATACGGAGTACAAGGAGACGATCTCCACCCGCGCCCTGGCCTCCTCCAGGGTTTCCCGCTGGGCTGCCTGACGCGTGGTCTCGCCGTTCTCCATGAACCCGGCGGGCAGGGTCCACAGCCCCCGGCGGGGCTCGATGGCCCGCCGGCACAGGAGTACCCCTTCCGCCCATTCGGCCAGGCATCCCGCCACCACCTTCGGGTTCTGGTAGTGAATGCTGCCGCAGGCGTCGCACACGTAGCGAGGGCGGTCGTCCCCCGGGGGGATCCGCAGCGCCACGGGCGCGCCGCAGTGACTACAGAAGTTCATGGGCTCGGGCACGGCTTGCCGGCCGCAGATCCAGCGCGGCCGGCCGGATGCGCTGTCCTGGCGCGTCGAAGGCATACCACAGCTCGGCGTAGGTCCGGCCCAGGACCGGGTGGTGCTCAGAGGGGGCGATCTCGGCCAGGGGTCCCAGCACGTGGGCATGCTCCAGGATCTCCGGCCGGGGCAGCTCCGGCCTCGCGCCGGGACAAACCCGATCTCCGTACAGGATCAGGTCCAGGTCCAGGGTACGGTCGGAAAACCGCGGTCCGCTGCGGTCCCGGCCCTGAGCGATCTCAATGGCCTTGAGGGCAGCGGCCACCACCGCCGGCTCCTCCTCGGTATCGAATGCCGCCACCAGATTGTAGAAATCACCACCCGAGAAGCCGACGGCTCGGCTTTCATAGACGCTGGACAGGATCAGCTCTCCGAACCGCCGCGACAGAGCCGCGACGGCGGCTCGCAGGTGCTTCTCCCGCTCAAGATTGCTGCCCAGGCTGACATAGGCCCGGGGCATTCTCAGATCCTCTGTCCCCGTTCGAGGACAACACCGACGTCCCGAGCACCCCGGACCGCCCCTTGCTTGTTGAGCTGGAGGCGTAGCCATGGCACCGCGAACTCCTGGAGCACCAGGGCGGCGCACCGCTCGGCCAGGGTTTCCACCAGCTGGAACTCACTCTGCTCCACGAAGGCGATCAGCCGCTTGGCCACGGCCTTGTAGTTCAACGTGTCGGCGATGTCGTCGGTCTCGGCCGCCCGGCGAATGTCCGTGCCCATCTCCAGATCCAGCACTACGGTCTGCTTGATCTGGCGCTCCCAGTCGTAGATGCCGATGACGGTCTCGATACGCAGATCGCGCAGGTAGATGATGTCCATTGCTCGCTCGATGTCCTGGTTTACGCAGCCCGGGCCCAATGGTAAAGCACCCGCGGCGGCCGACCAACCGCGCTTCATAGGTTAGTTCTTAAGCCAAGTACGCGGTGTCCATGTGAGGTTTGCAGGA
>CAYWTP010000156.1:0-8109 GCA_964461215.1 uncultured Ectothiorhodospiraceae bacterium | reverse complement strand
GCGCAAAGACGCAGAGAAGGGATTCAAGCGGAAGTCGGCCTCGGGGGCATATGCCGTGAGGTCAGCCCGCCCAGGGCAGTCCACGGAAGTCTCAAACGTGTTCCGGTCAATTGTCGTTGTTCCGTTCTCTCCGCGCTCTCTGCGCCTCTGCGCGAGACATTCTTAGCCTTTCCCTCTCCGCTCCCCTGCGCGAGGACTTCTTGGCCTTGGGTCAATCCTCAGCATGTGCCCATTACCTCCGGTGCAGCAGAGCGGTCAGGCGGCCCAAACCCAGGCGGCCTGCCGCGCGCTTATCGGACTGCTCAACGTCCTCGGCGCGGTCCACGGCGGCATCTCGGCGCACCAGCAGGAGAACGCGATCCGCGGCCTCGTCCCCGTCCTGCGGCTCCCCGACTTTGTCCAGCAGGCGCTCGCCCAGCTCTTGCAGGGGCGCGGCGGCATAGGTGGCAAGCAGTGCCGGGAGACCTTGGATGCCCGATACGCCGTCAGCCGAGACGACGCTGCGGGAAATCGCCGGGCTGGCGAAAACCACCATCTCACCACTGCGCAGCGTGACAACGCCGCGGGCACAGCGAATCCGCTCCGATAGCCCCAGGGGCTCGCCGCGGGCCTCGCTGAATGGGTGCACCTGCCCGGCGGCGTCGGTGAACAGGGGCGGGGGATAGCCTGCATTGGCATAGCTGATCTCGCCCATCTCCGGGTCATAACGCGCCAGAAACAACATCACGGGGAGGTTCACGTTGGCACCGTGCAGATAGGCGTTGAGCTCTCGGAGGATCTCGTCCAGCGACGTGCTCTCGTCTACCAGGTTCCGCACCAGGGTGCCCATGAAGGCCGCCAACACGCTGCCACCGGGCGATGGTTCACCGGCTTCGCCCACCATCAGGACTGCGCCACCACGAGCGTCCGGGAAGAAATCCACAACTCCGACGGCGAATGAGCGGCCGGGCACGTGCAGCCCGTGGACCTCCAGATCACCCCGGCGTAGAGGCCCTGGCACCACCAGAGGCAACATGCCGGCTGCAGCCCGCCGAGCCGCTTCCAGTGCGCTCTCCAGCACCTTGCGGGCAGCGGCCTCCGTGGCCAGCAGCCCCGCTTGCTCCTCCTGGATCTGGCGCAGGCCGCGGCAATGCGCTTCCTGCGATACCTGCTCGCTGCGCAGGCGCTGCAAGGCGGCCGTCTGATTCTGCTGCTCATCGCGCAGTCGCCTCAGCTCCGCCCTCTCGTGCGCCAGCACCTGGGCCAAATCGTCCCGTTCTTCGTGCAACGCGGCATGCTCGTCTCGCAGAGTCTCCAGGTCCTGACTCCGGGCCTCCACCTCCCGCCGCTGGCGCAGCAGCTCCTCGGTCTGGGCCTCGCGCTCCTGCTGCATCCGTGCAATGGTTTGGGACTGTGCCAGCCGCTTGTCCCGCGCCCGCTGCAGCGCCTGGGCCTGGGCCTCATTCTCGCGTCGCAGACTACCCAGCTCCTGCGCCCGAGCCTCCCGCTCCTCCCTCAGCGCGGACAGCTCCCGCTTCAGAACAGCGCCGCGCCGGGAGATCTCCCGGCAGGCCTCGACCTGCGCGTCCCGATCCTGCACGACACGCTCCAGGGCCTCGGCCCGCACCTGGATCTCCTGCTCCAGCCGCTCGATCTCCGCCGCCTGCGCGTCCCTCTCCTCGGACAACCCGGCCGCTTCTTGCCGCACGGCGTCGCGCTCCTGCGCCAGGTCCTGCAAGGCTCTGCTCCGCGCCTCAAGCTCCCGGCCGGCGCGCTCGGCGGCCTGGCTTTGCGTCTCGCGCTGCAGGGCAACCTCCTCCAGGGCACGGCCGCTGGCCTCGCGTTCCTCGGCAAGCTGCTGGAAAGCGCGTACGTGGGCATCCAGCTCCCGCCCCATCTGGGCGAAGGCCTGGGTCAAGGTGCCCACCTCGTCATGAATCAGCAAAGTGCCGTTGTCCCGCACCAGGCCGCTGGCCGACAATTGCCGTACGCCCCCGACCAGCCGCCGCAGGGGCCTGGTGATCTGCACCGAAGCCAACAGCACCAGCGCTCCCCCGGCGGCCACCACGATGCTCAGGGCCAGTACGAGCTGGCGCACCGGTTCATCGACGGCCGCCAGGGCCTGTGGCTCCGAAACAGCCTCGGCGAAGGTCCAGCCGGTGGTAGCCAGGGGCGCGAACACCGCCCAGTGGGGCTCGGGAGTGCCGAAGCTCCTGGTGCGCACCAGTCCCGCCCCTCCCCGCCCCACCTGCTTCTGGAGCAACGCCAGCCCGGGCAAATGCAGCTTGCGGGCCACATCCATCAGGTCCTCGTGCATGACGCGGCCAGGATCGGGATGAACCACAAATTGACCGGCGCGTGTGACGATCACGAAACGGCGTCCGCCCAGAGCGTCGGCAGCGGCCTGCTGCAGATCCTGGACTCGGATACCAATCGAAACCATTCCCTTGAAATGCCCGTCGCTCTCGAAGGGAGCCGAGTAGCGCAGCAGCAGGGCGCCATCCACGGGGTCCGGCAGAAAAGGCTCGGTCCAGCCCGCTTTGCCGGTCTTGGCGGGCTCTGCATACCAGCGCCAGCGCGGCAAGGTGTAGTCGATGCCCTGACTGCCCAGCTCCACGGTCTTGATCACCTTATCTCCCCGGTAGGCACTAGGAGCAAATAGGCGCTTGGCGTCGAAGACACCGGGTGCGAAAGCGATGACGGCACCGTGAATCAAGGAATCCTGCTCGACAGCACTCATGGCCAGCGCACCGATCTGCGGCTCTTTCAGGCCGGGGTTCGACGCGATAAATGCTGCTGTGCTGCGGGCAACCTGAGCTACCCGCTGGAGCCACCCGTCCAGCTCAGCGGCGGAAGCCTGTGCCCGCCGCACCGCCTCGGCCTGCGCCTGAGCCACCGCATGACCTCGAAGCTGCTGCGCCGTGTAGTACCCGATGCCCGCCGCGACAAGGGCCAGAGGACCCGCGACGGACAGGAACAGCTTCCAACGGATGGGCAGTCGCACGAGGATAAGCCCCGGAATGTTGTGCAAGTAAATAAGAAGATGGTGATACTTGAGACACCAAACTTAGGGGATCGGACCACTGTCCGCAAGGCCCCGAAGGCTGCGCCCACAAGATTTGCCCGTGCCGGGGTGCACGGGCCAAACGCTACCCGCCGGAAGCGGACCACTTCCATCCTTTCTGCACCAACCGCAAGCGCCGCATGCTGCTGCCACCGGTTACAGGTGCGGGCTGCGCGGGGGCGGGCAGAGGTGCTTCAAACAGGGGGATCGAGTACGGGTCGGGCAATTCCCGCCTTGATAACGCCTTCGCAGGCCGGTCCACGTGGCAAGCAGACCCACTCTCCTCAATGCTTGAGGTCGGTTGTCGCGGCCCGACCCCAGACCTTCCAACTCCAGGTCACCCCCGGCCCGACGGCGATCAGTTGTCGCGGGCTCCCTGGTCCACCCACGCCTGAATGATCTGAACGTCTTTCTTTGGTAGAGGTGGATTGCGGTGGGGCATGACGATGGGCGGCTTGGCGTCCCAGTTGATCGCCCGCACCAGTACGCTCGTCCTACTCGATCCCGGCTCTATCACCGGTCCGTTCCGCTTGCCCTTCATTATGCCGTCGTAGCTCGTTAGGTCGAGTCCATTGGCCTTGTAACCTTCGGCACTCGGACGGTGGCAGATGACGCAATTGCGGTTCAGGATCGGCTGCACGTCCGCCTTGAAACTGACCACAGGCTGCGCCTCCTCCTGCTCTGCCGTGCAGCCCGCACCCATGGCTGTGCACATGGCCAGCACCATCCACGCCGTCCTGTTAGGCAACATCGATCAATCCTCTGAATCCGTTGGATAGAGAACTCAACGGGTGCAACAAAGACTAGTCTTGACGTTCGTAGCGATCAAGGCGCCGCGGCCGAAGCCTCCCGGCAGCCGCCGCGACGGCTCGTGAAAGCGCCGGGGCCGTTTCCCGTTCTATGTTTGGTGTGACCCCGGAAACCAATCCCAGGAGGCATTCATGAGCACCACCGTGATGAGCTGCGGCCGGTTTTGGCTTGTAGGCTGGATCGCCCTGGTCCTCGGTCTGGCGACAACGGGCGCCGTGGCGGGATCCATCAATGTGGACAGCCACGGCGCGGCAATCCACGGCTACGATACGGTCGCCTACTTCGTCGACGGCCATCCCGAGCCCGGCGACCCGCGTTATACCTTCCGCTGGAAGGACGCCGAGTGGCGGTTCAGCAGTGCCGCCCACCGCGACGCCTTCGCCAAGGCCCCCGAGAAGTACGCTCCCCGCTACGGGGGCTTCTGCGCCTACGCAGCGAGCCGCGGACAGATGGCCGACGTGGACCCCACCGCGTGGACCATCCTCGGCGGGCGCCTCTACCTGAACTTCAACCAGGACGTGCAGAGCCGCTGGCGCCCATACGCCGCCGACTACGTCGAGGACGCCGACGCCGAGTGGACGGAGCTGGAGTCCGCAAAGGACACGGGGCAATCCCCGTCCCACACGCCTGCGGCGCCGACGAGCGAGCCAAAGTAATGGCAATCGGGGCTACCCCCGCATCATTATCTCTAAGGCTATACTCTACGTGTTGCACCGTGCCAACCATTAATCTATGTTAAGACTTCGTCGGAAAGACGATGAAGGGAGGAACCATAAGACCATTTTCATCGTAGGAAAATGGCTTCTGGCTCCCTCCGCAAGCCGGGCATAGCAAGACATGCTTAGGGGTGCAAACAACGCACCCTTAATCGAAGACCCGGGGCCGGGTTGGTGTTTTAGGTGCGCTTGGAGGCCTCAGGAGGGGGGCAGTATGGGTAAGGAGCACGGCGCACTGGCTGCGCATCTGCGCAGAACGAGCCCGCTTAGGGCTAGCGGGCGGATTCGTTCGCTGGAGCACCGTTACGCCCGTACCGACCCTGGGGTATGGGGGCCGGTGTTAGTCGACCGTTGCCCTCTGCAAGCGCCCCGCCTGCGGATGCCCCGCGGCGCCCCGCAAACGCGGTCGAGTCTGGCACCAATCACCGCACCATGCACTACTGCTCGTGCCAGGTACCCGGCGTCGGGGGCGGCACAAACAGTCGACCACGTTGCCCCCTCCCGTCAACAACGCCCGAGGAATCAGATCGCATCCAGGCAGCGTCCTTGGTTGCTTCGAGGCCGCGAGAGTTCCGTCCGGCACTGCCGGCGCCGAATCGCGCGGTGTCTGACGTGGCTCGCCGTGGGGACGCTCTCCATGGGTCTTTGGGGCCGCGCCATGGGGGACGAGGCCTATTCGGAGGCCCGCGACTACTGGGCTTCCCCCGTCGTCGCCTCTGGCGACGTACCCGAGGCTGATTCTCCCGCCACTCGCGACCTGTCCCCCGGCCACTGCGCCGTGTGCCATCCCAGGCAGTTCCGGGAATGGCGCGACTCTCTCCACGCCAAGGCGATGTCCCCCGGTGTGCTCGCGCAGCTCAGGTCCCTCTCCTCCACGCAGCGGCGGGAGTGCTTGAGCTGCCACATGCCTCGCGCCGACCTGCAGGAGGCCTGGGAGCAAGACGGCCTCAAGGCGCGCGGCCGATTCCAGGGTGTCGACTGTGCGGCCTGCCACGTACGGGAGCAGCGACGCTACGGCCCGAGGGACGTCGAGATCACTTCACACGGGCCAGTTGTGGGCGCGGGCTTCTTCAGCCAGCCCGCCTTCTGCGCGCCGTGCCACCAGTTCGGATCCAAGGGCGTGCGCCTGAACGGCAAGCTGCTCGAGAATACCGTCGAGGAATGGCGTTCGTCCCGGTACGCGCGCGAAGGCAGGAGCTGCCAGGGCTGCCATATGAGCGGCGGAAGCCACCGCTTCGCGGGTATCCATGATCCGGAAACCACCGCCCGGGCCATTCAAGCCTCCGCGGTACGGACGCGGGCCGGCGTGGAGCTGCGGGTCGACAACGTGGGTGCAGGGCATGCGCTTCCCACCTACTCGGTGCCACGGATCCGCATCCTCTTCAACGGGCCGAAAGGCGTATCCGTCCCACGGCTGGAGCATGTGATCCAGCGGCACCTGGATTGGGACCCGAACCGTGGCTGGCGGGAGCTCTCCGATACGCGCCTGCTGCCGGGGCATAACGTCTCTCTCTCTCTGCCACTCGCGGCTGGCGAGCCCACCGAGGTGGTGTTTGTGGTCGAGCCGGACGCCGATTACGCCGAACGGGTGTATCCGGCCTTGGCGGACATGCTGGCCGACCAGGCTACCGCGGAGGAGCGAGACCTGCTCGCGGCAGCGTCCCGGCGCGCCAAAGCGAGCCCCTATGTACTGCTGCGGATCGCGTGCGGGGCATGGAAGGGCCAAGCTCTGCCCTGCACCCGCAGCGGTGAGAACAACATGGCGCCGTCGCTAATCGGCGAGCCGGATGCCAAGGCGCTGGCGCACCTTGCGCGCAGATTCAGCATCAGCACGGACGCCGCTACTGAGACCACGGACGACTAACAGATCGGGGCCCAGTCTATAGACCCCGAATAGACATTGGAGGAGGACTAGCCATGCCAATCACGACCAGCGGTCCCTGAGGCCGCGTCCCACATACCGCCCGGGCCGGGAGCTGACATCGGCCGGACGGCGGGAGTGGGAAGCCTGCGGGGTAGCCCATCCGGCGGACGCTGAGACCGCGGTAGTTTGGCCCTCAACCTGAGTCTGCAGGCGGTGTGCACGCCGGGGCCGGTTAAACCGGCTCCGAAGTGCGGGTGATGGGGGGTACTCGTGCCCTCTGCCCCTACCGCGCCGCAGACCTTTCGTGGAGAGTGCCGCTGCCCGCTCCCACCGAGCCGGTGGCGGCGGTCTCCCGGAACTTCCATCCCCCGTGCAAGGGCGGACCCCGACACGGTGGTCGGGTCGTCCCACCTGCCGGCATGAGATGAACCTCAATGTTGCCGTCGGCGGGCGGCGAGCCCACCGCAGGAGCTGAACCGAAACCGATCCTATAACCGATCCTATTGGAGGAATGATCATGAGGACACGCTTGACTCGCTTCTGGCCCGCCGCAGCGTGGGCTGTGCTTGCCGGCACACTGCTGATGCTGCGCGTTGCGGCCGCCGTCCCGCTCCCCGGGCCCGTGGTCGAGACCGACTGGCTTGCGAATAACCTTAAGAACGTCGTGATCCTGGACGTGCGTGCCAACGAAGACAGCTTTACCGAAAAGCCCAAGAGAGGGATTGGCGGGATTCAGGCCTGCGGCGGCGGTGGTGGCGGCGGTGGCGCAACCGGTGTCTCAGGCCACATCCCGGACTCGATCTGGGTACCTTGGGACCGGGTGCGCGCCGCTCGCCAGGAGGGCGGCGTCAAGCTCATGGGCATGTTGCCCGACAAGTCTACCTTCCAGCGCTGGGTAGCCCGCTGGGGGGTGAATAGCGACAGTACGGTGATCGTCACCAGCGCCGGACAGCACCCCAGCGAGGTGTTGAAGGCCACGCGGCTGTATTGGAGCCTGAAGTATTTCGGATTCAACAACGTAGCCGTGCTCAATGGCGGCACCGCCAAGTGGGCGGCCGAGGGGCGGGACATCGACTATGGCAGGACCCACGCACACAGAGGCAACTACGCTGCCGGCCCCGAGCACAACAACTTGCTTGCCACGACGGCCGACGTTCAGAAGGCCATCGGGGGCGATGGAACCCAGCTCGTGGATGTGCGCGGCCAGGACGTCTATCTGGGGCTGACATATAACAAGAAGTTCGTTCAGCCCGGTGCGATGGGGCACATCCCGGGTGCCAAGAGCTTCCCGCTCACGCTCTTCGTGAACAGCATGGGACCGGCCGCAACCTTCTACCCGCCCGACAAGCTCAAGGCGGTCGCCTCGCTGCTCGGCGTCGACCCTTCAAAGCCAACCATCGTGTACTGCGACTCGGGCGGGCAGGCCAGCCTCGGCTGGTTCGTCTTCCATGCGCTGCTCGGCAACGACAACGTCCGCCTGTACGACGGATCGATGAACGAGTGGAGTAGCGACAAGTCTCGCCCAGTGGTTGCTATGAAGTTCGAGTGACCGGGCCAACCACCAGGCATACCCGAAAGCAGGCGTTGCGCTCGGGAACCTAGGAGTCCAAACATGAAACTGCTCAAACACCTCATCAGGCGCCAGTGGCCATTCTGGCTCGGGGGCCTCTTCGTAG